>JBGCEN010000097.1:0-14988 GCA_045106435.1 Rhodothermales bacterium
CCAAGTTCGTCCTCAAGCTTCTTGATCGCAGTTGTCAGCGACGGCTGGGAGACATTTGAGGCACTGGCGGCATGGGTGAAATTGCGATGTTCGCAGACAGCGAGAAAATATCTGATCTGGTTCATTTCCATTGCCGTACTCCTTGTCAGGTCACGTTCCTGACCACCTAAGCAAATTCAATAGCCTGTGTCTATCGAATAATAGAAGTTCGGTATTGGCATCTGAACCATCTGGCGTGGGAGAAGAGTGCATCGAAACAAACACGATGAAACTCAAATCAGGAGACGAAAATGAAAACGCAAATCCTTAACACACTCGCCGCTTTGGCTCTTATTACAACTCCGGTAACCGCACAGGAAAACCCAATGGATAATCATACTGCCAGCTACATCGCCATGCCCGCCGCTGAGGGCCAGACCGAAGCCTTCGCAGAGTTTCTAGCCGGGGCGGCCCCTATCGTTAAGGAAACCGAGCCGGGCACCGTCCTTTGGTTCGCGCTGAAAGCCGAAGACACGCTCGCGATCTTTGACATCTTCGAAGACGCACAAGCCCGCAATGCCCACTTCTCCGGCGCTGTTGCAGCGACCTTGAACGAAAACGCTGATACGCTGGTCGCAGATGGCTGGGATGATGGTGTTGTTGCGAACATCAACAATTCTGACGTTCTGTCTGTCAAAGCCCCGGTTGACCTGTACTCGGCAACAACCGCAACCTATATCAAGCTTGAAGCAGCACCCGGGAAGGGCCAAGAACTTGCAACGCTTCTGACCGCCGCAGGCCCCATTGTTGCAGAGACCGAACCCAACACGTTGTTCTGGGCTGCGCTTCAGATCGACGAAAACAACTTCGCCATTTTCGACATCTTTGCCGACAACTCTGGCCGCGAAGCACACTTCGCTGGTCAGGTTGCTGGGCTGCTGAATGAAAAGGCTTCGGAACTTGTAGCTGGCGGATGGGACAACGGTGTCGTGGCAAACGTCCACAACTTCGATATCCTAGCCATCAAGTAGCTTAAAACATTTGGTAAGAAGAGCTTGGTGCGAACGCATCTGGCTCTTTGCTGTTTGAGCTTTTCATTGGGAAAGCAGTCATTCGAACAATCCGGTGAAAGTCTACTTCGTCCGCAACGCGAAACTCGCAATAAAAAATTAAAATACCAACTCTTTCCAGGCGGTATGTCTGAATGTGGCACAATGCAGCATTTTAACGGAAGTACTATTTTTTCTGAATCGCAGCACAAAGCGGCATCCCAGAAAAAAGCTCCAACTCCTTTATTTCATTAACCATAACCTAGAATTTTGTTCCCGGCCTGTTCTTTTCGTGTTGCCGTAGCAGATATTCCGGGCTAATTTCTTTTGGTCGGAGAGCGAACCATGCTTCCTGACATAAATCGGCCCTCGCGAGTGCTACCAACACTTCACGAAGGCCTGACCGCAACACCTACAGGAATAGGAGTACGGCTATGCGAATCTTTATACTAAAATCCCCATAGGGAATATCCCGTTTTTTGTTTTGACGTTGTTTTTCGATAGATGCTGCATCTGTACGCAAGGCTTTTCGCTTTGTGCTATTGTCCATGTGTCTTTCGCAGTGCGTAACAACAATTAGACCATCTCAATAATTAAATTTGAAACAAGCAACCTACTTGGTGAGCAAAGCATGATGCGTGCCTTATACTTTGGATAATGCGTTGTTCTTGTGCACACGATCTAGATTGATCAGCGTAGCCATGTCCAGGTTGCTTAGAATTAATGGATTTCCCTATGAACAATAACACACAACCACCATGCAATCTTCTTCATGGTAGCATTCCGGAACTTGATCTTGATCTGATCCATCCAGACCTAAAAAATCTGGCCAAGGAGACAATTGATAAGACACTTGCACAAGCAAGGGCGGCACGTACCGATCCAGTATTGGCTAACTCAAGTTCTTTGGCGACTTACTATATGATGTTTCCCCGCAATGATGGTACCGCTCAAGAAAAAATTCTGGAGATCATTTCGCAATACGTTGAAGAGCTATCTGTCATCAATAAAGGTCTGAAGTTTGGAATTGACCCTAAATATCTAAGCCTCATTCAATCAAACGATGCGGCTCGTTTGGCTGAGTTACAAACAGACTACGATCCAGAACCGAAAGGCCCGACTTACCGTCCTGATGCGTTGATTGTTAATCGAAAGCAAAACACCGCATGTCTAGTAGATTTAAAGCGACAAGTTTCAACGATTGAAACTGACACACAGCGCACGAGCCGCCCCCTCGATAGTACCTTGTTCGTCAATCGATTTTAACGTCTCTAATTGGATGTAATTTAGCATCTTAATTAGTTCCATTTCTGCAGCAAGGGCCAAATTCAAGCACTACATTCGACTAGTAAAAGAACCCGGTCATTAAAAATGACCGGGTTAAGGTAGTCGTGAAAACTGGGTGAGCCTTCACGACTAGGAAACTAGAGTAATGGTCACTAGGCAATTGTTTGACCGGTTTTCTTCCAATCAGAAACGAATTGCTCCAATCCAGATTTTGTTAAAGGATGATCGACAAGTTTCTTGATCACATCCGGTGGAATCGTAGCCACATCAGCACCAATCTTTGCCACATCACTAACGTGATTGAGCGTCCGACAAGATGCTGCCAATATTTCGGTTTTAAGACTAGGGTAGTTATCGTAGATCTGACGTATGTCACGGATCAGCTGTGTTCCATCGATATTGATATCATCAAGCCTTCCTATGAATGGCGAAATATAAGTTGCGCCTGCCTTGGCAGCAAGTAATGCTTGGTTTGCTGAGAAACATAACGTGACGTTTGTTTTGTGGCCTGCAGACGTCAGAGCTTTACAAGCTTTCAAACCGTCTAATGTTAAAGGCAACTTGATGCAAACATTGTCTGCAATTTTAGCTAACACGGCCGATTCACGCATCATGCTTTCATAATCCATTGAGGTCACTTCTGCAGACACTGGACCGTCAACCAAACCACAAATCTCTTTTGTTACCTCAATGATATCTCGACCCGATTTGAGGATCAAAGACGGATTAGTCGTCACGCCATCAATTAAGCCAATATCATTAAGTTCAGTTATTGCTGCAACATCTGCTGTATCAACAAAAAATTTCATTATTGCTATCTTCCCTTTAATTTACATGTGCGTATTACACCCTAATCAGGTGCGTAATTCTTCTTAGTTTCTTCATTGTGCAAGCACGGATAAATGAGGTGCTTTTCAATATTCCAACTTTTCTAACCAGTCATTTATTCCATCAAGAGAGATTCTATTAGAGGCGGTAGTTCCATCATGTTGTGAATTAAGATATCTGGAGAAAGCGGGAGGAGTTTTTCTATCAACTTTGCTTGTTCAGCGTGGACGCCGCCGGCAAACGCTATTGTTTTTATACCCGCCGCTTTTGCAGCCATTAGTCCTGCAGGACTATCTTCAATAACTATTGCATCCTTCGGATGAACATTCATTCTCTCGCAGGCATATAGAAAAACATCCGGATGTGGTTTTCCTCTAGCTACCATGTCTGTGCTGAACAAATATTTCGTAAAAAATTTATCCAAACCTGTTTTTCTTAGCGACAGCTGAATACGACTGAGATTACTTGAAGAAGCTACACACACTGGATAGTCTATTTGTTCTAATGCCTTGATCACACCTTCAACGGCATTTAATTCCTTATCAAACCGTTCAAAAATCTGCTCTTGGAATAAGTCGATATCTACATCAGGTACACTGGTTCCCATTATCCGATTTACTTCTGATGCTGAATCATTAACTGGTTTTCCAAGAAAAATTTCACAGGCTTCTTCCAAAGATACCTGCACATCATATTTGGAACAGTATTCAATCAGTAGACCAAGAGAAATCAACTCGCTGTCAACAAGCACACCGTCGCAGTCAAATATTACAAGTTTCTCAGTCATGTTATTCTTCATGTATAAGTTTGGAGGCTGCCTGCAGCGCCTCAAACGCTTCAAACCGGCGCGTATGCAATTCAGATACAGAACCTTTTGAAGGCGTAAATACATCACCAAGACTAGACATAGTCGACATTGCATCTTTCAATGTTGGATGAGCATTACCTGCAACTGCCCCCAACATAGCCGCGCCAAGAAGAACAGGTTCTTCGCTACCTGGCCCAGTCACAATAATATTGGCAGAATCTGCAATTAATTGTCTTACAAGTGAGTTTTCACCTGCGCCACCGCTCATTACAACTGTATCAGGCGTTACGCCATTTTCTGCCTGAACATTTAAAATCTGACGCAGACCATAACCAAGTCCAACAATACCTGCGACATAAAGTCCTACGAGACTGTCTACACTCGTATTTAAACTGAGGCCGGAGATAATAGCTCTAGCGTTTGGATCTGCGAAAGGCGCACGATTACCCAAAAATTCTGGCACAACAACAAGCTGTTTAGCTAACGATACAACATCCGAAGGCGCAAGATCCTTTTTGTCAATCAGGTGTAGAAGATAATCGGGCAAGGTGTAACCCATGTATTTTGCTTCTATCGAGGCCGAAGCATAACTTGGATGTAATTTAAGTAAATGAGCTATAGCTTCACCTGCAGCAGACTGTCCACCTTCGCTAAGCCAAAGACCTGGAACCATAGCAGAGAAATAGGGGCCCCAAACACCGGGTACAAATGCCTCTTTTTCTGATGATGACATCGTACAAGCTGACGTGCCAAACACATAAGCCATACGTGATGTCGGGGATCCATCGCCCGATGCTGCGCCAATGGTACCGACACCGCCAGCGTGAGCATCTATTAAGCCTGCAGCCACAGGTATTCCTTTCAGAAGTCCCAACTCTTTTGCAGCTACTTTCGTTAGACCATCACCTAGGCTTGTCCCAGCATCAACAATTTTTGAACCTATACGTTCAAAATTATTATCAGATAATTCCGATAACCCAATCTCATCAAAATAAGATTTATCCCAAGATTGCTCATGAGCCATGTAGGTCCATTTGCAACTTACTGTACAAACAGATCGCGCAAGATCATCGGAAGCTTTCCACGTGAGAAAATCAGTCAAATCAAAAAAATGTTTGGCGTTGTTAAAAATGTCAGATTGATTTTCTTTCAACCAAAGCAATTTTGGGGTTTCCATTTCCGGAGAAATCACACCACCGACATAATCTAAAACTCGATGTTTTGTGGCATTAATACGAGTAGCTTGTTCGGCTGCGCGATGATCCATCCAGACCATAATATTGCGTTTAGAATCGCCTGAGGACCCAACCGGCATCGGTTTGTTATCAGCACCAATAACTACAAGTGAGCAAGTTGCATCAAAACCGATACCCACAACATGTTTTACATCTATATCAGCAGCTTTAACCGCGTCTTTGACGGAATGACATACAGCACTCCAGATGTCATCACTAGACTGTTCAACAATATGACCAGTATCACGATAAAGCGTTGTTGTTTTCTTGCCAACACCCAGACATGTTCCCGAGCTATCAAAAACTCCAGCTCGAGCGCTGCCGGTACCGACGTCTATGCCGATAAAATATTTCTTGTTCGATTTTGAATTCATTAGAGATCAACACTATTTGGTAAAACTACAATATCACGAATGGTGACATTACGGGGTCTAGAGAGCATAAACATAATGCAGTCAGAGACTTCTTTTGGTTGCATCAAGCTGCCATTTGCTAGCGCTTCATCCATTTTTTCCTGTGGCCAATCGTCAAGCAGAGCTGTAACAACAGGACCTGGAAGAACTGCGCCAATACGCACACCATGTTTTGATATCTGACGGCGTACCGTATGGGTAAAAGCCTGAACAGCATGTTTGGAAGCGGTATATATAGGCTCCCATACAACAGGAATAATACCAGCAATCGACGATGTTATAATGATATCACCTGTTTGCTTTTCCACCATATGTGGCAGCACTGCATGCACAGACCGAAAAACAGAATTGATGTTTAAGTTTAACATCCTATCCCATTCATCGGGATTTCCATTCAATATTTCACCGCCAACATACCCCCCAGCATTGGCATGAAAAACATCCAAGCCACCCAACTTATCCATAATTTGCGGCATCATTTGCGTGACGCTTGCTGGTTCGAGCAAATTGGTTACTATCGGCACCGCATTATCGCCAAGTTCTGCACAAATGTCATTCAAACGATCTTCTGCATAATCAACAAGTGCAACTTTCGCACCAGCAGCCAACATGGCCTTTGCGCTTTCAAGACCAATTCCAGAGGCTGCGCCAGTAACAGCTGCATATTTGCCATCCATGTTAAAATCCATGATTATTTCCTCGTTCTAAAATTACGCACGACCATGAGAAACGCGAGACTTACGAGCCAGCGAATCAACAATAACGGCAATCGCAAGTACTGCCCCGGTAATCATAAATCGCAGCGAAGAAGACAAGTTTAACATCGTCAGGCCACTGGAAATTGATGAGATAACAATAATACCAAGTAGAGCAGCATAGGCGCTACCTCGTCCACCAAACAGGCTGGTACCACCGATGACTGCTGCCGCAATAGCATTAAGATTAACATCGCCGGTACCAGCTTGCTGGGAGGAAGACGCAAGGCGAGATGCCGCCAGGATTCCACCTGTTGCTGCAAGCGTCGAACAAGCGACGAATGCAGTCGTATATATGAATTTAACATTGATACCCGCACGGCGAGCTGCTTCGCGGTTACCACCTACGGCATGCATCGAGCGACCCCATTTTGTGCGTGTTAGCCCATAATGCATAGCCACAACCAACACGACAAATAGAACAAACATCCACGGAATACCGCGCGCTTGATTTAGATAAAGCGTTACAGCTAATAAAGTTGCCGTAATAATTAGGACTTTGAATATGAGACCACCCATAGATGGGGCCGATAGGTTTGCTGCATGACGTTGAGAAATTGTACGTTGTCCTGCAATGAATATTGCAATGCCGGGAATAATCGCAAGAACATATGAAATAGCATCAGGTACTGTCATCAGCTGTCCGAAGTTCACTATGTTAGAACCATATTCCAAGTTAATGGACCCAGTTGTTCCCAACAAATAAAGCTGTAGACCCAAGAACCCTAACAAGCCTGCAAGTGTTGATACAAAGCTTGGCATTCCGAAGCGATTAAACAAATAAGAATACAGCAGGCCTATGAGACCACCCAAAACAATGGCTGCTATAATTGCAACAATAATTGGATAACCTTGGTTTACCCAAAGGACGCCTAGTACAGCTGAGGACACGCCACTTATTGAGCCGACTGACAGGTCAATTTCACCCACCATCAAAACACACACAACGCCTAAGGCAATGACACCGACAGTCGCGGAATCAAAAAGGAGATTTACGATATTATTTGCCGATAAGAATAACGGGTTTAGTATCCCAAACACCGTCCAAATAATAACCAACCCTACAACAACCGGTAAAGAACCCAGATCACCAGAACGAACACGATCAAAGAATGCTCGAATTGATCCCATAATACCATCATTGTGGTTGACGCGAACATCCGCGCGATCCAATGGAACACTCACATCTTTTTGATCAATCGGGTTTTGACCTGATGTTTTACTATTTGAGTTCTCAGACATGTTTTCCTCTTGAAGGCTCATTTTCGCCTTTTTTACGCTCTTCGCGTCGTGAAACAGAATTATCGGCAGCCCCTGTTATGGCGCCAACAAGTTCGGTATTTGTAGCTTCTGGAGTGAAGATGCCGTTATTTTTACCAAGACGTAGAACAACGATGCGATCGGCTACGGCACGTACATCTTCCATATTGTGGCTGATGACAATGACGCCCAATCCCTTGTTTCTGATGCGGTCTATCAAATTAAGAACTTCAGCTGTCTGCGCGACACCAAGAGCGGCTGTTGGCTCATCAAGCATCACAATTTTCGGGTCAGACAAAAGCGAACGCGCAATAGCAACAGTTTGACGCTGTCCACCCGATAGCGATGCCACAACATCACGCACACTTGGAATCCGGGCGGATAACTCGTTGAGCAATGTCCAGGATCTCTTTTCCATGGTCACTTCATCCAGCGCATAGGGAGACATCTCTTGGCCCAGAAAGATATTGGCAACTACATCAAGATTTTCGCATAAGGCCAAATCTTGGAAAACTGTTGCAATACCTAAATCTAACGCTGCACTCGGGTTATCAATAATTACGGGTTTACCTTGATAAGAGATCGTGCCGCTGCTCGGCTGATGTACACCAGCGAGTGTTTTAACAAGCGTTGACTTGCCAGCACCATTGTCACCTACAAGGGCTACTACTTCCCCAGCATGAACGTCGAGATCGATATCAGTCAAGGCTGACACTGCACCGAAATTTTTTGAGACACCCTTTAGACTCAAAATTACTTCGCCAGGCGGATTTTTATTATCTGTCATCTTAGACACACGTTTTGAACTTTCAAAATTTAAATTGTTGGGAGAGTTGGAATGTCCGGCTGCAAAATTGGCAACCGGACATCGGAAGTAAAAAGGCTATTAGTTTATGCCTAGTTTTGCACAACCGTCTGCATAGCGACCTGTGCAAAGTGTTTCAGCTGAGTGAAGACCTGTGTCGATAATTTCGGCTTTCAGGTTTTCTGCAGTTACAACAGCTGGAACAAATAGCTCTGATGGTGTGTCATAAAGCGTTGTTACGGCTTCAGGTGTTTCACCACTTAGGAACTTAACAGCTATGTTGGCAGCAGCAGCAGCAACAATTTCACTTGGTTTTGAAATTGTGTTGTACTGGTCACCAGCAATGATCAACTGCAATGCAGCGATTGTTGCATCATTACCTGTTACTGGTGGAAGCGGATCAGCACCACCGGCTTTAAGCGCAGCAATTGCACCGCCACCTGTACCATCATTAGCAGCAACAATGCCGATAATGTCAGCGCCAAAACGTGTTACCTGACCTGCAGCCCATTGCTGTGCTTTTGGTGGAGCCCAATCTGGTGTATCAAATTCAGCAAGCAATTTATAACCGCTATCGTCGATACCTTTATGGATACCAGCTTTGATCAAGCCTGCAGCCGCATCAGTTGGTGAACCGTTAATCTGAAGCAATCCACCACTGTCTGGGCTTACACCAGAGTCAATAAGGTGATTTACAAGAGATTCAGCAATTGCTTGCCCAATGCCTTCATTGTCAAATGAAACGTAGTAGTCTGCACCACCGCCTGGGATCGGACGATCATAAGCGATGACTTTAACGCCTTGGCTTTGACCCAATTTTACCAAAGAAACTGCAGCAGCTGAATCAACTGGATCTAAAACTACCACTGTAGCACCCTGTGCAATTACAGAGTTAAACTGCTGTTGTTGTTTTGCAACGTCAGCGTCGGCATTTTGATAAATGACCTTACAGTCTGCACAAAGTTTTTCCATTTCAGCTTTAAAGCCAGGGAAATCATTTTGTTCATAACGCGTAGATGCCTGATCTGGCATAAGGAAAGCAACAGTGCCCTCCATTGCAGATGACGACATTGCAGATCCTGCGAGAATAGATGCTGACAAAGCTAGAAGACCAGCTGTCTTTTTTGTAAATTTAATCATTATATTTCCTCCAATAAGAAGTATTTGTAATTACCGGTTTTTGAACATGCAGCGCAAAGCTTCAAAAAACTGGTACTCATTTAAAAAAACTGGTAGAAAACGTTTGGTGAATGTTGGCTCGGCCAACTGACCGGTGTGTTGTAATCGCGTTTAGCGACTTCTTTCACACTTTGGACATTTAACTGAACGTCAATTCTGCTTTCAAAACCAGCGGTGTTCAGGATTTTGTTCGCGCGCGGGGACGTTTTCGTAGGCAACCCCGTGCGCACTTAAATCCTAATCTCTTATATTCCTCCCTTAGTTAAGCAGCCTCCACCGCTTTTAGTTTAATACACCGACATTCAAATATACGATGTCGGAATTTTCAAAACCTGACATCGCTATTGAGCGATGCGGGTCCCAAATTCTTTTGACTCTTTATCTATTGTTCGCACAGATGCACGTTCAATTAATTCAGCCGATAAAATAGTTGGTGTAATTTCAACCCCAGAATTATCTTCCATTCTAAGTTTTAATCTCTGCCAAACCGCCGAAGCAATTTCATCGGCTGGCTGCCGAACTGCTGTCAGGCCAGTGTTGCGGGCGGACATCCATGCATAATCATCAAAGGCCACAAATGACGTCGTACCTGGTATGTCGATACCTTTTTCAGCAAAAGCAGAAAGTACACTCAGAGAGGTTACATTGTTGAGCGCAATCACTGCGCCAGGTGCACCGTTCTTATCCAACCATCGAGAGAATGTTTCTGCTCCTTTGGACATATCTGAACCTAACTGTAAAATTTTTGGCGAGAGGCCCGTACGCGTTTCAATTATAGTTTCAGCACCATTTGCTCGCTCTGAAATTGGTGGAAACTCAAGATCAGAGACAACCAATAAAACATCATCATGACCCAATTCGAGAACATGTTGAGCGGCCATTTCCCCCGCTGCAAAATTATCAATAGTGACCGTATCGGCAATTGCATTTTCTGAAGCAATCCGATCGACCAACACAAGTGGAAATTCTTTATTTATCTGAACAAGTTCTTCAGGAATTGTGCCAGAGCAGGGCACGACTATTAAGCCGGCTGGCTCCCAACCCATCAACGCATTCAAGCGCGAGACTTCAGCATCAAGACTATTGTGGGAACTTGCAACAATTACATCATACCCATCTTCGAAGGCTTGCGTTTCAAGTTCTGATACAATGGTTGAAAAGAAGGTATCTTTTAAATCGGGGACAAGAACAGCTACAACGCGAGTTTTGCCAGATCTAAGCAAAGAAGCCGCTTTATTTATTTTAAAACCCAATTTTTCAGCTACTGATTTAACTTTGGCGACAAGATCGGAATTAACAGGCTTTTTCCCACTAAAAACGTTAGAAACGGTGGCGGTAGACACACCAGCTTCCTTAGCTACATCCTTAATAGAAATACGCTGTACCAAATTCTTCACTCCTCCCAAAAGCGAGTTAAACGATTAACAGTTAAACGATTAACTCAAAGATTTTCAGGAGTCAATAATAAAAACATCAATGAAGTGGAGATATTTCTGCAAAGCAAATATTCTAAATATCTTTTATACAAGTCACAAAAAAATCTTAGCTACCTCAAAGACTACACAAAAACGTTCCTTTGAAATTTATAGTGATAAACTTGATTTTAAAATTCAAAAAATCCGCAGGACGCTTTAAAAAACAACTGCGGATTAAATGAGTTACTGACTTTGAAAACGTTAGGTCGCTAGATCATACATGTTTGTTTATGACGCTTCGCGATATTTGGGCACTTCGGCATTAGATGTAGGACTATTACCGCTTTCCATGAGCTGGAATCGTTGAATTAAACCGGACAAACTTACAACCTCGTCAGACATTTGATGGGTTACAGCTGTATTTTCTTCGACCATTGCAGCATTTTGTTGTGTTAGCTGATCCATAGAATTCACGGCACTATTGACCTCCTGAATCCCAACCAATTGCTCAGATGCACCGGAAGAAATCGTACCAATTTGATCATCGATTACGTTAACATGCTCGGCGATTTTCGCCAAAGATTCTCCGGTTTTTTGAACCAGCTCAACACCATTTTCAACTTGAGTACTTGATGAACTAATCAAAATCTTGATTTCTTTTGCCGCGCCTGCAGAACGCCCAGCAAGCTCACGAACTTCTTGAGCTACAACAGCGAAGCCTTTTCCCGCTTCACCTGCGCGTGCAGCCTCAACCCCGGCATTTAGTGCGAGTAAATTAGTTTGGAAAGCAATCTCATCAATGACATTAATTATATTAGATTCTCAAGATGAAAGTTGGAATGAGTTTTAAACTACAATTCTCAGAAATACAAATCAGAAACCGCCTTTGATTTAAAGGCGGTTTTTTACATTCAGGATAAGATTCTTATTAGGGTATGCCGTAAACTAGGCGTAAGCGATGCGCTGCCCCCACATTCCATGTAGTTTATTGATAAATAGGATCAATTTACCCTACGACAAAGTTTGCGACAGACCCGTAAATGCCGAGGTTGCAGCCTGTCCACCCCACTGGGCGACATTTTTTTGTTTAGATTATGCATATTCAATTCCTCTGCCATGGAATATCAACTGATTATTCCTTCTTTGTTTTGGAAGGTTAAGGCATCTATTCAGCTAATCGCTTAGAAATGGAAATATAGTTGTAATTTTAGTGATATTTTTGAACGTTTATTGAAATTTGAATTGTAGAAGACAATCAGGTCGATCGATTTGATGATCGAAGCATGATGCTTTTCCTTAGCTATGTTTATTAAAATAAATTATGGAGTGGTTTTATGCAAAAAGGTGTGGGCCTGAATAGTATACCAAATAGATTTGCTTTATTGTGCGGTGTAGTGACAAGCTTAATCGTGTTTATGGCATATATCTACACACCCATTGTTGAAGGGTTTAGTCTCACAACGTTCAACTTTATGGTGAGTTTGGTATTAATTCCTACAACAATTACTTACTTAGCTGCTAAAAAGCTCTCCCAACAAATCTTGCAACTTAAAAAAAGCGCGGATACTATTGCGCAAGGTAACTTTGATCACCCGATTGACGTAGAATGTATGTGTGATGTCGGAAATTTAGCAGATAGTTTCAGAGGATTAGTACGCAGAATAAATTCAAATATCGTCCGAATGAATATCTTAGCCTATTCTGATGCACTGACAAAACTGCCGAATAGAGCTGTTGTTCAGCATATGCTGACCGAAATCAGCAAAGATGAGCACCGGAATAAATGCACCGTACTGTTCATGGATATTAATGGCTTCAAACGAATTAACGATACCTTTGGGCACCATGTGGGTGACGAGTTTCTAAAGCAAGCAGCTGATCGAATCGTAGTTGAAGGTTTTAATAGATCGCACGAACAGTTGGACATGTGTATGTCTAATTTTGGTGAGCTTTGTGACCGCCCTCCTACCGACATAGTTGTAGCGCGTTATGCAGGCGATGAGTTCGTTGCTATACTGCCGGGTTCATACGATGAGTTAGCATTACGCAAGATTGCCAACCAAATATCAAACGCATTCAAGAAGCCATTTTATTGTGAAAGTAATCAAATAACATCTAGTATCAGCATTGGCGCGGCCAATTTTCCTGAACATACAAGTAACCCGTTAGAACTACTAAAATATTCGGATCTGGCAATGTATGCGGCAAAACGCGATGAGATAAGAGATTTTGTCCTTTTTCAAAAGCCGATGCACGAAAAGATCAAATATAGAAATTGGATTGAACAAGCACTTATAACAGCAATTTCTAACGATCAGATTTTCTTGCAATTTCAGCCAAAAGTGAACGTTATATCGGGTCAGCTATCAGGTGTTGAAGCTTTAGCTCGTTGGAAGCATCCTGAACACGGATTGATTTCCCCTGAAGTGTTTATCTCTGTGGCTGAAGAGACGGGATTGATAATTCCGCTTGGTCGAAAAGTTATGGAGTTAGCTCTCGAACAAAGCAAAAGGTGGGCTGATCAGGGTCTTGACCGTAAAATTGCCATCAATATTGCGCCATCGCAGTTTGGCTCGCAAGAATTCTTACCCGACACTTTAAAACTTCTTGAAGAAAATGATGTGCCTGCAAAATCCATAGAGCTGGAAATAACGGAATCAATGGCAATGTCAAAATTTGGCGAAACTAAAAAACAGTTAGAGATGTTAAGAGAAGTTGGAATTTCTATTGGCCTTGATGATTTTGGTACAGGGTTTTCGAATTTGTCTCAGTTATCTAGCCTACCGTTCGATACACTTAAAATCGACAGGTCATTAATTGCGGACATTGGGGTTTCTGAAAAAAACGAAACAATATTGGTTGCTGTTATCAGGATGGCGAGTGCTCTTGGCTATGAAACTGTCGCTGAAGGCATAGAAATTGAGCAACAATATCGTTTTCTAGAGGTCGTAGGCTGTGATGTCATCCAAGGATATTTCGCTGGCAAACCAATGCTACCAGACGACTTAGATGTCTGGGAACAAAATTACTCACATCCTTCTCAATGCAAAGCTAATCGAAATTTACACGATGCAGCCTAGTTCAAATAAATAGCACTAATTGATCTTCAGTTAGAAGCATCCAATCATATGCACTACTTCTGCTTTGGGCCATTTCCTGTCTAATCTAAACTAAAAATTGACGTCTGCTTTAAAACAAGCACCGGAAACAACGCGCATGTACCTAAAGTTCTGAATTTGGCCCAAAGCGGTCAATCAAAACCTTTATGACTGATGTGATGTGTCAAACCAATCAATACTAGAAATGCTGAAAATATACATGCAGCAGTTCTAACATTATTCCAAAATGTCCAACGAGGTATATAAGTGATTTCCCAATATAGCGTCAGTTCCGCAGTATTTGCCACATGCTGAGCAAGTGTATTATTCATCGGAACATTATGGATCACGGTAACGCCAAAACAACCCATGAAATAACTTAATCCGGCAAAAATCATGAGAAAGCCCAGGTAGCCTTCGATATATATAAAACCATATGCCGCCATCATAATAGATAATGGTGCAAGTGTGATGAACAAAGTCATAAAGACCCAGCGAAACACTTCGCGATTGATGATCTGCATTCCTATCGCACCCTTCGGAGTTGATGCTAATGAGCGCATGATGAAGTCTGAAAAAGCTAAAAAAACACCGCCCACAACAGCGTAAGCAAGAATTGAGAACTACAAGAGCATGAGTAAAAATGGGGACATGTTAAAACTCCATATGTTTATCGGGTGAAAAGCATTCTCCGTTCACCCGAATTGCCGAATTAGGCTATTAATCCGGTTGATTTATTCGAGCTATTTGCACGCCCCAGAAGATGGCGTGAAAAAGCTATAAGACTAACGGCTGCGATGACTAGTTCAAAAACAAGTGCACTGAAAATAGCCATGGAAGGCATACCATCAAACACAATGCTAATCAGTCTCCCTGC
>JBGCEN010000098.1:0-4831 GCA_045106435.1 Rhodothermales bacterium
GGGGAGAATCTCATTCGAGCTCAGAGGATATGAAACCTGCGTTTTCCTTGTGAGTAACAAACGACTCTGAAAAAATTGACGCCTTTTGAGGCAATGTGACCATGAAAAACGATATCCATCCAGAATACAAAATCGTCAAAGTAAAGCTTGCAGATGGCTCCATTATAGAGACGAAGTCTACCATGGGCACAGATGAATATGTATCTGAGGTAGATTCTACCAACCATCCTTTTTACACAGGTCGCCGTCAGTATGTGGATACGGCAGGCCGCGTTGAGAAATTCCAGCGCCGCTACGGTAAAAAGAAGTAGTTGCTGGTATTTATTAGAAGAATTTAGAGGCGATCTGTTTATACGGATCGCCTTTTTTGCGTTGGCGCTATGACGTTCAATTCCAGAAAAACGTTTAATCCTATAGACCTGATTGCCCGAAAGCGCGATGGCAAAGATCTGCCGGCGCAAGCCATTCATGCATTGGTCGATGCTTATACTACGGGAGATTTGCCCGATTATCAGATGAGCGCCTTTCTGATGGCTGCATTTCTCAACGGATTAAATGCAGAGGAGACAAGTGCTTTGACGCATGCGATGCTTTATTCTGGCGAGGTTTTAGACCTTTCTTCGATACCCGGAATCAAAGTTGATAAACATTCTACGGGTGGCGTAGGTGACAAAGTCTCTCTGTTGCTTGCTCCGATTGTCGCTGCATGTGGTGTACCTGTTCCCATGATTTCTGGCCGTGGCCTTGGGCATAGCGGCGGCACATTGGATAAGCTTGAGAGCATTCCTGGATTCCAGGTGAATCTGGATGCGGCAACCTACAAAGCGCAGTTGGCGGATATTGGCGTGGTGATGATTGGCCAAACTACAGAAATTGCGCCGGCCGATCGCAAGATCTATGCGCTCCGGGATGTGACAGCCACCATCGAGAATATCTCGTTCATCGCACCATCCATCATGAGCAAAAAGATTGCGGCCGGAGTGGATGCACTTGTGCTAGATGTGAAATGCGGTACGGGCGCTTTCATGAAAACGACAGAAGAAGCGAGAAAACTGGCTGAACTATTGGTCGCCATCGGAGAAAAATTTGGTAAACCTACCGTCGCCTGGATGACGTCAATGGACGAGCCTCTGGGATATGCCGCAGGGAATTGGCCGGAAATGTACGAGAGTATTCGGTGTTTACAAGGAGCCTGGATACCTGATCTCATGGAAGTGACGCTTACATTGGCCGGCGAAATGTTATGGCTTGGTAATGTCGCAAAGGATCCCCAGGAAGGATATCTGAAAGCCAAAGAAGTCGTTGATAATGGTAAAGCGCTGGATAAACTAATTGAGCTTGTCCATGCACAGGGTGGAGACACAAGGGTTATTGAAAACCCGGACAGCTATCCGGCTGCAAACCACGTCGTTGAAATACGTGCGCTGGAGCATGAACGCGGATTTGTGACAAGCATCAACGCACTTGAGATTGGCAAAATTACAGTGGCTTTGGGAGCCGGCCGATTGAAAAAAGAAGATGTTGTTGATCCTGCAGCAGGAGTGGTTCTTGGCCTGAAAGTGGGTGATCCTGTGAACAAGGGGGATGTACTCGCTACTTTACATGCCGGCACAGCGTTTGATCTACCTGGCTTTGAAAAACGCATCAGATCTGCTATGCAATTTGGCGCTGAAGCCCCTGATAAAACTTCTATGCTAATGGATCGGTATACGAAAGCTGGCTGGCAAGGCGCAAATTAGTCTGATGTTTTGCTCTAGGTATGTAGGAAAAAGGCAATTAATTTGCGCTCTTCATAATTTCTGAGTCTGTTGTTGTTTACAATACAATCTAATATCACTAAAATTACGCCTGAGACTCTTAATTTTAAGAAGTGCATGTATTTATGCCGTTGGGAGTGCATCTTTCAGCGAATAAAGATCGTTACATGCAGAACAGCTATATTCTAGACGGCATTAAGCTTCGATAACAATATAAACCCTACCCATGTCAATCTTTAAACGTTTTTCACGCTGGATTAAATCAGTTTTTGGCGGTGCTATCTCTGCTATGGAGGATCCGCGTTTAATTCTTGAACAGAATATTCGGGAGTTAAATGACCAAGTCCCGAAGATGAATGAGAATATTGCGACGGTGAAGGCAAATGTAGTATTGCTTCAAAAAGAACTCCGTCGTACTGAACGTGAGGTGACAGACGTTACTTCTAAAATTAAGGCAAGCATTCAGGCTGGTCGTGATGATTTGGCAGAACGCTATGCGATGCAACTCGAAAAAGGACGGGATACGCTGGGTCGTACAAAAGAGCAGCTGAAATATGCTTCTGCAGCATACGACAAAGCATTGCAGGTTAAAAAAGCTTTCATGCGCGAGAAGGATCGGAAGATTCAGGAAGCCAAAGAAGCTTTACGTGCACACGAACGCTCAAAATGGCAGTCTAAAGTTGCAGATGCCATGGAGCAATTTGAAGTGGGTGGATTGGATCAGACCCACGACGAAATGATTCAGCGCGTAAACGAAGAAGCTGCACTGAACGAAGCACGTATAGAAATAGCGCTGGACTCGTTCGATGTTGAGGCACTGCGTATTGAAGAAGATGCCGAAAATATTAGAGCGTCTGAAATTGTGAAGCAGTTTAAGCTTGAAATGGGTGTAGGCGGAGGTGATCAGGGCACAAAAACTGAGTCGCCGGCTGTTGAACTTCCGGATCAGGAGCTTGAGCAGGGTGCTAAAACGATCGGGAAGCAGCGGACGCAAACTGAATAATCCGCCCTAACTAATATTCTGGATCTGTAACGCAGACACTATGACACCGGAAGAATACAAGCGGATTAAAGAGGCTGAGAAAGAGCATCTACGTGCGCTCAAAAAGCTGAAAACGCAATTGCGTCAGGTGAAGCAGCAGAATAATGTTGCTGAGGCCATGAAGAACATTGAAAATGCGCCGGGTGATGAGATTGCCCGGACGCATGAAGAAATGGTCGACCGCTTGGCTATGGAAACCATTCAGGGGGAAGCGCGCCTTGAAGTTGCGCTTTCTGATACGGGCGAAATAGAAGACGAGACGACCACGGGTTCTACCGTGGAAGGGACTGCTGAAGAATCGGTTGAAGAGCAGCAACAAAAGATTGTACAATCTGATGCTGAGTTACAAAAGCTGCGCGCACAAGATCTAGTTCGTCAGATAAAGCTTCAGATGGGCTTGGCAAATGTCAAGAAAAAACAAAATCACTCCTCTACAGTAAATCAGGAGGATTCTTCTGAGGAAGAATCTGATGATGCTGGGGAGGCAAAGGGAAAAACGTTAGATTCAACACCACATGGGGACCTGCCGGAGAAAACAATCGGTCGGATTCCCCGGAAAAAGTCGTAGCCTCCACCTTAGCTGGTGTTGATGCGGAATTCTCTGAATCTGTTGCTCAGGAGGGCATGAACGACGCCGATATAAATTATACCAAAGAAGCTTTTTTAAATCCCTGGAATCTGGGGTTTTTAATTATGGCCATGCTGTCCGCTTTCTTTCTGAGCGGTGCACCCGGTACAGGTCCGCTGTTTAATATCGTACTGATTTTAGCAGCGGCCTCGGAGTTAATGTACCTGGGAATTGTACCCAGGCAGGATCGCTTTAAGCGCCTCATTAAATCTCAACGCGCGAAGGAACGGGCCAAACCCCCTTCGCAGAAGGAAATCTATGGGCTGCTAACAAAGTATAGCCAGCGTCGATATGCTCGCCTTCGGAAGATTGAGAAGGATATCCAGAGTAACTACCGTAAAATGAGTTATGCCTCTCAGGGTTTGTTGGAGAGTCATCTCAAGAAAATAAACGGCCTGATAGAGTCCTATATAAAACTCCTTTATCAAAAAGAGCGGTATGAAGACTCTGTAAGAACCAGCGCGGAGAAGGAGATAACGCGGGATATTGAGGAGTTGCGTTCCGATTTGGAAACCCAGTCTCCGCGCGTCAAAGCGATCAAAAAACGCCGGCTTCGCATTCTTGAACAACGATTGGATCGGTTCAAGAAAAGCAAAGAGAACCTGGAGATTATTGAAGAACAGCTGGCCACCATTGAGGATGTTATTAAATACATCCATGAGCAGTCGTTAACGCTTCGTGATCCCGAAGCCATCACATTCCAGCTTGATACACTGCTCAACGAAGTGGAAGAAACGGAAGCATCCGTTGAAGAAATTGAAGAGGTATTCGGGAATCCTACTGATTTATTAGGTGATATGGATTCATTTGATATTGACGTATCGGACGATATCTCTATCTCAAGCAAAGGACGCGAACGCGACAGCTAGGCTTTATCTGATGTAATTTCAGATCAGTGTGTATTCAGAATTATGTGCCCAAATTGACGTGGGTGTTGACAGTGTCAGCACCCACGTTGCTTTTTATAGGAAGTGCTACTTCTTAACTTCATAAGACCAGTTAGATACAAGTCACAAGTCCTCAGGCTGCGAAATAATTGCAGGTATTTTTTGTAACTGATTTCAGAATATCGATCAAGGATTTTTGATTTGTGATCTTTATCAGAGTTTATGAAACCAGCGAAAATACTTCTGAAATCTCAACTCCTTGATCGATATTCTGAAATCAAAAGCAGCAAACTCTATTAACCTTGCTGCCAGAGTACTAATGTTCTGCAATCAGATACAAAAGATCTGCAAATATTTTCGCTAACGCTCCACTTATCTCGACTTTATCCATTTTGCATACCCTTTTGAATAAACTTTTGCGCGGGGATATCCCGGCAAATGCGCGGCGTTGTGCGGGGGCCTTTTATCGAAGCGTTTAGCCAGGGACTGAGGCTGGTGCGTTTCTTTTCATCACTGT
>JBGCEN010000099.1:0-8475 GCA_045106435.1 Rhodothermales bacterium
GGTGACCAAGTGCTCTTCCAGGTCGGACTGCTGAGCGTGCTCATTCGTCAGGGGCTTGATATTTTGCTCTACGTCCTCGACAGAACGCCCCGGCGAACCATCCTGTTTATTGCAGCTGCTATACCGACGGCAGCTGCTTTCATGAGCGTTCTGTAGGCACGATCTGTGAGCATCGTTTGCTGTACACCCTGGTTCACATTGAACAGTGATCCGACTTTGCCACCTGTGTTGTCGGGCGAAAGGCGAAATAGCTGGAAGAGTAAAGAAACCCCATTCTGTATTTAATGCTGCCTTTAATACAGCCACGGAGAGGAACTTATATTAAAGGCTCCCTTTAATATGGCCCACCTTTTATATCCATATTAAAGACAGCCTTTATTGTGGCAGAGCCCTCTGTACGCGCCGGACGCTATCAACGTCAGTCCAGCGGCTATCGTGCCTTCATTCCCGCATCGTTGCCTCCGGATCCAGCATTAGAGCTGAAAGGCGAGCTGTATAGATTACTTTCAAAGGCTGATCGTGCCCTTGGGCGTCTCGATGGTTCAGTATTGACGCTGCCCAATCCAGACCTCTTTGTTTTCATGTATGTGCGTAAAGAGGCTGTGCTTTCTAGTCAAATCGAAGGCACCCAGAGTTCACTACAAGATCTTTTGGTAGCAGAGGCCGATTTGTTTGGGCCTACCGAGCGGCCGCATGACGTAGACGAGCTGGTTAATCATGTACAGGCCATGAATCATGGACTTCATCGCTTATCCGAACTTCCTGTTTCTGTCCGGCTAATACGCGAGATTCACGGCGTGCTATTGCAAGGAGTGAGAGGGAGCCGGTTGCAACCTGGTGAACTGCGTCGTAGCCAAAACTGGATTGGGCCAGCTGGCTGTACATTGGCCGAAGCCACTTACGTGCCTCCACCACCAGAAAAAGTAGCAGAGGCTCTTGGCGAGCTTGAGCTATTTCTCCACAACCAAAATGATCTACCGATGCTGGTTAAGATCGGTCTGGCGCACGTTCAATTTGAAAGTATCCATCCGTTTCTTGATGGCAATGGACGTATCGGCCGCCTATTGATCACCTTCTTGCTTACCGAGAGTGAGATTTTGCATAAACCTGTCCTGTATCTTTCTCACTATTTCAAACGGCATCGTCAGGCCTATTATGATCACCTTCAGGCGGTACGCGATAATGGCGATTGGGAAGGGTGGTTAGCGTTTTTTCTACGGGGTGTTATAGAAGTGAGTGCAGAGGCCACTGATACCGCTCGTCGTATTCTTGCATTACGGGAGGAGCATCGCAGCTTAATCGCAGAACACCTAGGTAGAGCCGCAGGAAATGGGCATAAAGTATTAGAAGAGCTTTTTGATCGTCCTATTGTATCTGTTGCTCAGGTACAAGAAATAACAGGCACGACATATCAAGCGGCAAATAATCTGGTGTCGCGTCTTTGTGAGCTTGGTGTTCTTGAGGAAATGACTGGATACACACGCAATCGTAAATTCCGGTACGAGAGCTATGTGCGTTTATTCACCGACGATTAGGTAAAGTAGGGGAGAGGCTGCTAAGGAAATAGCACTTCGCTTTGCATCCGCGATACTGTTGCCGAATTCATTTTTGACCAAAATTAACGCAGCGAACTGAGGCGAAAGTCGGTAATAAACTGTGTTTTAAGAACGTAATTGATCGAGTTTTTGAATTCGGCAACAGTATCCATCCGCATGTACGAAACGGGCCAATAATCTTGCGATACAGTTCAGAAAGGGGGATATTGCTGTTCAAAATTGATTAAAAACGTTCAGTTTTCGTCAATGCGGCCAACTTTGGTATTTGCTAAATAACTACTGCATTCATGCAGTTCGTAGTCGCGACCAGTTTGCAAAATTGATCTTTGGCGTCCCCGTAGCAACGGAGCAGAACTAATGCAGTTCTTTTAGAATAGGAGATCACGCAATTCGGAAGCCTGGTGTGCAAACTTAGGCTGGCTGGCTCCCCAAAAAAGTACAAACACCCCGGCAAGACACCTACAACTTGCCAGGGTGTTTGGTTGGCCTTGATGGTTATTTATCTATTCTCTATTCATGGGCCAGAAGGGCTCTGTGAGTGCTGGAGAGGCAGGGCGGTGATACAAATCAGCACCTCGCTTGAAGTCAACATCATTGCCTACAGTTATGCTGCCTCGTATTGTGGGTGCTCCATACCCTCCAACATCATAGTTTGCAAAGATCTGCGCAGCAACATCTCCATTGCTACTATATGATGTGAAGTTAATAGAATCTTCGGCATAAAGCCCGATTGTAGACTCGCTACTGCTTTCACCCCCTGAGACTGTGCCGCTGATCGTTATATTGTCTTTTACCAGAAACACTCCGTATCCTTCAAACCGAACGTGCCGCAAAGTCAGGTCGTCTCCTACATACCAAATCACCGGATTATCTCGCGTTCCCAACTGTATCGTCTCGGTCTGTGAGGCATATCTCCCGCCCAATGTCAGATCGCGCGAGGCCGTCTTGGTAGCCAGGTGTTTGAAATCATCAACCCTGAAGACTGGTTTCGCAATCTTTTGCTGGGCCTGCAAAGTTGGTACACCTGTCGGGTTGTAGTTAGGTTTACAGACAGATTTCCAGGAACTGTAGCGCCCTGATCTATAGTAACAGAATCCTTCGATATAGTCAGGGGCATCTTTGAGCCAGCTATTAGAGAACACGCTAGCATTGTATCCCTGGCCACGTTCTGCGAATATTCGCATACCGTCTAGCTCTAGATCATCGTCCGCGAAGATTGCATATTGGAAAAATGGTGGCAGCTGTACGCCCAGTAATTCGGGGATACTGACAGTTAAGTTGGTTGTTTTTCCTGGCACATTGTTTATGATATCTTTACCACTTTTGATAAGTGCTTTTTCCACCTGCGCGGGGCTGGCATTTTGATTTTGGGCCAGAAACAGGGCAACTGAACCTGAGACGTATCCTGCTGCCATAGATGTACCCGACATCTTGACGTAGTCAAAGCCTGAGTCATCCGTGGACGGAATGAGTGAAATAATGTCGGATCCTGGTGCGAGAATATCTACTATTGCGCCATGGTTTGAATAAGGAGAAAAGCGATCAAAAAGGTCGTACGCGCCTACAGTGATTGCATTCTCTACGTGCGCTGGAGTCACAGTCTGTGCATCAATACCCTGATTTCCAGCTGAAACAACGTAGGTAACACCATTTGCAATCGAAGCTGCAATAGCTTCGTCGAGCGCATTGTACTGGGTGGATCCAATGTCTGCCCCAAGGCTTAGGTTTACAACCATAGGACGGTTTGGGTTGCCCAATTTCTGTCCCGTGATGTATTCAACCGCTGCGATAACTGTCGCCATTTCAACCTGGTCACCTTCGCTGGTTTCGTCACCGTTTAGCACTTTCAGGTTACGAACGTTTATACCAGGTGCTACACCAACAAGGCCATCATTGTCATTGATAGCCGCCGCAAGCCCAGCAATGTGTGTACCGTGGCCATCATAATCAGCTGCGTCACTAAGGTTTTCCCTGAAATCGAGCGCTTCGGTAATATTGACATCGGTATGTGAGATCCCGGTATCGATTATGAAGAGATCAACTCCAGTGGCGGTATATCCATCAGCCTCGATACGCTGTGTGCCCCATGGAACGAGCTGAGAGCCGTTTCCGGACTCAGTTGCAAGAGGAATCAGCGTGCGCCCAACATAGATATCTGGTTCTATCCATGCAATGTCAGGATCGCGGGACATCTCCGAGATAAGGTTTTGGACTTCAGCAGCTTCAACCCAAATGGCAAAACCGGTGAAGGTGTGTTCGTATTCGTAACGATCAAGGATTTTATATCGATCCAGTACTTTATATCGGTCAAGGATTTTGTATCGATCCAGTATCTTTTGCGGTTGGATGGCAAAAATAAGCCCCTGACTGTTATCGTTTTTACCTGCAACTGCTGGCCGTGTAGCCTTAGGCATTAGATGTGCGTGGCGAAATTTCTCTTGTGACGCTACGTCTATGATAGTATCAGGATCGTTAGTACTCATCAGACCGTCGCACCCTTGAAGGAAGGCAGGACTGAAGAAGATCAGTGCGATAATAGCCAAGCTGGTCCATTTGCGAGGCAGAGGTAGGTGTTTCATTATGCTTTCACCAAGTTTGTAGATGATTATAAAAGCATCTACATCTCAGTAGGGGAGGCACGTCCGGCGTAGGGTGATCCGGTTGGGGTACATTGGTGGTTAACATCGATTGAACAAGGAGCGTGCCAACGCTTAAATCGACGTATAGCACTAGAAATGGAGACTTGAAGGCCACAAAACGAACAGCGAGAGGTAGAAATGTTGAGCGAAAGGCGAACTTCTTCTGCTACGCGGTTCGTGAAATGGGCGAAGTGCCGAGTCTAACCGCACATTTAAGCGGGAAAATTGTAGGGTAGCAGAGCCATTCGTAGTTTAGGTTGTGAGAATGGCAAAAGAGTAGATCAAATAACAGATAGTATTCACCTCTATGTTTATTGGACACTATGCATTTGGGCTTGGTGCAAAACGTTTCGTGCCTGCAGTATCCCTTGGCACCCTGTTTCTTGCCGTGCAGTTCGCCGACCTGCTATGGCCGACGCTCTTATTTCTCGGTATTGAGCACGTTGAGATTGCGCCTGGAATAACGACTGTAACGCCACTCGACTTTGTCAGTTATCCTTACTCGCACAGCCTGGTCATGGCTCTTCTCTGGGGGGCATTATTTGGCGGGGTTTATTTCCTTGTAAATCGAAAACGTCATTTTGCCGCTTTTATTCTTGCTGTACTCGTTGTCAGTCATTGGCTCCTCGATGTTGTCACCCATCGCCCAGATATGCCACTAACGATCGGGGGTGATCAGTATATTGGACTTGGCTTATGGAATTCATTGCCTGCAACCATTGCCGTAGAAATGGGCATGTTCATCATCGGCATATACTTATACGTGAAATCAACGAAGGCGTCAGACCGAACTGGGAAATATGCTTTCTGGGGACTGATCGTATTTCTAACAATCGCTAATTTTGGAAACCTGTTTGGCCCACTACCTCCAAGTGTAACCGCGATCGCCTGGAGTGCGCAAGCCTTATGGTTAGTTGTGGTGTGGGGCTATTGGATTGATCGGCACCGAAGCTCTGTATCAGGTGTTGTATAAAAAGTATAGGAATCGAGAGTTTTCCTTGCTGCTCCCTCATCTCTGGCACAATAGCAAGGGGTAGTTCACCGCGCGCTTACCTACCGGTGATGGGGTTGACGGTGGCGGCGGTGGTAATCCTGGAGGCATTGGAACAGTGGATATTACACAACTACCCAACCAACCTCCTGATTGTTCAAAATCCAATCTTTCAAATCAAGAACAAGAATGGTGTAATGGCCGTGTTCCTGTAGGAACTGAGCTCACTAAAATCTCGAATTCTCTCAGCAGGATTGCTTCAAAAGGCGGTGCTTGCTATGCAGTTGCGGGTAAGCTAGGTGATTTACTCACTAATGGAAATTTGAAAATATTTGATTTTTCAAGCCAAGCTTTTGGTGGCGCTGCTCCATTGGGTGGAGACTGGATGATTATAGCAAATACCTGGCTAACAACCTGGGAAATCAACAAGACAAGTACCGGCCTTAATTTAGATGCCACACTTACTCATGAGGCTGATCATCTACTCATAAACACTTCCTCAGCTACCGACGCAGTTGGTCATTTGCTGGGTTCAGGAGGTGTTCATACTTTAAATTCACAAGCCAGCTCTTAAATGAGTTTTTATCAGGATGATGATTTTACTAGTCAATCTTTTTTTTCTACTCGTTCAACTCAATTGTACTCATTTAAAGGGCAATGGAAATGTTGTTGGACACCCTGAAAAAGACATGCGCCTATTTGCAAGTGTCATTGCCGAATTGGAACTTGAATACGGTGAAATTTCGGTTGACCCTAGGCCACTCAAGGCTGACCCAAGAATCGTCACCCTGACTCGCTTTGATTTAGTTCCTGCCCATGTATCGCCGTCTGCCAATACTACGCCTCTGGCAGACGGCGATACGGCTGAAATAGTGAAGAAACGTAAGTCTATTCTGGATTCAATGGCTATCCGTGAGATCGACATCTTTGCATCATTAAAATGCCCGGGCAAATTAGTCCCCCCAAGTGATGAAGTATCTCAAAAACGTGAAGCTTTTTGTCCTAAATCTGATCTTACTAGTGTTATAATTGCACTCCCTAGACAAGGAGGGGTTTATTGGCCTGAAAATGTAGATGAACGAGCCACATACCCCGACGCCTGGAGTATGCGCCTAATTGTTCGATCATCATCTCCATTAGGAAGTACGCAAGTATCACATGATTATGTATTTACTATTTCTAAAAAAGGAGACATTGTCCTTCAGGAAAAACGTCCCCTTATGATACTTGAATAGCTAGCTAATACCGGACTAGCAGGGGCGAGCGTGTAAAAAATTACGGTTTCAGAGCTGGAAACATCTTCAAGACCGTAATTTTTAGCACGAATTCCCCTTGGAATGCGGCGGATACTGTGGGTAAAGTGAAAATTCCGCTTGATTGATCATATACCCAACGAAAGCCGCGAGAATGGATTGAAAAGTACCAGGTTCACTAGAGAAAACACCCGAATCCTGAATTACCCCATTATGCTTCTATAATAGGAGTGTCAAAAAACCCTCTAAAACGCACCCCTCCAAACACTAGCAAAAACGCTGATTTAGCCGTACGTTTTTGGGGTATCAAAAAACGAATGGTTTGTGATACCTAAACCTTAATCAGCCTTTGTAATTTTCGATGGACCTATAGCTGCCGGCATAAGTACGTCTGAAACTCTCAAGTCTTTCTTGGCTACGCCCACGATGACCTCGAAATCGTATGATGCCGGCTGATCATTCACATCATGACTCTTAACCCAATACTTTTACCTTCCCAAATCCTATTTCCTGAAATAATACGTCAGCACATCATCCAGCAGGGGTTTCCAGTTTTCCCATGTATGAGCGTGCGGTACTTCTATGTATTCGAAGTCATACCCTTTAAGCTCCAGCACGCGTTTGAATCTTCGCGTCTTGTCTTCATTGTCGCTATAGGTGCCTGAGCTCAGAAATATGTTTATCGGGAGCCGCGGGGATTCCTGGTATTGCTGATGCAGTGAAGGGATGGGATGTGTAGCCGGCGATTGTATGGCGATGCCTTCAAACGTCTCATGAGCAATTAGACCAAAACAGGCAGAGTTGAGCCCACCAAAAGAAAGACCCAGAATGACGCGTGCAGCGCGGTCGGAATGGGTCTTGTACATTTTGTCGATATGGGGGATGAGTTCTTTTGCGTAAAAATCTGCATAGCGTTGATTACAAAAAAACTGTCGATTTCGCCTGTTCTCTTCCAGATTATCAGGATTTCGATTGTCGACAAACACGGCAATGGCCGGCTCCATTTTTCCTGAGAGAATAAGGTTTTCCATGAGGTTGGGCATGTCTCCGGATTCGATATACCACTGCCCGTCTGTTACATATACTACCGGCAGATCTTCCAGCGACTCGTAACCGGGTGGCGTATAAACCCGGTATTGTAAGTCGTAGCCCAACTGTTCACTGGTGATTCTCAGATTATCTGAAAGGGTTGTGTCGGGAGCCATCTGCATGCGCATGCAGGCAGCGCTGGAGAGAATAATCAACACAAGCCAAAGGTTCTTTAGATGGAAAATCGAGGCGGGCCGGCTGGTTTTTTGCATGTATATCCTTTAAGCTGGTGATGTGTTGTTAACTCTGTACGTGCATAAATAACCTGTGTTGCCTGGACACGAGGAGTGGTTGCAAACCGTAAAAGATGTGTAACTAATTTAAATGAAACCATGTTTTTTAGCATGAGAAAGGCCATATTGCATTGTTTTTTCTCAATTTAGACTATGCACTTCACTGCGGTTCTTTTTTTAAACCTGTGTCAGTTACATCATGAAAGTAACAAAGTATATGAAAAAGCTATTCCCCCTGTTAACCCTTTTTATTTTGTTGGTTGGTTGCGATTCTGCAGTAGAAGTCCCCGAAGATGATATGGTGCGGACGATAAGATATGAAGTAGATGGGGATGCCCAGCAGGCCATTATTGAGTTCATAGATGAAGATGGAAAGGTAAAAGGGACAGGAGTTGCTGACGTACCATGGACGCTTGAGTTTGACATGGCCGTTGGGGACCGGCTTTATTTGTCTGCTTGGAGCAGCGAATCTGGCGGGGGTTCTGTAGCGATTCGCGTGTTGGTGGATGGCGATGTTTTTCGCGAGGATAGCGATAATTTTGGTGTGCGGACGCGGATTAGTGGGAATGCCTTCTAGGGTGTGTTGACAATTAGCAGGGAAAAGAGCATTCGATGGCATTTTTGTTCAGATCAAGGCGCTTTTTGTGTTCGATGCAGCGCATCGGGCGCAAAAAGGAACGCAGATATGGGCAAAAAGGACGCGAAATGCATTTT
>JBGCEN010000100.1:0-6277 GCA_045106435.1 Rhodothermales bacterium
CCTACTGCGGAAACGCCCTTTTGGCCAGATTTCCCGTCCATTTTCGTTAAATAGACCAGTTATTCGCCTCAAATGCACGATAAATCTGACTCAAAATGGCGTCCCCTCGCTACGGTCCCTATTCTCGGACAGGCTCCTAGATTTGTCACTCTGGCCAAATATGAGCCTCTGTCTCAATAATTCGACCATCAGCATCAAGAGTTGCACTAACTCCGCGGAGCTTGCAGCTTTCTTGGTCGGGAACAGTCATAGGTTGCTTAAGTTCTGAATAAACCTTCATTCTTGGTATGGCACTCTTAAGTTCATATACATATTCAACGCTGACCGGTATGAGCATCGACTTGTTGAGCTTTCGATCGAATAGCACTAACTCACCTCTGTCTACGGCTTGAAAGTATATTTCAACGACTTCATGCGCATCATGAAACTGCGATTCATTACGGCACAGCGGCCGCTCTACGACATGTGCAAAGGTGTCGCTACCGACCGCAATAACCATTACATAGACTAATATGGCGAAGTGCCTTACTCTCACCTGATTTCACTCCGTGGGCATAGTTTACACCACCCTGAGAATGACTGGCTCTTTTGTAGTAGCCACTTGTCATTACTACAAATTGATAGAGGCCTTTGAGGTCTCATTTTCTCACTCTGCCTGCAAATAAAACAAAGTCCGGCCATTGAAGGCCGCCGACAAACCGCTTGTGTGACCGGCAAACATACCGAGTACACAGTGTGCAGTTATTGAGAACTTGCGCGATTCGTTGACCAAACCGGATTATGGTTTGATATAGCTGTATCCCTCTGTCTGTAATTTCGCCACCTCTGCCACACCGCTTGGCACGATATCGGCTTCATCCACATCGAAGAGGTCGTCCTCATAGTTGATCTTCTTGCCTTTCAGCGTATTGGCACAAACTTGAAAATCCACACCCTGATTTTTCAGACCGGTAATTTTGGTCTGCATCTCATCGGTGGCGTTGCCTAGCTTCAACTTGGTGTTTTCAAGCTGGTCCGGTGTCAGCAGCAGTGAGAGTCCCTTGCCATGCATGACAACCTTCAATTCCAGGTTTTCTTCGCCAACGGCATTGATGTGGTTCTGGATATTTCGCAGCGCGCCAGCCTGTGCTTTGGGATCGTCATAGTTGATATGGTAGACAACTTTCTGTTTGTTATAGCCAACACCGGCAACAGCAATGCCTCCGACAAGCAGGCTGATACAGGCAAGCAGTGCGAGTGCTAATTTTGATTTCATTGCTTTTTCCTCTGGTGGATAGATTTATATAGTGAAAATCAGAATCTAACAGGGCATAAAAACCCCGACCTTTTCATAAGTTAATAGTGTATACAATACGGCAAGGATTTAATTGGGGGATGTGGTAACCGCCATTAAGGTATTCCTTAGTGCGAATTATCATATTGCTTATACAGGTAAAGATTCGGTGTTGCATTGACCGTTTATAACTGCAACCCTGTGTAGACATTTGATTCTCCAGCGTCTATCCTTATGTGAAATCGGTGGTTTCGCCCACTGATTTCACTATAAATAGAATAATTTAAAAGGAGGAGCTCCATGGTCTACACCAAAAAGTCTCCGGCGCTGTTTATCATCGGCGTCATCATGCTCGCCATCTGGTACCTGGGTGACTCCGGGTCCCTGAACGGCCTCTACGAGCACCTCGGCGCCGGCAAAAAATACAAGTATGGAGACGAGATCGCCTCACTCCCTCTCTATTTCGGCATCATCTCCATTCTCTTCGGCGCCTGGCAATGGTTTGGCAGCCACAAGGAGAGCCATTGGGATTACTACTCCTCGACCGTTGCCGGCGGCATGTTCATCCTTATTATCGCCATGATCGTACGCTGGTTCGTCGCCCCGGAGATCGCGGTCATCAGCATGTCCATGGGCAAGGTCGGCGACACCGGCGCCTATATCCACAAGCTGCTGGGCCTGAACTACGTGGTGCTGGGCATCATCACCGGCCTCATCATCGTCAATGTCTTCAAGGTGCCCGCATGGGCTGAAAACGGCGTGCGCCTGTCTCGGCTCGGACTCAAGACCGGTGTCATCCTGCTGGGTACGCTCTACAGCGCCGCGGAGTTGAAAAACCTTGGCGGCCTCTCCATCGTCATGATCGGCTTTTTCGTCCTCGGATCGGTCGGCATGGTGCTGTGGCTCGGCTCCCGCAACAAGATTCCCAACTCCATGGGTGGGGTGCTTTCAGCAGGCATGGGCGTCTGCGGCGTCTCCGCGACCGTGGCCGCCGCTCCCGTGGTACAGGCCAAGTCGGTCGAGATTGCCTACACCATCGGCACCATCCTGCTGTGGGGCGTAGGCTGTATGTTCATCTTCCCCATCATCGGCAATCTGCTCGGCATGAGTTATGTGCAGTTCGGCGCCTGGGCGGGGACAGGCATACTGAACTCGGCGCAGGTCGCCGGTGCAGCGCTTGCCTACCAGCCCGACGGCATCGAGACGCTGAAGGTCGCCGAGATCTTCAACATCACCCGGGTACTGGTGCTGCCCATCATCGTCCTGTGGCTGGCGGTGTGGTACGTCAAACGCGAGGAGAGCGCCGAGCAGATCAACGTCGGGCGGGTAATCTTCGAGAAGTTCCCGATGTTCGTCGTGGGCTTCATCCTGATGTTCGCCCTCTCCACCACCGGCATCTTCTCTCCCCCCAACCACTACAAGGGGAAATTTTTCGGCAACACAGCAGAGTCCGGCTTCAAGAGCGAGAAGCTGCTGACGGCCGAGCAAAAGACGTCCCTGGAGAGCGAGTTCGGCAAGATCGAGCGAGAGGACCGTAAGCTGGCGTTGCGTCGACTGATCGACAACGGCAAGGTCATGAGCATCGATGACGACGATACGCTGCGCGGACTCATCAATGCCGGCATCATGTCCAAGGATTCCGGCAAGATACTCAAGGGTGCACACAAGGCTGTTCGCCACACTGCCAAGAAGATCAAAAAGTTCCGCCAGTGGATCACCTGGCTGTTTGCATTCGGCCTGGTGGGACTGGGCATGCAGATAACCGTGGGTGCGATGCGCCAGGCAGGCGGTCAGCCTGCCGTGATCGGCGGCATCGTCGGCTTTACCAAGGCCGTGCTGTCGCTGGTCGTGGTGCTGCTATTGGTTTCCGACAAAGTCTAGAGGAGAAACAGCATGAGCAACGAATCCGAAGCACAACCGAAATTCCACCGCGGTTCGGCGCTGTCGATCTTCGGCAGCGACAGGAGGGAGGATTTCATGGCGCTGATATTCGCCCTGATCATCGCCTTCAGTGTCTACTTCTTCAGCTGATTGAAACTGTAAACCCGCTGCCCGCAATATCCTGCGGTCAGCGGGCTTTCTTTGTGTCGAGTATGTTGATGAAACAGGAAAACCGACTGCTGCTTGCCAGCCATGGCAGCGAGGGAGCGCGGGCTGCCGAACGCATGGCTCTGCAGCTGTGCGGAAAGGGTGGCAAGGTGCACCAGCTGCTGGTCGTTCCCGACCTCTGGAAAGGCATGACGGGAGACGACTGGCTCAACAACGGCTCGACCAGGGACAGATTTCGCCGCTACCTCGAGAAGGAACTCGAGGACGAGGCGCGGGAGCATGTCGAGCGCATGCGCTCTCTGGCTGAAGCACAGGGCATCGGCTACAGCGTCGAAGTCACCGTCGGCAAGCCCACTGCATGCCTCATCGACGCCAGCAGCAAAGCGGATTTCGACCTCGTCATCCTGGGATCGCCGCGCCCCAAGGGCAAACACGGCCTGCGCTCGCGCATGGCCATCGAACCACTGCTGCGCACGGTTCCGGTACCGATGCTGATCGTGCCCTATCCAGCATGAACGACGCGGTATCGGTCACAATGAACGAGACGCCCCTGGATGAAAGGCGGGAGGCAGCCTGGGCAGCGGTCAATACACCGCTCTCCCCCGGGGAGCTGCTCTCATTCTGCCTTGAGGACGTCGAGCGGCTGTTCCGCATCAACCCCTATCTGGAGTTCGAACGCTGGGAGCACCTCGCCGCACATCACTACCGTTATTCCGGGCGGAACTCGAGTCAGGCGCAACCGTTTGATTTCGATCTTGAACTTCGTGTTGAAGAGCAGCCCGATGGCCTGCGCATCGATTACACTGGGGGATTGAAGCAACAGACAATTTTCCAGGTTGAGCCCTCAGTCCATGGCTCGAAACTGACGATCCACGAAAGCTACCCGGCCCTTGCCGATGATGAACGCGACCAGAGAGTCGGCGAGGTCGATCGCAGTCTGACAACCTGGGCCGGCGATATCCAGAAGTACCTCGTCACCTGGAAGCAGTGGAGTTGGCTTCCCCCATGGCGCTGGTATATGCGCCGGATCTGGCAGCGCATGAAGCCCTCCGGTCGCCGCATTGCCTATATCTTCTGGTGGATCACCCTGGTGGAGATCGCCTTGATCATTCTGGGAGCGGGCATCTACATGGCTGAATATCGTTGACAATCAGATAATCGCGCTCCCTCATGTCGATAAATGTGGCCACATGTGGATCATCCCGGCTTATATCCTGATGGAGGCCGCAGAGAAGTTTCAGCATCCCCGTACCCATGTCAACGAGTTGCGGTAGACGGATTTCGCCTACTTCAAGATCGTGGGTTGGAACTGGCACCACCCCTCCACAGTGCTGGAGGATTATTCCCTGTTTATCGTTGCCAGCCATTTTTGAAAAGGCATGGGGGCCTGCTACAGCGAAATCATAGCAGAACAGAGTGAATTGTAGATCACTAGAATCCTTGAGTGGCCAACATCTTTACAAATGACTCAAATTTCAAGAATGACTCTCGCCAAGACGCCAAGACCGTAAAGGTTTTTCTTGGCGAGCTTAGCGCCTTCGCGAGAGAAAATAATCTCTGTGATGCCTCGCCAGTCTGAGACATGGTCTCGCTAGGCTTGGGTTGAGAACTCTGGGTGAATTGATGGATAAAACAGGAATCCGCTGTCTCATTTCAGCTGGATAATATCCCGATTTCCAAGCTTGTGAGTAATCCAATAAGCAGCGGAAACGGAGCGTTCGGCCACTATGCTTGAGGCAGTAGATCGGTATTGGATATGTGGCCACTACCATCCGTAGAGCAGCCGCAGGGCTGTTTTTGAAAAACAAGAATCACATGTTGAGGATGTGCAATGAACAAGAAAAACAGTCAATGACATCAACCATGAAAATGGTTCATAATCTAAATCAACAATTTTGAATGAATTGCCATCTATACTTTCAGTGATGATGTGATTCACGATGGTTAGCCGTGTATAAAAAAGCCGGGAAAATATAAGTGAAAACCAGAAAACTTATCATCAGTCTTTTGTTGTTACCTCTTTATCTCTTTGGGTGTCAGACAAAGCCAGCTACAACCACAAACACACCTTCCAGCCTGCCAGCATCTCAAATGAACTTACACAAATCCCCATCTATAAATGAAGATTCTGTAAGGGATTTTATTACCAAGTTTGACGAAGCTACGATTAATTATGATTGGCGTGCACTCGCTGATATGTTGAGTGATAATAACATTCAAGCGAAAAATAAAATTAGAGATGATGTTATGTCATTCAAGTCCCAATTAAAGTCTGATAATGCAAAAATAATTAGCATGAACAGATCAAATTTAAGCATAAAAATTAAAAAAAATAAAGCGTCCTTCACATCAACCACAAAAGTATTAGCGTCAGTGTTTAATCGATACTATGGAAAAGAGTTAACCTTCATACTAAAAAGCAAAAGTGGAGGTACTGTTGAACTAATAAACGGAAGACTTTTTCTTACAAAAGTTGATGAAAGCACGCCTAAAATGGAACTCACAGCTGATTCCAAGAAGTTTTTTGAGCAAGCAAAGAAGAAAGTATCACAGAACTCTGCACATACACCACGTGCAAAGCAGTTTCAACAGCAACATCAGAGACCAATAGGAAGATCACAGCTAGTCAGAAGACAAGAAAGCAAAGCTTGTAGACAAGCTAAAGCACAGCGAAACTACTATCGCAAAAAACTTCGTAACAAGCCTGCGGCGCGTCCGGAACTGCGCTCTGGATATGATGCATCCCTTCTTTCTGAGCGTGATGTTGCGCTTAGGGAATACGAATACTATAGGATTGTGGCTGAAGAAGATTGTTACTAGTACAGTGATGCACAAGTATCACAAACAATCTCGATGTGCCCGACCGCCCCTGGCTGCGTTGCATAACCTTAAAATACACCAGGTATTCCTGCGGTTATGCGCCTTGCCAGGAACGCCCCTGCATCACCGATATGG
>JBGCEN010000101.1:0-19144 GCA_045106435.1 Rhodothermales bacterium
ACGTATCCATAAGGGATATCAACGCGTTCGTTGATTTCCACTTCCAGCACATCGGCTAAAGCAGCAATACCGTTATTCAGCGTATACCTGAGATCATACCCAACCTTGGCCTGGTTCAGGCTTAAAAGCAACAAGGCTACAGGCACAATCCATAAAAATCGCGCAACACGATGCACTAATGTCTTTTCCAAAGGAGCATTTCCAGTAAGATGTACAATAGCAAGATCGATTTAAGAAATCGCTCACTGGTTACGCAAGAAAGAGATAAGGTTTCCAAGTCTCATCAACATTCCCGACATAATCACGAATGAACATTACCTGGCTGGGACGAAATGGCTTTCGTTTCAAATGCATACCAATTTCCTCAGGTGTACGGCTCCCCTTGCGGTTATTACATGGCGTACAGGCTGCCACAAGATTATCCCAGGTGTCTTTGCCTCCTCTTGACTTAGGAATGACATGGTCCACCGTAAGATTTTCGCGATTCCCGCAATACTGACAACGAAACGCATCACGTCTCAACACATTTTTCCGAGACAGCATAATGCGTTTATAGGGAACACGAATGTATGATTTAAGCCGGACAATGCTGGGCCACGGGAATCGGAGATTGGGCGAGCGCATAAAACGATCGGGCAAGGCTTCGACCAGATCAGCCTTTTGAAGATGGACCAGTACAAATGCGCGTTCGACGCTGCAAATGGTTAGTGCCCGATAGTCCTGGTTTAAGACTAAAACATGTCCATTCATGACGCACCTCCCACATTTTGGGCATTACAGTCGACGTCAGTTAAATGGATGCCATTAAGGCAAACTGTAAGGGAATGTACTTCGAATGATACGCTGAATCCGATATCCTCTTGTAAATACAGGGTTAAGTCTGACTTAAAAAAAGAGCTAAAGAACAAGTATGAAGGGCACTATTATGGTACGAAAAAAACAGGCGTCATTTCAACTCCATAAGTTTTCCCTTCATGTTTCTGTACACCTCCTACCAAACTTGGTTGCAATTCGTTTTAAATTGCAAACCTATCTTAACAATGCTTTTGCAGGCTTTAATTACGCCCAACCCGCAAAAAATAGCCAATAAATAGCGCCGGCCCCGCAGGCAGATTTTGTCCGATCACGGGCATTCTTCCCCCCACTTCTATGGTACCTTGAGGCATCGCCCAGCCAACGGACGGCATCATTTGAACAAGCCGGCGCTCAGACATCGCAAGAGGAATTCTTACTCCGGTCAGGCTGATCCATTTTTTACCAAACATCCCCTCAGCGGCAAGTTTCCATTTCAATTTGTCACGCCCTCCCCCAACAGCAAAAAAGACAAATCGCTCATCTCCCGGCTTTCTGTCTATATCGAAGTTCGTTTCACGCCATCTGTACCCTGCCCAGCCCATCACATAGATAGATCTTGGATAAAAAGAGTGCCCTACTTCCAGCATAAGCTCCCAGTCTCTTTGCCCCTCTGTAAGCGGCACAATTTCGGAGTCTACGGGGAATTCGCCGGCTGGGATTTTAACGCCACCTCGAATGGCAAAAGTAACAGGCGTCTTTACCTTGAATAGTTCGGGGCCCAGTCGAACATGCAATAACGGATCACCCAGGCCAAAGCTTTCACGATTTGCAGCAACGTCATTAAAAGCCAACCGATGAACAGGTAACTGGGCCCACACATCAATGCCTCTGTAAACGCTGTATACACCCGTGAGAAAGACTGACGTTGTAATTGAACGCCCCCCCTCATTAAACAACGGTTCTACGTTTCCCTTTTCATCAAACCGATCACGCGTATCGTGATGATATAAGCTTATTTGCAGCCATCCGTTTCCCTTTTTTTCAACCCACTGGCCAAACGCTTGTACTGGGAAACACAGGAAAACCATGAACGCAATGCAACACCCTGATCCAAATGAAAAGTATTGTGGTTTATTCATGATTTATCTCCCCATCTTACGTTCTTCCCGACACACACTAAATCGACGCTTTTAACCTGTTGGAGAACCGAAGGGTGCGCGCATATTGTTTAATCTTCTGTCAGCAATGTACTTGATAGCGTCTGAAAAATTGTTTTTGGGGATTCATCTATGCCTGTGGATCCCGAATCAAGTTCGGGACACGGCTTTGTCTGACTATTCAGACAAAGCCTAGTTGCCACTAGCCAGCCATACTTCGGATTGTGGATGAAAGGCTTTCCATGCAAACCAGAAGGCGACGTAAGCTTCAGCAACAGGTGTTAATTGCGTACCCATCATTTCCCCGGAGATCGCCCGTCCTTGCAGGTCCCAGGTGCTACCGGTCTCCTGATCTACAAATTGATCACCATTCACGGCAAAATTAAACCGGTTTCCATTAAGTACAGACTCAAAAGCAACGGCTCCTTCAGAAAGGTTGTCCCAAAAAACAACAACCGGCCGGCCATCTACAAAATCATTTACAACGCTGGCGGATGCTGTTGCATTCAATTCAAAAAACGGATAGAGTTTACCACCTTGTCCTACCGGGATACCTAACACACGCTCTTTAGGAGGTCTGTCATCATTGACATCCTGAGTAAAAAGAGTGCCGGCGTTATCGGGCTCTTCGTAATTGCCGTAAGGATAACCACTCTCGGTGTAGTTCCGCGTGAAGCCTGTCGCATTCGAAACGACACGCGTTCCAGGGTGCAAACGCTGCCAACCCGACCATGACATTTCTGAAGAGGCAAAGGCAGTTAATTCTTGCCCCCTACCTGTACCACAACCACCTTCGCGCAACATCTGAGGCCACAGCGTTTCATCTGTGTTTCGATCGTACATGATCAGATTGTTCTGCCATAACAATCCAGAGACACCAAATGTCGCGCCATCATGCTGCGCGCGATCAAATGCAATACTGGATCCTGTGAGGGGACAATAAGAAATAGCAAGCTGGCTACTTTGAAGATCCAGATTCACAATCTCATGCCACCATAATATGTTGTGAGGAATTGCTACCGGCTCACCATCAATTACAACACCAATCACCCGGTTTTCAGGCTGAAGGTATACAGCGGCAGCACTACCTGCTTCAACCAATGTGGGATTTTGCAGGGAAGGAATGCCATCTTTAGCAACACCACCACTTACAACCTGCCCTACAGGAATTGAGCAATCATCTTCGTTTAAAAGCGAAGTATCCGTATCACCAGAATCACAGCCGGCAAGAATCAGAATAAGGGCAGCTGAAAACAGGTTCAAGATGTGCCTGGATGGCAGGCTATTCGAAATGGTTTTATCAGAAAAAAACAGCATAGTCAGTGTTCAGACGGCTAAGAAATGGGCTCAAGGGAAACTAACCGGAGTAATCGCTTAATAAGTGACGGTTTTATAGGTTTTGTTACATAAATTATTCGCCATCTTCAACCGGCATGCCTTATATTGATTTTTGTTCTTTTTATCGACCAAGGCCAAAGAACAACCAGCCAGGATAGAGGTACTACAAAAAAACAAAATACCTTCCTATCAGCAACTTTCTGAGTGCATTGAGGATTTTGTCTATCGTGGACTGATGTCAACAAATACTTCATGGAGTGCAAGGGAGGTATTGTGCTTCAAGTTTCACCAAGCCAATTTCGCTTTGTTAATTTAGCTTTGTCATTTTCATGGTTTAGATTTCATTGTGTAGAATTCACCGTATCGGGTTCACACAACTGTCTGATTAGAACGGCAAAAGTAACCTGCCCCAATTTTTAATGACCGCTGCAACCATATTTCCGGATACAACTATTCTGATCCAGTACCACGCACTGGATCGTATTGATTGGCGGTCTGTCTTAGGGGTCAAGAGTGTTAAACTGGTACTGACTACTGCGGTCCTGCAGGAAATTGAAGAGATCAAAAATCAGGACATCTCGCCCTCTCTCGCCGCTAAAGCCGAGGCTGCGTTAAGCGCCATCGATAGAATGCTCGGTAGCGAAGATGCAACGCCGGACTTTTTCAAAATAGAGAATGCGAATGCGCCAGAGCTTGATTTCAATCTCGAACAACTAGATCCTAATTCTGTAGCTGATTTACTGGTTGCTACTGTCATCACCTATCAGCGGGCCCATGCGCTAGAATACGTTGTCCTTTTTTCTGACGACACAGAGACGCGCACAAAAGCAGCTCGGGCCGGCATTGAGATTTCCAAGCTTGCTAACAACTATTTAACAGAAGACGCAGCAGAAAAAGTACAGCTGGAAAACGAAGAGCCGGCGATAGCAGCATCTCCCGAAGCGGTGCCGCAAGCTTCTTTATTTAGCGCATCAACAAAGAAGTTGACGTCGCCAACTCCGCTGTTCAAGAATAAATTAATCAATCAGGAGCCAGAACTTCGACAAGAAGAAGCGCCGGTTGACGATACAACAGTTGACAGTACAACAGTTGACAGTACAACAGGCGACGATACGGAGAAGCAAGAAGGACCGATAAAAATAAATAAGCTGTTCGAAGTTATTGAACCCAAAGAAGAGCCTGTCAAGTCGGCTGTAATTGCCGTTGAGCAATCACTGGATGAAGTGGAGTATGGTCAAATAGCAGATGCTGGCAATACGTCTGAAGAATCTTCGGCTGAGCAACGTGTGCAAAACGAAGAAGGGGATTCTGATGCGGATTCAGAAGAAGATCCCGAACGTTCAGTTGAACCAGAACAACATGCTACGCCTTCTTTTGTAGACATCAAGCAAGCGCCGGCCCGGCCCGACTTGAGTCAGTTGCCCTCTTATCACCCTACCCTACCCGCCTCTCTATTAAGCGGTGAAAGCAAGTCGGACCAAAACACGCCGAATGAAATTAATGCGAACGGTAAAGTAACCGAGTCAACTGTTGATCAGGAAAACGCGGTTGAAAACGAAGCATCTGAGGGCAACAATCAGTTGCCTCCTATTACTTCCAGAATTACACCGGCGCACTCAAAAAACAACTTAGGCAAGACAAGAGACCGGAATCAGATTCCTCCCAGACCAACACAATCTTTTTCCTTTACAAGTCAGTCCATTGCCTCAGATGCTGATTCAAATGCAAAACCCCCAGAGCCTAAACCTGAGCCGGTAATTGAAAAACCTGATCTCAGGCTTGCTTTTGAAGGGGATGAGACGCGATCAGGGTTAATCATTCATCATCCGGAATATCCGTCTCTTGATGAAGTAACTGAAAGCATCACACAACTACGACGCTCGTATCCGAAGCTGGCAATGCTCGGGGCAACAGGGGGAGATGGTGTAGGAAATGGCATCGGTTCGTTTCATGAACCTGTGCCATCGACAGGCAGCGATTTGATTTTTCAACGCAGAGATTCGCGCATCAAAAAGTACAATGCTGCGCTTGATACTTATTATGCCAATTCAGAAAAATACCTGAGTGAAGTCGCAGAATTTGAAAACCTGCGCCGGCGTTCTGCCAGATTAGATCTGTTGCTCATCAATGAATTACCGGACGCATTGAAAAGCATGTATATTGCGATTCATTTCCCCAGCAATCTACGTGTATTCTCCGAAGACAATCTACCTGAAAAACCGGTAGGTCCGTATCCTCCTGAAGAACCCAACCTCGACGCGGTTTTTGATAGACTGCGGCTTCCAAGTGTCCCTATACCGGGTGAGTTATCTGCCGAAAACCATGACATTAAAATGAGGAGCCGTAACCTGGCGCCTATGGAAGTTCGCTGGAATAAGGGATGGGATGTGATTTACTCGATGAAAGAAATCAAGAAAAACGAACACGTCCCCTTCAATCCGCTCTTTATCGTGTTTAACTCATTTGAGCACGCCACATCGTTCAGAATCCAATTCCGAATCACTGTAGCAAGCGCCTCATACGAAGAACGAGGTGATCTGGAAGTCCTCGTTAGAAAGGAGATCTAGGCCGCGTGGACAATTAGCATTCAACGCACTTCGGAATGCGACATTCCTTGATCAGTGTTCGATATTCGAGATGTTGCCCAAGGGGCAACATCGAACCTAGGTCATCCAAATAAAGTAGACCATTACCACTGAGACAGCCATTACAATTATACTTACGGGCATTCCTGCTTTTAAATAGTCCGCAAAACGATACCCGCCGGCCGACATCACCATAAGATTTGTTTGATATCCGAAAGGCGTCATAAAGCTGGCAGAAGCAGCAATTGAGATCGTTACAGCAACGGCTTCCGGTTCAAGATTAGCGCTAATAGCCACCGCGAGACCAATAGGCAACATTAAAATCGCAGCGGCCTGGTTGGTGATCAATTCAGTTAAAAGATTCGTGGCAACGTAGAGAATTGCAATAATAGCAATTGGACTAAGCCCGATTGTTAATACCTTAATTAAATCAGCCACAGCAAAGGCAAGTCCGGAGCTCTGTACTGCTTGTCCAAGGCCAAGCGCGGCACCAATGACTGCCAATACCGAAAAGTTAATCGCAGTGCGTGCATCCCGTCCTCGCATACAACGGGTGAGAATCATACCAAGCGCTGCAACAAACGCTGCTGTGACCAGCGGGATCACCTGCGTGGTAAACGCTATGACCATCAATAACAATAATAAAAGCGCAACAGGTGCCTTGTGTGTTATGGGTTTTTTCTTTTCCCCTCCCCGGGAAGCAACAAGATAGAAATCGTTTCGACGTTCATTCCATCGTTTGTCAAAGCCACTCGGTGCCTCAATCAATAAAAGATCGCCGGCCTGCAGCGTTATGCGCCCAACACCGCCCCGCACCTTTTCATTCTGTCGCTGTATTCCCAATACGATCCCCTGATAACGCTCCCTGAATTTTACTTCTTTCAGGGTTTTCCCAACGAGGTCTGATGACTTCGAAACAACTGCTTCGTACAAGGGAAGTGTATCGTGCTGGTGCGCCTGTTCAAGTGGTGCAGTGCCCCGGATTAATCCCGGCATCTCCATAATCTCGGACAACGCGCTCGCGCTGCCTGTAAAAAGCAGCGTATCTCCCGCCAACAGAATCTCTTCAGGCGTGGCCTGGATAATTCGATTTCCCCGTTGAAGGTGGGCAAGATAAGCGCCCCCAAGATGACGCAATCCAGACTCTGCAATGCTGCCACCAATCATGTCTGCATCATTGGCAACCTTTAATTCAAAAAGGCACTCGCTGAGCCCATCTTCAAAAATTTCACCCACGTCTGTTTTCTCAGGGAGCAAGCGATACCCAACGGTAGTGAAGTAAATCAGTACCACTATAGCAGCCGGCACACCCACCCAGGACAAATCAAACATCCCCAGTCCAGGGTACCCTTCTTTGATTAGAAGCTCAGAGACAACAATGTTTGTAGAGGTGCCAATCAATGTCCCCATGCCACCAATGATGGCAGCATAAGAAAGAGGAATCAGGAGCCTTGACGCAGGTATTTTGGTTTTTTGTGACCATTGCTGCACGCGGGGTACAAGCATCGCCACGATCGGCGTATTGTTCAGGAATGCAGAAAGCAACGCAGTAACCCCCATCAGGCGAGGCAATGCCCCGGCCAATCCTGCATTTCTTGGCAAAATATGCCTATCAAGAAAGCCAAGGGCTTCCGTACGCTGAACGCCCGCGGCTACAACATACAGGGCACCGATCGTAAACACAGCAGGGTTTGCAAATCCTTGAAAAGCCACATCTGGCGTTAATACGCCGGCAAACAAAAGTAATCCGAGGGCGCCAAGAAGAATAAGTTCAGGTTTTGCGAAGTCTCGCAGTAGAGCAACCACAACAAGACAGATCACCCCCAATGTAAACCAGGCTTCCCAACCTATACTCACTAAATCCATGATGACTTATCTATAAAGAACATGCTCAAGCATGTAAAACCTTTTTAATAATAAAAATAGCAGCAAGTGTTACTACTGAAATCAAAGACTTGCTTACATCTTGTAATCAAATAGAAGAGATCTAATATATCGGCCCGATTTCTTTACTTTTTATGACTTGTGCAAGTAAAGTCCGGTTATCCTAAATCGTTACAGTAAGTGCTTCAATACGAAAAGGCTAACCAATAGCTCTCCGTGCAAAATTTATATCATTCCTACGTGTACTGCACTTATCAATGTTTGATTCGTTTTTAACTCCGACAAGCACGTGAATAAAGCCCCCTTTCTTCTCCGCTCTTATTAAGCCTAACAATTCGCGTAGATATTCAATTCACCTATCCAACAACAACAGTACCTACCCTATACAACTCCTGCATAATAGATCAGCAAATCCTGGGCTGTTGAAATCTGTTCTCTTAAACGTATTCAACCATCCTTTACACCCTATTACGTATAGATATTTGGATGGAATGAATGTAACAATGACTCATTATCTATTAAGCGTCATCCAACTCAAAGACGCACTGCTTTACCACTCTGGCTCCCCCCGCACATGATTTTTCGAACTAACCATCCGAAAATAATGGCCCAATCAACAGAAACTGCTTCAGCCACAAACGCAGCCACATCAACTGCCACAACCCATCAGTTTTGGGAAACGGCCTTTACAAAAGAGCGAAAACTGACCACCTTCGATGAATCTTTTGCCCACAAAGGCAGCAAAACGCACAGGGCATTCTACGAGATCATTGGAGATGTAAAAGGAAAAGAAATACTTGAGGTGGGTTGTGGCGCCGGCAAACTATCTGTTTTCCTGGCAACACGTGGAGCACATGTCACTTCGACAGATTTCACGCAGAATGCCCTGGAAAACACACGAGCACTTGCCGCACACAATGGTGTAGCGGACAAGATTACGTTAAAGCAGCTCGATGGACTAGACCTCGGGTCGCTAAACAAACAATACGATTTAGTTGTGGGTCGATTTGTTCTGCATCATATCGAACCCTTTGATCAATTTGTTGGCGTACTGCATAATGTATTGAAAGAGGACGGACGGGGCGTTTTCTTCGAAAACAACTCCAGAAACCCTTTCCTGATGTTTGCCAGAGAAAATATTGCAGGTAAAATGGGTATTCCTAAATATGGAGACGACGAAGAATACCCACTGGAACAGCAGGAAATCGAGATGATCCAGAAGCGATTTAAAAGGGTAACACAGCATTTCCCCGAACTCGTCTTCTTTAAGAAACTTGACACCTACATCTTTCGTCATAACCGTCTCTTCTCCCCCCTTTTGAAATTGAATAAATGGCTTGATGCCTCTCTTTTCACCCTCGTCCCCGGTTCGAGAAAATTCAGTTATCTACAAATCGTAGAAATGGTGAAAGGAAAATCCTGATCTTGGTCATTCGAAGTGTCGGGCACGCATCTTGATTCATCAAGCTTGTACTCTCCTTTAAGATGCAAACTATAACTCTGTTACATAATGCTAGACGTACGTAGTAATTCGTTGAAAAAGTACAAAAAGGCCCTCGGACTCTGTTTTATCCCGATCCTTCTTTTACTTGTAGTTGCAGCGAGTCCGTTTACGGATACAAAAACAACTGATAAAAGCCCCGCTACTCTCACTACAGAAAACGATTCTTCGTCTATTATCATAGACACTCGCGAAGAACTTCCTGTCGCAGACGCCCTTCGCTGGAGTGATCCGCGCACGTGGAAATCGCTGGGCATGAAAAAGCCGGCTGAAGGAGACGAGGTTACGATCCCTAAAGACGTGACAATGTTGCTCGACGAGAATCCGCCGGCACTAAAAGGCATACTCGTCAAAGGGGCCCTTTACTTTGCAGAAAAGGACCTCTATGTGTCTGCCGACTACATCATTGTTAACGGATTGCTACAAATTGGCTCTGAAGGAAACCCGTTCCAACATAAAGCGATCATAAACCTGACAACCCGTTACACCGATCAGAAAACGGATGTCAAAATGTGCGGCACAAAAGTGCTGTGCGCATCAGGTGGAAAGCTAGAGTTACATGGCCAGATCGATTCGCCTACATGGACGCGCCTTGCAAATGGCTTCACAGCAAATCAAGGAGCAACCAGCATCACACTTGAAGAACAAGTGGCGTGGCTCCCGGGCGATGAAATTGTTATTGTAAGTACCGATTTTGATCCTAATCAGGCTGAGCGCCGCACGATTACATCACTTTCTCCAGACAGTTTGACGATCTTTTTTGAAGAGCCGCTAGCCTACATGCACTGGGGAGAGATTATGGATTATAACGGTCACCCTGTTGATCAACGGGCCGAGGTAATGCATCTCGATCGTAATATTGTTATTCAAGGGGATGAAGAAAGTGATGATGGCATGTTTGGTGGCCACGTGATGATCATGTCTGAGCATTTCCACCATATGGGCGCGGAAATGAGTGAACTGGACTGGCAACGCCGGCTTGCCGACACGACCATGGCGAATGATCCTGAAAACCTGAGCCACATATCTGGCGTCGAGCTTACGCGCATGGGCCAGACAGGAAGAATGGGACGATACCCTATGCACTTTCATATGTATGGAGATGCAAAAGGGGCTTACGTAAAAAACAGTTCTATCTACGATTCTTACCAGCGGTGTATCGCTGTGCATGGCACATTTGGCGCCCTGCTGGAAAATAACGTGGCCTACAATTCGGTTGGTCACTGCTATTTTCTTGAAAGCTTTGTTGAAAAAGACAATCGGCTGGTGAACAACATTGGCGCTGTTATGAACTACTTCCCGGACAAACGGCTGGAGCTCATAGAAAGCGACAATAACCCGTCTATTTTCTGGGTTTCATTCCCTACAAACCATCTGATAGGGAATGTTGCAGCCGGCTCGTACGGGATGGGTATCTGGATTGATTTGAGGGATACCGGCGGTAACAGACATAACGAAAACGCCAAAGTCCCAATGGGTGAAATAAGGGATAATGTGGTTCACTCCAACGCGCTGGGTAGCCGGCGTAGCCTGGATGAATCCGGCGACCCGGAAACAGAGGGTGGCATTGGCTTTATGTACGAAGGCGGAATTGGCACCATTCATAATCTCACAGCCTACAAAAATGTCTTTAACTTCTGGGCTGATGAAAGCAGTGATTTTGAACTCGTCAATTCCACGTTCTCCGATGCGCATTCCAGTATCTGGCAAAGACGCGACGGCAGCATGAACTCGGTTTTCGTCGCTCATACGGATAATGTAGGCAATCCAAGAACGGATGCTGAAACGTATGCCGGCCGTACCATCCCACAGTTCGGGAAATCACACGTCAATCTGATTTCTGCGATAATGGGCTTCTACAGCAAGAGTTTTTCTATAAACAACACCTTCATTGGCTACAAATCAGATGATGTTTTTGAGCGAGGTGTTGCGAGCGTAGGCGGCGCCAGCTTTGATGCACCCGTATTCTTTGAAGGCTCAACCATGATCAACTCCGATGCCTTTGTGCCTTCGCCGGCTAAGCGGAAGCGCCGGGGCCGTGGCGCCAAACAGGGCGTGGTCATTATTGATTTTGACGGGACCCTCACGGGTCAAGGAAAATATCAGGAGGTTCGTATTGGACCCAAAATTTTGACAGATGAGGCCGCTGGCTGTACCTACAGCGACACCAAGTTTGATCAAGCCATATTTACCTGTGATACCAGGAGCCGGCGATTTGCGTCGCTAGACGGCTACTCCATAACCGTAGATGGCACAACGTACACCCCGAGTGAAGTGAACTCGCTGCATATGCCAACCAATCGTATCTACGAAGTTGATGGACCGCCGCGACAAAAATACATTACCAGAGAGGGCTACAAAGGCGAGTACATGGTTCTGAAATTCACCGATGTGCGAGAAAAACCTGATGTGCTACCAAATTCCAGGAGAGACCGGGTTTCTGAGGCGCTAACAATTGCCGACGTCACTACTACTGATATTGCGGGCACAGAACATCGCTGGTACTATGATGCACCAAACCGCGAACTATGGCTCCGCCTGGTAACAGGTGACAAAGCGCAACCGTTTGGCGTTAAAAACAGAGCTGATGGCGTGAAACAGCCCTTTTCCATGCACTATGGCGTTCGTATTAGATAAGTGCTTCCAGGAAGATGGGAGGAAATTAATATCTTTCCTCCCATCTTCCTGCCAATAGTTAAAGTCTTCCGTACAAACAGGAATGTTATCTTGGCGCTCCAACGGGCTGATACAAGCTCAGTACGTGACCATCTGGATCCAGAAAATCTGACGTTAGACCTCCATCAGGGGCTTCGCTCACCGGTACCACAATTTCAACATTCTGTCGCACCAACGATGCTACCAACGCATCGATTCCTCCCTTCAGTTCAAACACAGCAACAGGACTCCGCCCCGGCGCTTCATCTGCAACAATAAACACCAGTGTCAGGCTACCCGATTGCGCTGTAAGCATGGGTCCATCATGCCCAGGTATTTCTTCGGTACTCAGCCCCAAAACATCTCTATAAAATGCATTGGTACGCTCAATATCTTTAACAAAAAATACAAGGGCGGAAATTGGTGATGATGATAACATAGTATGCAATTTGGTTAAATGAATGGATGATTGCGTGTCTTCTATATGTAGTTGCCACCACCTTGTATTTTGTGAGCAACCAAAAAAATATATTTACGATTTGTGTTCAAACACAATGAGATGCCCACTCGGATCGTAGGTGCCAATACTCTGGATGCCTTTTTCGTTCAGCGTTTTCAACTGGTGCATCAACGCTCGTCTGAGCAATCCCAATGGAAGGTCCGCATCCTCTTCCCTGCCTCGCTGGTGCCGGCTTGCGTAAGCCATTGCTACCGCCTCTTGCTGTAAAGAACCTTGTAAAGGGCCTAATGCCCGGCGAATAGAAGTCAGCCGTTGCCTAAAAGCTGTATTAGAAATATTTAATACCGTACAAATCTCGTTACTGGCCAATCCATGCAACGAAAGAATAGCAACTGTTCGATTTGCGGGAGACAACATTGCAAGCAGCTTATTAGAAGCATCGTTACCCTCCAGATTTGAAGAAGAGATGCTATCAGGTGTTTTAAATTGATGCTGATCTTCAAGTATTTGCTTCTCTGTCGAATAACTGGAATCGCGTGTTTTTCGTCTGACCGCAGTCCGCGCCTGCATCTTGGCCCTATTCCGGATTACTCCTGTGATCCACTTCCTGTTTTCATCTGTATCGAGATCAAGTCGGCCCTGTTCGGCCGCAATCAGCAATGCATCCTGAAGCAAATCTTCTGCCTCATTCGCTACACGCGTCTGTTGACGGGCGATGGCTAGTAAATACTGATAATCTTCAAGTGTCATGGAAACCACAGGTCTTTTTCAGTTCAAAAAACGACACAGTTTAGGTGTGTTACATTTGAGCGATAATAGAAATAAATCTCTTGTTATATGGCTTTACTCAGTTTTCATGTCAGAGTTATTAGCATACAGTTATTCCTGTGCGGAATTACTTCCATAGGCCTATATGCGCAAGAAAACGTTTTACTCAAAACGACGCAAGAAGTATACAACACCGTAAATAACAATGCAGATCAGGATTGGGAAGTAATACTTCAAGGAACGATAATATATTGTGCGTCCTACGATGAACAATATTGTTATTTGAAAGATGAAACAGGGGGGATTCTTATTCGAAATCCGGAAACTCCACTAAAGAAAGGTGCCTTCATTGAGCTTAAAGGTTTTACAGAATCAGGTTGGCTAAAACCTCGGATTGCTTCAGGAGCGAATATTTCTATTAAGGGTACGCGCCCGACCCATCCCCCGCTAAGAACAGTACAAGCGGTTCGTGCACTTTCCCTTGAAGAAGCTGATAAAGCTTATCCCGTCAGTCTGGAGGGAGTGATAACATACTGTACAATGGAAGACGCTCAGGAGTGGTATTGCTTCTTGCAGGATGATACAGATGGCATCTATTTCAGTTTTGCTCATACATATCCAGAAACAGGTGCGCTTGTCCAGCTTAATGGCGTAACAGAAAAAGGGTGGTTTGCGCCTGATATAGCGCCTGGTGCAGACCTGGTTGTTATTGGTAAAAAGCCACTCCCCGCCCCATCCACTCGTTCTGATTACTATTTGCTAAAAGGAAAGCTAGATGCAAACTGGGTTGATATTGAGGGGCTGGTCCAATCCATACAAATGACATCACCTCCAAGGCATCCCGGTATCAAGATAGAACTGTCTATCTCAGAGGATCAACTCATTACTGTTTATGTGAACAGCAATGAAGACCAATCTCATCTATTGGGTGCAATTGTAAAGGTTGAAGGGGTAGCCGCTGGATTTTTCAACATGGACAGGCAACTGTCTGGAATTCAACTCCGTGTACCAGGTCTTGAACACATCACCGTACTTAGTCCTGGCTACAAGACCCAAATCGAATCAGCTTCACGCCGATCTCTCGATAAAATCCTCGCATTTTCCCCAGACGTCAATGAAGGACATTTTATCAATGTTGCAGGAACGGTTACACTCCGGCATCCTGATGGGTATTACGTTATTCAGGACTCCAGTAGCTCTGGGCTCATCTATACTGAGCATACGCTGAATGTAGGTGACAGTATACATGCCATGGGTTTCCCCGACGTTAAAGATTTATCTCCAACTATAGTCAATGCCATTATTGAGCATCAAGAAAAAGCAACGATAGTACCCGAGCCTATATCACTGCATATCGATTCGCTCACCAGTGCTTCGTTTAATGCAAAACTCGTTCACATAGATGCCGAAATTGAAGAAATTATCGAATTACCGGGCGCAGCTTCTTATCTCCTCAAATCTCAAAACTACACTTTTGAAGCATATATAGAAGGCGAATATGAGCCGATTCCCTATCGAATTGGCAGTAAAGTACAGATGACCGGGGTGTTAGAATTATTATTTAATCCTCTGTATAATCAACCGCCAGAAATACATCCTCTTGTCTTACATTTACGCAAAAAGAATGACATCAAGCTTTTGGCAAATGGACCCTGGTGGACCCCCGGCAGAACTCGGTGGCTCAGCGTGGGATTACTGATCGTGGTATTTACTGGAATGGGATGGACAACGCTCTTGCGGAGGCGGATTCAGCAACAAACCAAAATGATTCGGGAAAAACTCCACGAAGTCAGCGAGTTAAAAGACGAGGCAGAAATCGCAAACCGTGCCAAGAGCGCGTTCCTTGCCACCATGAGTCACGAGATCAGAACACCTTTGAATGGCGTGATCGGATTTACAAGTTTGCTAGATGATACCCCACTGAACGATGAACAAAAGGACTTCGTGCGCACCGTACGAACCAGTGGCGATGCCCTGCTATCAATCATTAATGATATCCTCGATTATTCCAAGATAGAAGCGCAAAAATTAGATTTAGAGTCTCATCCGTTTCTGTTGCATCAGTGCGTTGAAGACGCGCTAGATATTGTATCTGCACGCGCTTTCGAAAAAGGACTTGAAACGGCCTACTTTGTATCTCCAGAGGTACCTGGGACTATCCTTGGCGACGTTACCCGTTTACGACAGGTAATCATCAATTTATTAGGAAACGCCATCAAATTCACCGAGCGGGGCAATGTTGATGTAAACGTGACAAGTCGCGTGATTGAAAATAAGCATGAAGTAACGATTGCTGTTAGCGATACAGGCATTGGAATCCCCACAAACCGGCTCGACACTATCTTTGAATCGTTTTCTCAGGCCGACTCCTCCACAACACGGCGGTTTGGTGGAACGGGGTTGGGTTTAACCATTTGCCGGCGATTGGCTGAAATGATGGGGGGCAAAATCTGGGTAGAAAGCACCGAAGGCCTTGGCTCCACATTTTTCTTTTCTATTCTTGTGCCTTCGGCCCTTACGGAAGAAACTGGAAGCACTCACGACAAACTGCACTATCTCGCCGGCAAACATATTTTGATCGTCGATGATAACGACACCAACAGAAAGCTCCTCAGAATGGTATGCAAAAAATGGAAGATGCGTACCACCGTTAAAAACTCGGCAAAAGAGGCCATTGAGACCCTTGAGCACTACGGGGACATTGACATCGTGCTTTCTGACTATATGATGCCTGAAGTGGACGGTTGTGAATACGCAGATCATTTACGATCAAAAGGCTACGCCGGCCCTATGCTCATAGCCAGCTCTCACGGCGACCGAAATGTTCAAAGCAAATCTGTGGATTACTGGATACACAAACCTATCAAGCAAGACGTGTTAAGCAACGCTCTGATCAAGTCACTGAATGTGCCTCGCGTGAGTAAGAGGCCTGACATCATTAAACGCGTACATATCCTCGGAGAAAGGAAAGCTCTAAGAATAGCCATTGCCGAAAAAAACAAGTTAGATTTAAAGATCGCGTGTAAGTTTTTCGAAGGGATTGGTCATGAACTTCATGTTTTCTATGCGCTTGAAGACTTAATTGAACAAATGAATCAATCTAGTTTCGACCTTGTCCTGCTGGATGAAAAACTCGTTGACCAACCGCCTGCACAGTTGTTTAATCATATCAGAGGCATGGTGCATTCAGATTTATTGCCGGCGATTATCGGCATGTCCTACGATATCCCAAGCGAAATCAACATAGCCGCGGATCAGTCCATGCAGCAAGGCTGGATTCAGAAACCGCTAAAATTGGACGACATTGAAACGATGCTGTCAAAGATTACCGTTACATCTAAATCAGAAGACAGGTTACACTCCTAGTTCGGCTTTGTCCATTTGGACAAAGCCTCGAATATCGAACACTGATCAAGGAATGTCCAATTTCCATGTGTTTTACCAGGTTCGGTGGACGGGAGCCATAACCTGTATAACAGGCTTTCAACTTTTTTGTATAGACAAAGCCTTGCATGTAGAATCTCCAATCCTGGACGTGTACAGCATTTTAACTACTTACTTTAACGCGGCGAAATTTATCTCTAAATCTCCAAATCACGCCAATAAGAAGTGCAGTACCCATCATCGCGGATACGATTTGTGTATACGCGCCCAGGTTTGGCAATACAGTGCCCATGCCAGCTGAAAACAAGGCGGTATACGCGCTTGTCATTTTCAAAAAGTGCTCCGGCAACCAGGCGTTTGGCCAATTTATTACGTTAAAAATTCGGAGTACGTCGTAGACTCCAACAGCAAAAAGAAATGTGAGTAGGTAGTACACCAATCTGCCATCCCAGACTATGTTGGCCGTTTGCATATTCCATACAAATAGCCCACCTGCCCCTAACAGTAGCACAACCAGGCCAAGATCGATAATTCCAGGGCCCTTTTGTTTATACTTTAATGCCCGAAATCCTGAAGTTGCCATGTAAAAGCTCTGAATCGTTATCACGGTTAGAAATGGACGGTCACGAAAAAAAGCAACGCCTATTGTTGCGGTCAAAACTACGATCCCCATCAGCCCAAGAAATATCCGGCCATACCTTCTGTGAACACGCTCCCCTTTGATTGAGGCATACGAAATGATGCCAACACATAACGCCAATACGCCGGCGATTACATGGATTGAAATATTGATCTGATGCAATGGGAATACCTCGTTTGTTTATGATCAGCGTATGCGCTTCGAGGTAAATTTCGCATCATTCAGAGCGATTACACAGCAGAAAGGAGTGAATAAACCCGATAAATGCGTGAATGAGGTGATATCAGACGTAAACGACCCAAAATTAAATTCGGGTTAGCTCCTTCACAACCTGTTGATAGCCGGCGCTACTGGTCACTTTCGGTACGTTGCCAGAATTAAAGGCGATCACATACCGCTTCTTATCAAACGGTTGAATATGCGATATCTCTTTTGTGTTGATGATATAGCTCCGGTGGACCCGTTTGAAAGCCTGTGGTAATCTATGCTCCAGATATGCGAGAGAGTAGTCACAAAGCAATTTCTCGCCCGATGCATTGTAGGCATAAGCATACTTATCAGCAGCTTCCAACATGCTCAGGGATTCGACCGGCAGCAAGTGAATAATATCACCCTTTTTGATGGGTATCGTGCTTAATTCAGCTTTGTCTGGCCCAGGGCTCTCTAATACTTCAACCACTGCGCTCTTTGTAACTTGATCGCTACGATGCGTGACCGGATACATTATACCAAAACCTAAAACAACACTAAGAATTGCATTAAAAAGGTACAGTCCCCCACCTGAGAATATCTTGTAGGGCTCATCGCTAAAAGCGAGTGTTTTAACGAGCATTTCTAACTCAGAAGCCACCATGCCTACAAGCGCAAAAAGCAAACCCACAACAATCAGTTGATAGTTGTGCGATTGCCCTTGACCGATCAACTCCCTGTTTATTGTAATAACCAGCAGGGGAAATCCTATACACAAGCTGGTAAGCGTGTGCAACACAAGGGCGGAGATCAAATCAGGCTGAAGACCAATCGCGTTGTCAGCGACCCCAAGGGCAATCCCGACGGCAATAATGATCGGGAGATACGTAAAGGCCGGCTTGAACTTCCAATGCTTCAACATACGTCCAACTAACGCTCTAAAAACAAACACGACTGATCAAACAGCCATAAGTAGCAGGACCTATAATACGATAAAAGCCAACCCTAAACCTTGAATCAATAACCAATCAGTCTATTCCCTCCCCATCTTCACCTCAGCAATACCATCTTCTTCGTCTGAACTGCACTACCGGTCTGTAAACGATATACGTAGGTCCCGCTTGGTATGCGGCCGGCATCAAATTGAACCTCGTGTGAACCCTCTGCTACGGTTTCATCAACCAGCGTCTGGATCCTTTTGCCTTGCATATCAAAAACATCTAGTCGAACAGGCCCTGTCTCTCCCATTGTATACCGAATGGTCGTGGTTGGATTAAATGGGTTGGGATAATTCTGTTCGAGTTCAAATGAAATGGGCTGCTCCTTATCTTCTATTTCCACGGGCGAGGGGTTTTCTATGAAATCTAGTTTTTGAAAGGGATAGCCGAACAACGCATCTCGAACGGCTGAATAACTAAAACCAAACCAGTCTTGCAGAATGCTGCCGTACACACTTCTGAAATCAATTTCGTGCGGTACGTTTCCATTATTTATGTTTTGCAGGTTAGGCGTGCCACCAATCAAGCCCCCTTTAACGTCAGAGCCAAACAGGAATAGCGGTGCAGCTTCCCCATGATCGGTACCACCTGAGCCATTCTGTTCAGCACGCCGGCCAAACTCAGAATATGTCATGGTTAATATCTCCGTATCCGCATTCAGCCCTTCGAGGTCTTGCAAGAAGGCGCTCACATTGTTTGCGACTGTATTCAGTAATGGCCCATGAGAGCTTACCTGAGCTGAATGTGTATCAAAACCTTGAAGCGAAACATGGTAAATTCGTGCGCCAAG
>JBGCEN010000102.1:0-7493 GCA_045106435.1 Rhodothermales bacterium
TATGTACTTTAAAGAACACCGCCTGACTTTAATCGTCAAGCCCTAACTCAAAATTTGCGTAAATCGAGGGGGTGGATGAAGTTTTTAGTGGTTAGTTTTTAGTGGTTAGTAATGCGCATGGATCCCCAATCAATACCCAATCAAGTTGAGCAAATGGTTGAGGATGACGTTGACTATAGAATTTTGCATGTTCAATCGTGTCAAAAACAGCATTTCAACGCCTGATTCGTATTACTAACCACTAAAAACTTCCCCTGAATCAAATTAACTGCATCTCTCTCAGCACCTCATTGATTCCCTCTTCAAATTTCCTCGCACCTCCTTGTGATGGATGGCGGATATAAGTACAAGGTACGTCTATTTTGGAAAAGGCATATTCGGCTTTTCGGCCGATAGACAATACACGCTCCGGCTTGATTACATCAACAATGGCCTTAAGGGCTTCGGTATACACCAGCACCTCTCGATTTCCAGGATTCCGGATAGACATCAGCTTATCCTCTTTATAAGGATGAAAAGGCACGCTATTCCACGTAAAAAACTGAGGGAAGTACGGCCCCAAAACACGCCAATATATTTTAGCTGTGTATTCGCTGTGCGGTTCGTCGGCCAAACTGGTTGCCTTTCCATGAATTGGAAATACGTTGTCCTCCAACTGAGACTCGCTCACCAATGGCACACCCGAAAACCTGCATCCCCAGGGGCCGGGCGCTTCTGCTAACAAAAACAACCGCGGCATCGAAGTGTAGCTGCCTAAATAACTTTTAAAATTATTGCGCCGGATTGCTATCGCATCGTCCACATCATAGGCATCGTTGCGGTCATTGTACGGATTAAACAAGCCGGCAGAAGAAGGCAACGGAAAGATGTCTCTACTGATAATATCCCAAACAGGTTGAAGTAGCATACCAAAGCTTTGTATTAAAAAATTAAAAAGCACTGCATTAAAAAAACGCGAAACATTGAACCCTAAACCCGGAACGCAAAACAGATAAACCATATCTGTGATGCCACATGTCAGAATATAGCCAGAACCGATCTATAAATAGCCGGCCCGCCCAGGTAGAAGAAAAACACCAACACGCCTACTAAAAAGACAGCAGTAACGGGGTGATTCTTCATCTTTGCCCCCACCCACGCCTGACGGCCATTCAAGAGAATCAACACCAAAGCCACCATGGGCATGACCAAGGCACCATAAATTGAATTGAGCTTTTGCACCAGCTCAAAATCATACAACAAACCAGCCATTGGAATTGTAGCAATGATGATCAAATAAACTCTGTACGGACGGCTTTGCATACTAATTTTTGCGTCGGCCACGTCTTTATCAACAGCGCCTTTATCAACGCCTTCATGATTCCGCTTCTGCTGCGTGAGTCGCCAATAATCAGCAAACATGTAAGGCACCGATTGCCATACCCCTAGCAAACTCGTAAACATAGCTGCCCATGCGCCAATAAGAAAAATACCGCGCCCCACTGAACCCAGTACGCCCCCCAGTTGATTTGACAACGACACCACCAACGTAGCACTTGCCTGCCGATCCAGATCGCTTTTACTGGCGATGATAATAATAGCCAGGCCGAAGACCGCAGTAACGATATAGGCAACAGCCAAATCAAGCCGGCAAATAGACAATGCTTCAGGCCCTTCTCGTCCTTCTTCTCTGATCCAGTATCCGTAACTCAAGATTGTAAGTGTCCCGCCAACACCGCCCATCAGCGCCAACGTCCAGCCAATGCCCTGATCCGTGCCATTCTGAATATATTCGGGTACCGAGGGAATCACCATGCCCCTGGCAACATCCAGCCAATCTGGCTGAACCAGGATCGCCGTTACAACAACAAGCACAAACATAACGCCTACACACAGGCTCATAACCCGCTCAAACAATTTAAAAGACCCTATCCATACGAGCCCCAACCCCATAAGACTATGCAAGATGCCAAATACCAATTTGCCTTGTTCTGGATCGTCGAAGACAGGAAATAACGCATGCGCAGCCACTCCACACGCACTGACCAGGGAGGAACCTACCCCAAAAGTCCATATGAGGAAATAGCTGATAAAAAAGTATTGCGCCGGCCGGCCCAGCTTGAGAATAGCCCCTTCGATGAGCGTAAGTCCCGTAGCCAACTGCCAGCGCGTGAGCCCCTCAGTGATCACGTATTTGATGAACGCCCCGAGCAACACGGCCCACAGTACAGCAACACCCAACTTACTTCCGGCAAAGGCACCCGCAGCCAAATCGCCGGCGCCCACACCTGTCGCTGAGATCAGGATGCCGGGACCTATAATCGCAAGTATGGATAGTTTTTTTGTAGAAAGGGACAAAATATCAGGTATTGACTGGAAAAAAAGCGTTGTGGCAAGATCATCAAACACAATCACTTGCAATCATAGGGATCAAGCGTTATAAATAAACACCTGGACTGTGAAAAACCAAAAACCCCGATCAAGGTTGAAGGTCAGCTTTACACCACCCCCTTGCCCCATCAGATATGAATCGCGAATACGTTAAGTGGTACAGTAATCATCTGGACCGTGAAATGGAGATGCTCCATTTTGGACATGCCGGCACCCCGATCCTGGCTTTCCCATCCAGCCTTGGACGTTTTTTTGAATGGGAAGACTTCGGCATGGTTGAGTCGTTGGCCGCGCAACTATCTGATGGTCACAACCAGCTCTATTGCGTTGACTCGGTGGACGCAGAAAGTCTGTACAATAAAAACGTTGATCCATACACCCGAATCAAACGCCACCAGCAATACGAGTCGTATATCTTCAACGAAGTGGTTCCGTTTATCCACAACAACGCCGGCCAGCAATTCACCATTGCAGCTGGCGCAAGTTTTGGCGCATACCACGCTGCCAATGCTGTATTAAAAAGGCCATGGGATTTCGGGAAGCTCATCGCACTGAGTGGGATATTCGACATCAAGTCGCAGCTAGACGGTTTCTACAACGATGACGTCTACTTTAGCAACCCGGTTGATTACCTCCCGAACCTGAGTGACGAACACACGCTAAACGCGATCCGCAGCAATCACTTGATTCTGAACACTGCAGAGCAAGACCCATGCAAAGATGCCAATCTGCACATGAGTTACCTGCTAGAACAAAAAGGAATCGAACATACCCTCGACCTCAGACCTGGCGTCTTTGGACATGACTGGCCCTGGTGGCGCGAGGTCATTCTACAACATATTGCGTAACTGTACATTGCTTAACTGTACATTGCGTAACTGCGATTTTTTAAATCTTCGCGCTCCCCCCTTTTACATCCCCCCATATTGATACTCCCATGGCAGCTAAAAAAATCAAAAAGATTGGCATCCTTCGTGGCATGGAAACCACTTTCCCGGACGGACTCATTCATCACATCAATGAGACCTACGGCGCTACCGGCATTCATGCTGAGTTTGTGCAACTGGACACGGTACAAATGGACAAAGATCCAGGCTATGAGGTGATACTGGATCGCATCTCTCATGAAGTCCCGTTTTATCGTTCTTACCTCAAATGGGCCGCGTTGAAAGGTACATATGTAGTCAACAATCCATTTTGGTGGAGTGCAGATGACAAGTTCATCGACAACATTATTGCAGAAGGAGCCGGCGTAGCCGTGCCTCGTAGTGCGATCCTGCCGCACAAGGAGCGCCTGCCGAACACAAGCGATACCTCTTATCGCAACATGAATTACCCTGTAGATTGGGATGCCCTGCTTGACTACATCGGCTTCCCGGCTTTCCAGAAACCACATGACGGTGGCGGATGGCGCGGCGTAACCAAAGTGCATAACAAAGAAGAGTTCTTCGAAGCATACAATGCGTCTGGCCTCGACTGCATGATGCTGCAGGAAAATATTGATTTTGAAGATTACTTCAGATGCTATGGCGTTGGCCAGACAGAAGTGCGTGTGATGAGATACAATCCGCTTGCGGCAGATTCGCAGGCCCGCTACAGCGAAGTAGACCCAAATCCAATTGCACCAAAGATGCTTGAAAGAGTAGAGCGAGACGTACTCGCCATCTGCACAGCACTGGGCTATGATTTCAATACAGTAGAATTTGCAGTGAGAGATGGCATTCCCTACGCCATTGATTTCATGAACCCTGCCCCCGATGCAGACTATCTTTCTGTGGGTAAAGAAAACTATGAATGGGTCATCCAAACAGTAGGTAAATTCCTGGTTAAAATGGCCAAAAAAGCCCGGCGCAAAAAGCAGTTTTCAGCCAATGGTGTATTAGAACCAGGCCGATAAAAGTCGTCCGATTAGCTTCGACCTACCAAACGCTAAATTCGTAACGAGGCGGTTCTTTTATGTCATTACACCTGGAACAGGCGATCACTGATTACCATGCGCTTATAGAAAGCAATCTTGGTGCGGCGGAAGATCAGCTGAAGCTTTTAGATCATCTGCAAATAGAGCGAAAAGTAACTTTTGGTGACAGGCCCATGGCACATAGCCTGCGGCCAACGTTCATGACGGAGGCAACATACAATGTTGTTCAAGATCGTGTTTATCTTATACGGCAGGCTTTCCTTCATATTGCAACCAGATTCTTCAACAATGAACGTATTCTGAAAGAAGAATTGGGTATGGAGGATTGGGAAATTGAACTGGCAGCCATCCCAACCAATGTAATCCGGCTCTCCGCCCTGTCCCGGATGGACTCTTTCCTTACAAAAGACTCGTTCAAATTTGTAGAGATCAACGGAGAAAACCCGGCCGGCATTGCCTACCTGCATGAACTGGGGCAGATCTACAGATCGCTTCCTATTTTCCAACAGTTCGAAAAGGTACACCCGGTCCGCTTTGTGTCACCGATGGAGCATACACTGTCGGCACTCACCTCTATTTATCATGAACAGTTTGATGGCAAAGCAGAACTCCCCAGCATTGCGATTGTCGACAAACTGGATGTCCCTACCATTCATGAGTTTAAACTGCTCCAGGCGTATTGCGAGCGCATGGGGCATCCTTGCGTTATAGCCGATCCACGATCGCTGTCGTGTCGCGATGGGTGGATTTATGCTGGAGATCAGCGAATCGACATTCTGTACCGCCGGCTGCTCATCAATGAATTCTATGAAATGAAAGATGAGTGCGGCGCGTTTCTGGAAGGATACATCGCCCAGAAAACCTGCTACCTGAACACGTTTCGTTCAAAGCTTGTCCATAAAAAAGCCATTTTCAGCTTATTGACGGATGAACGCTATACCCAACAACTCACGCTGGAACAGCAAAATGCCATTCGCCAGCACATCCCCTGGACCCGAATTCTCCGGGCAGAAAAGACGACATTCCGTGGCCTCAAAATTGACCTGCTCGAGTTTGTAAGAAACAACCGGGCTTACTTTGTTATCAAACCCAATGATGAATATGGAGGTAAAGGCGTAACACTTGGGTTCTCTGCGTCCCAGCAAGAATGGGACGAAGCCATTCAGCAAAGTATAAGAGGGTGTTTTGTTGTGCAGGAGGTGGTCGATATTCACCGTGAACCCTTCCTTGTCAATACAAACAATTCATGGGAGATGGTTCAAACAATCATTGACCTGGATCCGTACTTGAATGGCCCCGTTATGGGAGGCTGTTTAACAAGAACTTCAGCATCAAACCTTGCAAATGTGACAGCCGGCGGCGGAACGCTGCCTATGTTCATTCTTCGACATACGTATGACGACAACAGCTTCCATCCCGCTGACTAAAACACGGCCCGGCAAAATGACGCAAAAACGCCTGATTAAAGTTGCGCTCATTGATTTGTACAACGGAGAAGCGAACCTGGGCATTCAGGCAATCCAGGACATGGTAACATACTGGAGCCGCCAGAAAACCGATTTCACGCTTGAACTGGATCGGTTTGAAACACGCAACCTTGGCGAAATCCCCAATATGGATTACGACCTCTACATTTCCTCAGGCGGCCCCGGCAGTCCTTACGAGGGCGTAGGCTCTGCATGGGAAGACACCTATTTTCGCTGGGTTGATGCCATCTGGAAGCACAACAACAGTCCCGCTGTAAAACAAGGCCGTATCGCACCTAAACATGTGCTTTTTATCTGCCATTCTTTCCAAATGATGTGCCGGCACTTCGAACTCGGAGATGTTATCAAGCGAAAATCGCAGTCATTTGGTGTCTTCAAAACACATCCTACCGAAAATGGATTGCCTGACCCACTTTTCAAGGGACTTAAAAACCCTTTCTACGTAGCTGATTTTCGCGATTGGCAAGTCATTCAGATGGATCAGAAAAAACTGGACGCAATCGGCGCGTCTATTCTCGCCTATGAAAAGGTGAGGCCACACATACCACTTGAACGTGCAATCATGGCACTCAGGATCTCACCAGAAATGGTGGGGGTTCAGTTTCATCCTGAAGCTGATCCTGCCGGCATGTTGGTGCATTTCCAGAAAGATGAGCGGCGCAACAGTATTATTCAAGACCACGGACAAACCAAATTCAACCAAATCATCGAACGCCTCGAAGATCCCGATTTCTTATTGCATACACATCAATCCATCATACCGAATTTTCTCGAAAATGCGTTATCTACGCTAAATCAGGAAGCTAATTCAGGAAGCTAATTCAGTGTCCTCATTTTGACAAAGCAGCAAAGACCGTTATTCAAAGGGCTACAGTAGTCTATTTATGACAAGACCAAACATTATTGCCAGACACCGCGCATCTCTAAACGGTGTGTTACGCGCATGCCTTTATTCTTCTACTGCGCTGGGGATAAGAAAGCCATACTACGTTTATGAACCTCCTCAGGTAAAAACGCATATGGACCTCCCGGTGATTTACCTTTTTCGCGGACATGAACGGGAGTGGGTAAACATTGACGAAGACAGTTCCAGAACGATGTCTACTGCCATAGAAGACATCGACAAAGCAATAACGCTGGGCATGATTCCCCCCATCCTTGTTGTTATGCCAGGCTTGAATAGCGCCAACAACCACGTGCCTTCCCTGGGCATTAATATGGTCGGTCAATGGCCCAAGTCTCTGAAGGGATTGGGTTCTGGTAATTTCTGGGATTTCCTGACCGAAGAACTCATGCCAGCCATCAAGGCTCGCTATCCTCAAACCAGGCCACGCAGCATGGCAGCCGGCTTTTCGCTTGGCGGCTTTACAACCAGTCTGTTAGCAATCAGCAAACCCCAACTCTTTGAACGCGTAGCGATTTATGATGGCCTCTTCATGTGGCCTGAATACCACGACCCAAGGGCCACGCCAGACGAGGCCTATAATGACACGATATGGACAAAAGGCGGGTTGTTTCATCCTGCATTTGGCAACCCTAGAATCGAGCCGGCGCTCAGGCAATGGAATCCAACAGACAAAATAATCAGTGCCAACGAAGACCAGCTTGCAGCATTAAGACAAACAACCTGGTCGATATCGTGCGCTGTGTCAGATGGACAGCATGGTAACAGAGATCGGGCAGAATATTACCGTGATTTGCTGATGAGTAAAGAAATC
>JBGCEN010000103.1:0-13978 GCA_045106435.1 Rhodothermales bacterium
AAAATCAGCCATACGTCATTCGGCTACACCTTTGAAGGCCGGTCTCTGCCTTTGGTTGTTGTCGGCGATGTATCAGATGCATCGGCGAGTTCAGTCCTTGCAACCGGCAAAACCCGGGTTTTTATTCAGGCGAATATCCACGCCGGCGAAGTGTGTGGCAAGGAAGCCATGCAGATGATGCTAAGAGACCTTGCCGGTGGTGCGCATGCAGACTGGCTGGATTCGTTGGTACTCATCATTGCCCCCATCTACAATGCCGACGGCAATGAGCGCGTAAAGCTAACCAACAGGCCCCGGCAGCATGGCCCTGTTGCCGGCATGGGCCAGCGCCCCAACGCACAAGGGTACGATCTGAATCGTGACCACATGAAACTGGATTCACCGGAGGCGCGCGGGCTTGTTCGTTTGTTCAACACATACGATCCGCATGTTGTAATCGATCTGCATACGACCAATGGTACCCGGCATGGGTATCACATCACGTATTCACCACCACTCCACCCGAACACAGATGATCAAATCGATCAGTTCTTGCGCAATGAGTGGCTGCCGGCTGCCGGACAATATCTAATGGACACCGAAGGCTGGGCCTCTAATTACTACGGCAATGCGATGGGCAGAGGCGCTGCAACCAAACAATGGCGCACCTTCGATCATCGTCCCCGGTTTAATAACAACTATACCGGCCTTCGCAATCGCTTTGCTATTTTAAGTGAGGCGTACTCATATGCTACATTCAAAGACAGAGTCACTGCAACGCTTCGCTTTGTAGAGGGAGCCGTACAATTTGCGGCACAAAATGCCCATCAAATAAAAGAGATCGTTGAAGCAGCAGACGCTGTAGAATTGGCTGGCACACACCTGGCTCTACGCGCAGATCCTCAAGCGTCCGGAGAGATTGAAATTCTAATGGGAGAAGTTGACGAGGTTCGAAATCCATACTCCGGAGCACTCATGCTGGAAAGAACCACAGTGATACGGCCTGAAATGATGACGGACTATGGTTCATTTGCGCCGGCTGAAATGGAATCCGTCCCTGCCACCTACTACATCCCTGCATCGGAGCAAGGTGTGCTGCACAAGCTCGCAGATCATGGCGTTACAGTGGAGCGCATCGATCGTGAAATGACGCTTGATATTGAGGAATTCAGCATCGATTCAACCACAGTTACTGCAAGAGAATTCCAGCAACATCGCCAGCGAACCTTGTTTGGATCGTACCGCTCTGCGAGCGCAACGTTACCTGCTGGCACCGTTGCGGTCCATACCAATCAGCCACTGGGTAGATTGATCTTCTATCTCCTGGAGCCCCGTTCAGACGATGGGTTGTTAAACTGGAACGTACTGGACAAGAGTCTTGAAAAGGCTACGGTTTATCCGGTTCGCAGAAGCATATCCAAATCGGGTCAATGATAAAGCCCATCCATACCGCATTCCATCGAACGATTACTTGCGTACGCTCTTGCATGTTCGTTTTGCTCATTTGGATATCGCCTCTGGGTGTATTCGCTCAAACAACGCATACCGTAACCAACACCGATGACGCCGGCCCAGGATCACTCCGCCAAACAGTTGCCGATGCTGAGCCCGGAGACTCAATTATCTTCGATCAACAATTGATTGGACAAACCCTATCCCTAAGCTCTGGACAAATAAACATTGACAAAAACCTGACCATTACAGGACCTGGTGCAGATGCATTCATTATCAGCGGCAGCAATTTATTCAGGATATTTGAAATACTGTCAGACATAACGGCAACCCTATCAGAGCTTACACTTACAGAAGGGTCTGGCGAATTAAATGGCGGCGGTATTTCGGTCGGACAAAGGGCGTCTCTGTCTGTGGATCAAGTAATTATCAGAGGAAATACAGCAACAGATAATGGAGGCGGTATTTACAATGGTCCGGTTGCCAGTACAACAATAACCAATAGTGTCATTACAGAAAACACTGCGCTAGGCGAGCTCTCGCCCAACGGAGGTGCGGTGTATAATGCCGGCGGATTTGTCCACATTGAAAACAGCGAACTGACTCAGAACCAATCGCTCAGAGGCGGTGGAATCTGGAACGCCGGCGGCTCTACAATGACAATCAACAGCTCCTTGATCAAAGACAACACCGCTACAATTGATGGGGGTGGTATTTATAACAACAACAAACTCACAATCACAAGCAGCACAATTACTGGAAATCAAGCAGATTCAGAAGCCGGCGGCTTGAAAAACAGAGGATCGGATACACTCGCCATTATCAACAGTACCGTTTCAGAAAACCAGTCTGGACGCGCCGGCGGCATTCAGAATACGACATTTGGCACCATCGTCATTCAAAACACAACAGTCTATGGCAATAGATCATCTCTTCCTGGTGCAGGAATCATAACCGAAGAAACGACGCAAACCTTAATCTACAGTTCTATTATTGCCCTCAATGTCGAAAATAACAGTACGCAATCAGACCTCCTGGATTTAGGTTTTATTAGCTCTCAAGGCTTTAACTTTATCGGAAATGGCGATGCCAGCAGGAGCGTGGAAAACAGCAGGCGCTTCGAGCGCCGCGTCACTGACTTTGTTGGATCTGATGTGTTTTCTCTAGATCCCGGCTTGAGTTCATTGACTGACTTTGGCGGTTTAACCCAGGCACATGCACCACTGGCCCACAGTCCGATCATTGACAATGGGGACTGTAGCATGTCAGGTTTGATGTTCGATCAGCGGGGTGAACCAAGAGTAGTCGATGTGCCGGGCATTGGGTTTTCAAACCCGGGAGATGGGTGTGACATCGGCGCTATTGAAGCTTCAGCAAGTCTCGCATTGCCTGATGAGGATGAAGCAATCCCTCAATCCAACACCCTGGAGCCGGCCTTCCCCAATCCATTTCAACATCAAACGACCTTCAAGATCGCGTTGGAACGCGAGCAAGAAGTAACCATTACCTTGCACAATGTGACGGGCCAGTTGGTGCGTACAATTCATGCAGGCTTTCTGCTGCCCAATAGAGCCTATTCATTCGACATCAACGCGGGAAGCCTGGCAAGCGGCATATACATGTACAAGGTTTCAGGCAAGTATTTTGAAGAGAGCCGGCCTGTACTGTTGCTGAAGTAACGTTTGGGAGAAGAAGTGCTTTAAAGGCATACATAAAGCCATTTCCAACGTCCTTCTGAGCGAAGTCGAGGGATCCATAGAATTTATTAGGTGATTCAATTGATTCAAGAATTGCATGGCCCCTTCGACAAGCTCGGGGTGACAAAAGGAATGCACTGAGCCTGTTTCCCGAAAATTCTTATCCAGGACTATTGGTTAACTACCCAAAGCACTCTTTTCACTCATATGCCATGAAGTGTCACCCATCTTTTTTCACACCCTGAACATCCCCGGCAACTCAGCAAGCCACTTTATTTTGTTTACGCCCCAAAGCCCAATACAAATAGCTTCTGCGGCATCATGGCGGAGCGAGGTAGGGTTCTTGGCTCCAGACCACTGGATGATATTGCGTGCGAGTTTATCTGCGTGTTTTTTTGCGTCTTTGCCGCTGCGCTGATGACGGGAAAGCAGCAATTGTTTGCGCCAGATGCCGGCTTGTAATTGAAGCACCCGCAATCCCCTTCGCTCAGCTTCTCCTATCCACGGTATCGCGATGTCTCCCCCGCCTTCAATAACGAGCACCTCTACGTCATTGAATTCCCGAAGTATGGCGCCGGCGGCTTTACGAAGTCGGGCGCGCGAACCAAAATTACGGGAGCGATACCACTGCAGCCGGCCGTCTTTGCCATAACAGGCAAGCCCTGTTTTAAGGCCAAGATCTACGGCGAGTAGGGACATAAAAGTTATTAGTTATTAGTTTTTAGTGGTTAGTCAAAGACAATATGCTAGAAACTAATAACTTTGGACGGTTTTTTTCGCGATAGGTTGGGATTCCCAATAGTTGTGAACGGTTCGTTCAAGACGGTATGCCAACAACCGACAACTCTTTCAAAGAATCTCTGAGCTCCACAGCCATCCTACCAGCTCATCCTGGAGGCGAAAATGTTCACTCCAAAAGAAGTTAATTTCGGGACCTGCAAGATGTTGCAAGCCACCCGATTCTCTGGACAGGAATTGGAGCCGTTCAAATCTCACGGGACTTAAACAATCGTCATCATAGAGTTGCAATCGATCGGGCGGAGGCGTTTTCCAATAAACTTTGTTGAGCGGCTTGACACGGACAACCATCCGCTTACATTCGCCTTCATCGGTCTTAAATACCTGGGCCTGGAATTGAAAATTAAGCGTTTGATCAAATCCATTATACGGTACTGCGTGCATTTTGAGGCCAGCCTTGCCCCCGGCACACGCCGGCAGTATGCAGAGAATCAAAAGCACCATACCTAGCTGAAAACCAACTGGAATTCGCATAACATCGAGAGTTCGATATAAATAATGCCCAAAGATCGGGCTGTACAGCTTTAATTAACATCAGTACGGAAAGAGGAGTGCTTAAAAACCACGAAAAGGCCAATTCATTACGTCATCCTGAACGAAGTGAGGGATCCATATAATTTAATGGGCCATCTCAACTGTTTTAAGCCTTGCATGGACCCCTCGACAAGTTCAGGGTGACAAAAAAGAATGCACTGAGTCTATTTCCCGAGTTGACGTTAATTAACATCTTTGCTGCGATACTGCATGTATTGTTTATTACATGCCACACATAACCAAGGATCCCCCAACAAAAAAATGCTGGATGCCCGACACACTGTTTCAGCGGAATCGAGCACCCAGCATTTCAATGCAAATCATTCTGTTTAGCGAACCGTAATTATGCTGTGCCAAGCAATAAGAGCTAAGCAAGCAAGATTAGCTAAACATACTGATACTAGTTGTAACCAGGATTCTGTGTGAGAGATGGGTTTCTGTTGATCTCATCTCTTGGAATCGGCAAGAAGTAGTTTCTGTCGTCCCAGCTTGTATCCTGTACTTTTATGACGTTGTACTCATAGCGGTACGTATTGGTAACAAGCAGTTCACCTGCAGGATCAAGGAATCCTTCAACGCGCATACCATCGTTGCAACAAGCATATACATCAGGAGCAGTCATCCAGCGACGAACATCGAAGTAACGATGTCCTTCGAATGCCAATTCAACCTGGCGTTCCTGACGGATATGGTCCAGTATTGAACGCGTTCCATCACCGCCGGCTGGCACATCAGGCATGCCAACACGCTGGCGAACAGCGTTGAGAGCCATAAGCGCATCACCATCCTGGCCGAGTTCTGCAGAAGCTTCTGCATAAGCAAGAAGTACTTCAGCATAACGCAAGTGAACCCAAGGATTAAATGCCTGCTGTTCGTTTGGCACAATACCTGAATCGAGGAATTTCGCCAGATTATATCCTGACTTCGTTCCGTTCCAGTTCTGGATTGGTCCTTCGCGTGTATCAAGACCAGGGCTAAGAGATCCGCCAGACGTTTGTTCATACCAACCTGTTTGAATAACACCTCTTGGATCTGCTTCAGCAGCTCCACCAGAGCGTGGTCTCCAAACCCGGCCATTGTAGAGAATATTCGCATGGAATCGAGGGTCGCGGTTTGCATATGGCGCTGCCGCGTGTACTGGATCATCCCAGCTAAATTCAGAACCGTCTGCCATTTCATAAGCATCTACGTGGTTCTGTAGTGGGGTGTCACCAGACCATGAGTTATATCCGTTCGGACTGTTCCACAATGAATGATTGTGCGCATCCGCACCATCTCCATTAAAGAAGCGCGCCCAAATCTGACCACTACCAGATCCTGCAACAACAAGGTCATGGTACTCATCAGCAGTAGGTGCTGCAGCAAGATCATATGCACTTAAATCCATAACCGCCTGTGCAGCATCTTTAGCAGCTTGCCAGCGCGACATCTGATCACCGCTCATGAATCCTGTTTCTGCCATTCCTGATGGATTGTCATTGTACAGGTCACTTGCTGCGATAAGCATTACCCGTGACTTCAGTGCCAAAGCAGCGCCTTTATGGGCCGCACCCGGACGTCTTGCATCTGTTGACAATGCAGTAGCAGCAGCGTCAAGATCAGCAATGATGAAGTTATAGGTTTCTTCGAAAGAGTTACGAGGAATCTGATATTGCGAGAGATCGCCCCCTAATTCAAACGGCGTTTCTGTAATTGGCACACCGCCATAAAGCTTCCAGAGGTTTTGATAGAAATAACCTCTCAAAAAGCGGGCTTCTCCAAGAAGCGTTGCTTTTTCGTCAGCCGGCAGCGCTTCACTGGCACCAACATTCACAATAAATGTATTCAGGTCTCTCAGCGAGGCATAAACACCTGCCCAGTTATGACTCTCATACGTATTATTGTTGCTATTCCAAACACCGCGATTATCCGGAGATAATGTTGACTGCAGGTTCGCATCCGTCTGGTTGTTATGCGTGTACTTTGCCTCATCAACCGCAGCACCACTGAGCATCGGATTACCAAATCCATATCCCGTAGCACTGTAGATCTGATTCAAGTAGGCTTTCGTCAGGGCAGGGTCTTCCCAAACCGCGCTACTTGTAAGCTCATCAGGCGGGTCGAGGTTTAGGCTGTCACATCCTGCTATGAGCAGGAAACAGCCTAACAGGGTGGATAAAATGTAATTATTGGTTCTCATAAGAAGTAATCTTTCTATTCTTTTATAAGATATAATTTCGTTACACATCAAACTCGCCAGGTAACTACCTAGAAGCCGAGCTGTATGCCTAACGTAAATGCTTTTTCTAGTGGATACTCCTGACCACCTCTATTCCTGAGCTCAGGATCAAAGATTTCCAATGGAGAGAATGTTAACAGATTACGACCAGTCAAATAGATCAACACCTGATCCATTCCGCCGATTCTGTTCGTTAATCTCTCAGGTAGCGTATACCCAATACGTGCAGTTTTCAAGCGCAGGTATTTGGCATCTTCAAGGAAAAAGTCATTCAATTGTGAGGCCCAATAGGGATCCTGACGATTCCATGCGCGAGGCATCTCGCCATCTGGATTCTCAGGTGTCCAGCGATCTTCTGTGTGTGCCTGGAAGTAGTTTCCGAACTCACCAACAGCGCCAGAGATTACGCGCTGCTTGACGCCAGATGCTCCCTGCCACAACATGCTCACATCGAAGTTACCGATGGAAGCACCAAGGTTGAAGGCACCAATTACATTCGGTGTACCATTCTCGTCAATACGCACACGGTCATCACCATTAATTACACCATCTTCGTTGAAGTCAACAAATTTGATGTCGCCTGGACGAGCACCGCCCCATGCTGGAGCAGCGTCTACTTCGGCCTGGTCGTTATAGACGCCGTCTGTGAGATAATACAGGTTTGTATTCCATGGACTGCCTGTATTCTGCTGATGAGGAAGTACGCCTTCTGGCTCGTCAAAGAACTCAACTTCATCATTTGCAAAGGAAATATTTGCAGCGCCACGGATTCTGACGTTTGATGAGATTTGTTCTGAGAACGAAAGCTCTGCCTCAAAACCTTTGCTTCTAACCTGCGCGATGTTTTCACGTGGTAGTGAGAAGCCGGCTGTTTGAGGTACAGCTACATTACGGAACCAGAGGATATCATCCCGGAAATGGTTAAAGTAGGTAAGTTCAAACGAAACGCGTTCGTCGAAAATACCGCCTTGTAAACCTACGTCAAACTGCGTAGCCACTTCCCAGGTAATGTCTTCGTTTGGTACGCGCGTTGGTGAAATACGGGGTCCAAGACCATCACCAAAAGCAAACCCGGCACCATTAAATCCAAAAGTAGAAAGGAACTGGTATGGTTCGATACTATCATTACCGGTTTGTCCATATGCAGCACGAAGCTTGAGTCGGTCGAAGAAACCGCCTGTTGCATCGTTAAACCAATCTTCCTGCGCAAGACGCCAACCAGCTGAGATAGAGGGGAAGAAGCCAAAACGGTCATCTTCAGGGAAGATGTACGAACCGTCATAACGAGCAACCAATTCTACCAGATATTTCTGCTGGAAGTTATAGTTCAAACGACCGAAGAAATTCAGACGGGCTGCATGATCGCTATTACCAGAAAGATTCTGCTGTCCTGTACCACCTGCAAACAACTCAGTGATTTGATCACTCAGGAAGAAGCGGCGGAAAAGGAACAAGCTGTTGTTCTCGTTACGCTGGAATTCCGTACCAAGCAGCAAGCTTGCAGTATGATCACTACCAAGCTGGGGCTCATACAATGAAGTTGCACGCAAGAGGATATCTTCTTCTGCAAAATCAGCCTGTGTAAGGCGTGGCTCAGGTACACCTTCTGTGGTAGCAATCAGGTCATCTTCGCCTGAACAGCCGGCAGCACAGTTATACAGTGTCCATGGCTGTTGCCAGCGTTTGTAGTCTTCGAACGTACGGTCATAAGCAACAGTACCTTCAACACTCCATCCTTGCACAGCGGCAATGTCAAGTCCTAATGACAAGCTACTCTGGAAGTAATAGGTTTTTCTGTTGTCAAACCCTGTTTCGTTAGCAACAACAGGGTTTACACCATTTTCCTGTGCAGGGCCTGGCAATCCGTTTGGCCAGAATGCTGGCTCATTGGGCTTACCACGCTGGAGTAATTCCCATGCACCGCGGTCTTGTGCGCCACCACGTGTCCATGCAGGATTGTTTCTGTCCTCCAAACGGCCATGTAAGTTGAAAGCTACGTTGAAGTTGTCTGTAACGTCACCACTGATGTTACTTCTGAATCCAAGCTGCTCGTAAGCACTTGCGCTATTTACAAGGATTCCATCTTCGGTCAAGCCTTCGAGGGAAACGCGGTAACGTACGGTTTCGCTACCACCAGTAACCGCCGCGTTGGCAGAAATTTCTCTAGAGAAATCATTCAGTGCTACGTCGTACCAGTCGGTATTAAAAACATCCCATCTACCGGAAATGTCGCCTGTGGTAGCAGCGATCTGCTCCTGAGAAAAACGCTCCGGGTTGCCACGAGAAACGTCGATTTCGTTCAGCATCGACATGTATGTTTCTGAATTGGCCATTTCAGGCACAACAGCCGGCGTTGCATAACTACGCTCTACGTTTACACTAACGCGTGCTTTACCTGGCTTGCCTTGCTTTGTACGAACAAGAATAACACCGTTGGCCGCGCGAGATCCGTAGATCGCTGCTGATGCATCCTTCAGTACGGAAACGCTTTCAATGTCAGACGGATTTAACCGGGCCAAACCGCCCTGACGTCCTGGAACACCATCGATTACGATAAGCGGGGCATTGTCACCCAATGTGGAAGTACCACGAATCAACAAGGTTGAATTATCGCGGCCAGGAGAACCGTTGCCTGTAACACCGATCAGACCAGCAACTGTACCTTGCAATGATTGCGTAAGGTTTGTCGTTGGAATCTGCTCAAGGGCTTCACCAGAAATCTGACTTACAGACCCCGTGGTGGTTGCTACGGTCTGGGTGCCGTAAGGCACGCTCACAATAACTTCGCCCAGCGAGGTCACGCTGCGCTCTAGTGGAATCGTGATATTTGTGCGACCGTCAATGGGTACTTCCTGAAGGATATACCCTACAAATGATAAAAGCAGTGTGTCACCTGGTGAAGGAGCATCGATGATAAACTCGCCATTGAAGCGTGTTGCGGTGCCAATCGTCGTCCCTTTTACGATAAGGTTAACGCCTGGCAGAGAAGTCCCGTCATCGGCATCAATAACTTCACCAGTAACAACATGCTGTGCTGTAGCAGTAGATGTCCATAAGCCTAGCACAACAATCAACGAAGCCATGAAGGCAGCAGCCTTCCTGAATCCGCGCCATGTACTACGCACAGACATCTCTGGTGTTAATGGAACTGAAAGCATACTGGTAATTTTTTGCATGATAAGTAAGCGTTTTAGCTTGTGGTACAACAATTAGGGTTTGAGCACGTGGTGCAGGAAAAGGATGAAGCTGTTAAGCCCGGAGGCAATTTCCCTGGAATTCAAACTCCTAGTGAGATGTGAAAGGCGATTATTCGCACAAGCTTACCCATCGCCAGACTTCATGTCTGGGTGTGCAGGGCACTTACCGCAAGTACCTTTTTAAACTGAGGGGTCTTTGGTGGACTTATTGATGGCTGGTAGCATAAGGAGATTAATTGATGGACTCCATTATCGCCTGACAGACATCACTCATCAAAGTGGGCTTGTGCTCTCCGTCTGTAAACGGATGGCAAACGAGCACTTGTACTAAGAATACCCGGAGCCAATTCGACTTTGCACGAATCAAGTTCCTAAGGGTTAATAATATAAGTTAACGATAACATTATCAATACATTAAGAACAGGACGGGACAAATAGCTGATTGAGCTGGAACCGATTTTTCACGCAATCTAGCCCTCTTTTGCTTCTCTACTCTTCCGTTGGTTTACAGGATTTGAACAAATGCAATTCTGTTTGCCACTGCAAATGTGCGTTCAGGGTCATTATCTGCTAATCAGGATTTATTTCCATTCCATGCGCGCCACGCACTCCCCTTCTTTCTCATCTCATTCAGCCGGCATTCGATATACACTTAGGGCATTTTTGTTTACCCCAAACAGAAGTTGATTATTCACATTCAAAACACTCCGAACGGCACCTTTTAGCTGAAGTCCCGATGCTTTTTGGGGTATATATTCAAAGGATGCACTTTCATTCCCCTTTAATAACACCCCATAGTTGGCGTCGTATTTCCCAAATCGGATGGTCGCATCATTGGTATTGCCTGCCAGTACAAGGTCTTTGATGCCATCCTTGTTATAATCCAGTGCTGTGATAGTAAACACAGGAGAGAATTGAGATTGAATGGGTAGTTCTTTGTATTCAAACGGCCCGTCATTCGAGCCAATAAACAAGGAGGTGGCAAGGTGGGTTGCTTCTAACTTTGTGGCAAGAAAGAGCCGGCCATCTGCAAAGATGTCCTCGATACTGGCATCGGCGTACGCCCTGTAATTACGAAACTGCGCGGCAACCCGCGGCATTTGCCCCCGAAGCTCATCCAAAGAGGCATACGGATAGCTTTTCCCTTCCATATAGAAATCTAAAAGCGGGTCCATCGAGCCATCATTATTAAGATCTGCATAGTAGAGCGTTGCCGGCTCCGTTTCACTGGCTTTTAGCTGCGAGTTTAAACCCAGATTGCCAGCGACAAGGTCTGCGATCCCATCTCCGTTCAAATCTTCAACCAGCAAACTTTCCCACAAGCCGCTGTACGCTTTATCGAAGTAGCGGTCTGTTTCGTTTGTGAGCACGCCATCCGCAAACGCGTACACGCTGATTGGCATCCACAAGCCGGCGATGACTAATTCCGCCGAGCCGTCGCCATTCAGGTCATGCCACACGGCGTCGCTAATCAGCCCTGGCTCCTGAAGCGCCGGCGCGATAGCTGCTGTTTCATCCGTAAAAGCACCACTGCCATCGTTTATGAGCACGTAACTCCGCGGCGCTTGCGGGTAATTCCCCGGGACAGTCTTTCCACCAACGAATAGATCTGGCCACCCATCTCCATTGATATCATGGACCGCAACCACACCCGCGCCGGATCGCATCTCAGGCAGTAGGCCGACTACCTGAGCAAAATTCCCGCGCCCATCATTCAGATAGAGACGATCCTGTAATGCGGCGTCATCAGAAGCAATATTCCCATAGCCCCCACTGCCCACATACAGATCCAAATGGCCATCTGCGTTTGCATCAAAAAAGACGGCATCGATGTCTTCACTCTGTGCATCAGATCTCAATGCTGCTGATGCCTTTTGCACAAAACGACCGTTTTGCTGCTGCAGAAAAAGCTGACCAGGCTGACCGGCCCCTCCCCCGGCAAACACATCTTCCAGGCCATCACCATTTATATCTCCTTTAGCCAACGCCGGCCCGCCAAAAGACATGGGATGATCCAGCAAAGGTTGCCGCCGAAAATCATCTATGTCGCCGGCCATTTGATGTTCAAACCTGAGCGCACCGCGCACCTCTTCAAAAACTGGCCGATTGGATTGTACTGTAATCGATTGTGCTGCGCCCCTCCGCCCCGTTGCATCTACCTGGTTAATTTTGATGCGCTGATTAATAGTCGAAGGCGTAAGAATTTGCGCTCGCCCATCTGGCCAGATAACCTGTAGAGAATCTACTTCAGTAGCATCTCCAAGCCCAAAATGCACTGTTGATGTAACATTGGATAGATACCCACGAATAGGCATCTGCTCCACATACTGCGTTATGCCGCCGGCAAAGAGCGTCACTTTAGCCCCAAGGCCAAAGGTATTTGCACCTTCGCCAACAAGGTCTATCTGCAAATAATTGCTGCCCGAAATGTCCCTTGATTGGTTTTCAAAGATATAAGCCGGCGCGTTGACATTATTTGTTATAAGATCCAGATCGCCATCGTTATCCAGATCTGCGTAAGCAGCCCCTGTGCTTATGAGAGATTGCCCCAATCCCCATTCAGTAGAGACATCTTGAAATTGCAGATCTCCGCCATTTTTGAAAGCATAGTTTTTTAAATCAGCCGACGGCATCTGGTCCATCAAGAAAGCGACATCAGCCGGCTCGAGGCCCTGAGGCCGGCTTGCAACGTACTCGCTTTTGAAATCCAGAAAATCACGATCTATCGTATCGTGCAATATCCCGTTGGATATAAAGAGGTCTTTAACGCCATCATTATCCAGATCAGCAATAAGTGGCGCCCAACTCCAATCGGTATTTGAAATGCCGGCCAACTGACCAATTTCACTAAACGTCCCATCCCCGTTGTTCAGCTGCAAGGTGTTGCGCAGATACTGATGATGAAAACCAGCGCGCACAAACATGTCAAACATATCCCGGTCTTCGGGGATGAACATGGTTTTCTGTCGATGATGACTCTCGGACAACATGTCTAGCACTACAATATCCGACCACCCATCGTTGTTGAGATCTGCGACATCAATGCCCATCGACGCATTAGATATATGCCCCATCTGATCCGCGAGTTGATCAGTGAACGTACCATTCCCGTTGTTTATGTAGAGGTAATCGGGCGGAGAGTAATCATTGCCGACATACATATCCATCCATCCATCTTTGTTGATGTCTGTAATGCCGGCGCCAAGTCCATATGTGAGCGAAGAACTGATAATCCCGGCAGTGCGGGTAATGTCCTTAAATTTCCCCCCGTCGTTTCGGTAAAAACGAAAACCACTCATCGGGTCATCTTTTGCCAGTTCAGCCCGCGTGCCGTCTTCATCCAGCCGAAGGGTTCTCTTTACATTATGTGTGAGTAAAAACAAATCAAGGTCATCATCGCGGTCATAATCGAAAAAGTATCCCTGGTTGCTTGAATGGGGTTGCGCCAATCCAAAGGCAGCCGTCTGCTCTTCAAAACGCGGGATACCCTGTTCATCATTTCCGATGTTGATGTAAAGGGCATCTATACGTCGATCAACGGGCAAATCGCCGGAATAACATGCGTAGATATCCAGCCGGCCATCACCGTTCACATCAGCAATTGTGACGCCTGTTTTCCAGGTATTCTTCCGTCCGCCTACATCGGCAACCGTCGTGATGTCCTGAAATCTCATCCCGCCCTTATTCAGGTAGAGTTTGTTATACGTCATGTTGCCACTGAAATAGAGATCATCCAGACCATCTCCATTCATATCTCCGACCGCAACACCGCCCCCGTTGGAGAAGTATTCGTACAGCAATTCATTGCGGTGAGGGCTTGGGTGCTCAAGCAGCGTGTTTGAAAAATCGATGCCCGTTTGCTGAGGTGAAAGGGCAGTAAACAATTGTTGCTGCGGAGCCGGCGTTACCGGCGTGGTTTTTTCTTTTTCCCCTGAAACACACCCCGCCCACATCAACCAAATACAGACCCACAGAAAAGGTCTCGGTGTTTTGAACATCATATCGAAGGCAGGCTGTTGATCTGAGTGGAGAATTTCAGCCCCTAGTTTAGCATTCTTTCAGTTTCAATGCTGAGATTTCTTTTCGAAGTCCACTATTCCGCC
>JBGCEN010000104.1:0-13626 GCA_045106435.1 Rhodothermales bacterium
TTGTGCTTATCCGGGAGTGGCTTGTAGATTTATACGAGGTGCAGGGACGTATGGAGGAAGCTGCTCGCTATAAGATGGAGGAGACGGTTGATCAGAGTGATGTGGGATGATTTGAGCCCGGGAATATCCAATATCGAACAAGGAATGTCCCATTTCGAAGGGCTTTGAACTGAAAAAAGACATCTACCATGTTTCAAGTACTTGCTTTGCTGTATCAGCGAGAATCTGACGTGCAGGCTTTTCGGGCTTTTGAAAAAGACGCCATTGCGATTATCCGGGATCATGGGGGCAAGCTTATCACGGCTTTTGTGCCTGAAAGCAAAGATGGAGAGGAGACCCCGGATGAAATACACTTGATCCAGTTTCCTGACAAGCCGGCCTTTCACGCCTATCAGGCTGATCCACGTACAATGGCTTTGTCGAGCCGGCGGGCAAACGTGATCGCAAAGACGATTGTATATGCTTCAGACGAGATTGTCCAGTATGACTAATCCCTTGTGAAACGGCTATTTTCACTCTGTACGGCACTTCAAATAAAAAATCGCCACCTTGTAAACCCATCTGTAATACCCTGTGTCTATAGGGGCAAGGTACTCAACAGGCGCGCACCCAACTTATTAAGGATTCTGTGATCGAGGCATCGAAAAGACAACTGAATGAGACGTTTCGTGAGGTCGTAGCACTTCACCAGCGTGATCTCTACAAGTGGGCTTTTCGGCTAACGGGCAACCACCACGATGCAGAAGATCTTTCACAGGAAGTATTTATCAAGGTCCACGCCAACCTCAAGCAATTTCGCGGAGAAGCCGGCATGAAAACCTGGATTTACCGCATTGCCGTGAACACGTACCTGAACAAGCGGCGCAAAAAAGCACTCACGTTTATGAAATTGCAAGACAATATCGAACAAACGATGGAGGCAAAAGCCGGCGAAGGTGCTTTGTCCAATGTGTTTCGCGACACGGATGCATCTGCTGAAACACAGTCCATCAAAGGCTTTGTTGATCAGGCACTCAAACATTTGTCGCGCAAAGAACACATGGCCTTTGTGCTCCGGCATTACAACGAACTGTCGGTAAAGGAGGTCGCCAGCGCCATGCAGGTTGCTGAGGGCACCGTAAAGAGCTTGCTGTTTCGCGCTGTGCAAAAACTGAGAAAGCGGTTGGCATTTATCGCCGAGCCGTAACGAACTGTCGGATTTTAAAACGCCCGCAAAAAATTAGTTGAATAGAAAAGTAAACCTACGCTATGTCTGATCAAGCTTGTATATCCAGAGAACATCAAATTGTGGACGCCTTGTTTGGCGACCTTGATGCTGCTGGTCACAATGATCTTCAGCAGCATATGGAAACGTGTGCAGGATGCACAGCCTCCTACCGGCACATGCAGCAGACGCTTGCAATTACTTCACAAGTGCCCGAACCGGAAATGTCGGATGCCTATTGGGATACCTACTATGAGCGGTTGGAAGAGCGTATGGCATCTGCGCCTAATAGTTCAGGCTTGCAAAATCAATGGGCCCACTTGGTAAGCTGGCTGGAGAATGCTTTGATACCGCGCCCAGCTGTTTTACGGCCCTATTTACAGCCGGCCTTGCGCTGGAGTGCTGCACTCGCGCTAGTCTTGGTTGGGGTGTTTATCGGCCGGCAATTCGGAGGAGAGAATGCACCTGTACCAGCTGAGGGGCCGCTGGCAGTGGAGACGGATCCCATGTTGACTACAGTGCAACTCAGCGAGCAGACGCATCAATATCTGGACCGGTCAAAAGTGCTATTGCTGGGACTGGTGAACTTTGAGGTTGGTGAAGACGATCCGGCCTTTATCAATCTTGCACAGCAGCAAGAGGTCGCTGGCGAATTGATCCAGCAGGCCGCTTTTTTGAAAGAAGAACTTACCGAAAACCGAGAGCAGCAACTGTCTGCACTGGTTGAAGACCTTGAAATGATCTTGCTACAGATTGCCAATCTTGAAATTCAACAAGATGTACCCTCGATTGAATTAATCCAGCGTGGAGTAGATCGTGGATCCTTGTTGCTGAAGATCAATCTGGAAAAAATGAAATTATCCGAACAGGAAATGGCAGCGCCTCAACGAGGGGAATCATCTAAAAAAGATAAGGCTGAAGACGTTCGCTTTTTCTGATAGAAAGAGGATTGCTGTCAGGCCTGCATCAGTGAGCTATAGAAATTCTGAATACAACGAGAACGGTTATGTTTAATAAAATAATTCCTTTGATACTCATCTTTGTTGTGTCGGCGATGCCTGCGCAAAAAGCAGCAGCACAGACAGAGGCGTCTGAAGCGTATAGCAAAGCGTATGAGCTGCTCATTGAATCCAAATTGAGTGCATCCAGGACGGCGTTTTCGACCTTTCTGAACGACTACAAAAACAACAAATGGACCGACGACGCCGAGTACTGGTCTTGCCATTTGATGGAAAAAATGGAAGAAGATGCAGAGGCCGTATTCTCCTGCTACAACAAATTTGTCCAGGATCACAGCAGAAGTAGCTGGGGCGATGACGCAAAAGCAAATGTGATCCGCATTGGCCGGCAACTGGTTCGTTCAGGTAAGCCCGAATACGCTTCCATGCTCGAATCGATGCAGGAAAGCGACGATGAAGAAGTAGCGCTGTCTGCCTTGTACGCTTTGCAGAATATCGGCGATGAACGCGCTTTTGCTACCATTACAGCGCTGTTTGAGCGGTCTGATAGCGAAGAGCTCCGCGGCCGGATTGTGTATATCCTGGGTAATTTTGATTCAGCTGATGTGATAAGCCGGCTTGAAGACATTGCCCTGAACGATGCATCTGAATCGGTACAGAAAAAAGCGGTACACGCGCTTGGCAACAGAGATGAGTCTGCGGCCCATGAAATATTGAAGCGCATTATATCGGATGGAAATAATGTAGAAGTGCAAAAAGCAGCACTGTACGCATTGGGTAATACCGACGACGCAAACATTGTCCCTTACCTCAGAGACCTTGCATTAAAAACACAGAATACAGCGATCGGTCGCGCAGCTACCTATTCATTGAGTAATGCTGATTCACCTGAGGTGACCACAGCACTCAGAACGCTTTTGGAGAGTGCAACTACGCACGTAGAAGTACGCAAGGCCGCCTTGTTTGCGCTGGGGAATCAAGATGATCAGGCTTCGATGGAAATCCTGCAACGCACGGCAATCGATGCAAACGACAGTTCTTTGCGTCAATCGGCTGTTCATGCGTTGGGCAATCATGATGATGCCGGCCCACTTCTTAGAAAGGTCTTCGAAACGTCGCCTCATACCAACGTCAAACAAGCTGTCCTTCATGCCATTGGTAACCATGAAGGATCAGCCGCATCCGAGTTCTTGATGAACGTTGCGCTGACGAATGCAAACGAGGAGCTGGCGCGCTCTGCAGTTCATTCGCTGGGGAATCTTGATGATCATGACATGGAAAAGGCGCTGCTGGAGGTTGTTACCAAGGCAAAACATATCTCTGCAAAAAAAGCAGCCCTCCACCAATTGTCTGATTCGCCTCAGGCGTTGGTGCAGATTTTAGAGAATGAGTCGAATACTGAACTTCGCAAAACTGCTGTGCATGCTTTGGGGAATTCAGATGACGATACGGTGGTGCCGGCACTCCTGAAGATTGCCAAAGACGATACAGATGTATCTGTCCGCAAAGCAGCTGTGAATGCCCTGGGCAATATGGGTACAGAGGCTGCACAGGAGGCCATTCTGGACGTATTAAAAGACGGCGTTGGAAGAGATTAATCCTGCAAGAAAAACCCTGACGATAAAACTGGATAAGACAATGAAAGACAATTACTTAGGCAACATACTTATAGCGTTTGCTGTCGGGACCCTTGTGTTCTTTGCAGGAGCCCATGCTTGTGAAAGCTACCCTTTCCTCGCCAAATGGGTTGGGGGAGAATGCTGGTTCCAATCTGATGAAGAAATGACGTCGACAATGAATGCGCAGGAGCTCTATTTGCAGGCCGGCGTTTTGGCATCAGAGTCGTCTGTAGCGTTGAACAAGGAGGATGATGAGGTGATGAAGGCGGCCATTTATGCGCTTGGACAAAGCGGTACATCTCAGGCTTTGCTGGCTTTGAAAAAAATCATACGGACGCATGAATCTCTTGAGATTCGGAAAGCAGCGCTGTATGCATTGGCGCAGGGTATGGACGCGAAGGAATTGGTAGACATTTATCAGGAAGTTGCCGAGCGAGGCGATTTTCTTGAATTGAGAAAGGCTGCCATCTATGCACTTGGGCAGGCCGAGAGCCTGGAAACAGTATCTATCCTGGAGACGCTTGCGAGGTCTAATCACCATGTTTCTCTGAGGAAAGCTGCTGTACACGCGTTGCAAAACTGCGACAGTGATCAGGCGCAAAAAGCACTGTATAGGATTCTCTCTGACGTATCAGACGCTTTATAGGCAAATCGATGAAAAAAGGAAATGCACCGAGTGTTCAGATAATAGCTTTTCTGTTGTGTTTGTTGATTGTGCAACAAGGCAGGGCGCAGCAAAGCAGGGCACAAGAAGTTATCCAGCATGCTGACGAGCAAGAATCGTTAAATGCCCGATTGGATTGGGCAAAGAAAACAGCTACCAGTGGTCAGAAAAGCGGGTTTTGGGTGGGATACAGTATCTCGAAGTATATGGAGTCAAACGCGTGGATGGGCAAAATTGGTGGAGATAATTGGGGGAGCCGGCCCTCTATTTATGCCTTGGTCGGGAAAGCTGATCTCGAAGCTGAGTTGCCTGAAGATCTGCGCAAAAACGTTAATTTCTCGATGGAGGGTACATTCCATTTTAACTCCCGGCACGGTGCAAATAAAGAGCTGTATCTGAGAGACATTGCAGTGCTGGTTTATTATCCATCGGTAAAAAGATTCACGAATCATCAGCCGGCAGACATTGTGAAGTCTAACATGTCTCTGGGTGTTGATTTGGACAACAGGCCTTTGTACTGGCTCGGCAAATCTTCTGATGGGGAGAGCTCAAGATACCTCCAGTCGCTTTTTAGAAAAAGTACCATCGAAGATGTGCGCTCCGATTTATTGGGTGCGATCAGCATCCATGAGAACATCAAGGAAAATCTAGACTTTCTGGCCAACGTACTTAAAAACGAACCTTCAGCAGGCATCCGGGAAAACGCTGCTTTCTGGGTGGGACAGATGGACACGCCAGAAGGATTGTCGATTTTAGAAAAGGTCCTTGTATCTGATAAATCAATTGATGTGCGAGAGCATACGGTATTTGCAATTTCTCAGATGTCTTCACAGGCTGCACTCAACGTGTTAATAGACTTGGCCAGAAACGGAAAGCAACGGTCGGTAAAGGAAAAGGCCATCTTTTGGCTTGGGCAACAGGCCTCGGAAAATGCGTTTGAGGCATTGGAGGAAATTGTGATGGACGAAGAGGATAGCGACGTGCAAGAGCAAGCGGTGTTTGCGCTGTCTCAGATGCCGGCTGACAAGAGCATCCCCAAACTCATCGAAATCGCGACAACACATGCAAACGTGAATGTGCGTAAGAAAGCAATCTTCTGGCTGGGCGATTCAGGAGACCCAAGGGCGGTGGAGTTGTTGATCGAACTGGTGCAGGGTGGGAATTGAGCAAGTTTACAGTTTACAGTTTGCAGTTTTCAGATGTACGTTTTACTGAAAACTGATTACCGAAAACTGTAAACTCACTTAAGCCCCAGGCCAAGTACATCCTTGCAGTATCTGATGCTGCGTTCCAGTTCAGCTTTTTGGAAGGCTTGCGTGGCCATTTGTTTATCCTCTCCATCAGCCGGCCTAAATGGAGGCATGGCAAATCCGCGGGATGCCATGTCGAGCCACCGGCTGTATTCAACTGCTCTGATATCCCGGTAGGCTGACCAGAAATCTGCGTCTTCTACTTTGAAGGGTCTGGCGAAACCAGAAATGATTTCCAATTGAACAGGGGTGTTCGGACAATGCGTTGCATAGGCATCCATGTAGGCATGCCAGTCTGTGAGCCCTTCGCCCATGGCCGTCCATTGAACGTGCACACCTTCATGAGATTTCCAGAGCATAGAGTCTCTGATTCCCGTGCATACCGCGTACGGTGCCAATATTTCGAGATTGGTTTGCGGGTCTTCCAATGTCCAGGTGGCGTTACCAGAGTCTAGCGTTGCGCCCACAAAATCGCTCCCAGCTCTTTCAATCAATTCAGCCAGTTGCCACGCCTGCATGTCGCCGGCATGATTCTCCACGGCGATTTTAACGCCGGCGTCCAGTGCTTTGCTACGGACTTTCTTCAGCGTGTTAACGGTGTCGTCTATTCGTGCTGGAAGTCCGCCCGGTGTTGTGCGATCATCCATTTTTCCCTGATAACAACGCACCACATCTGAGCCTACTTCTTTTGCGACGCGAATGGCAAGGGTGAGATGCTCTTCTGCCGTGCCATGTTTGTCGTTAAAGGCTGTGGAGGACGCGCAGATTCCGCCTGTGCCCGCCTGAATCTCGAGGCCAAGATCAGCCGCTTGCTTTTTTATATCACGCAAGTAGCCGCTGTCGTGACTTTCGTAAACATCCAGGTCTGAAAACAGGATGGTATCTACTTCCAGGTCATGTGCATACTGTAGTAATCGGGGCGCTTTCCAGCCCAGGCCACGGACCGAGAAGTTGTCGAATCCTAATTTTATGTTTCGTTGTGGAATCGGGCTCGTGGTCATTTCGTCAAGTACACCGTGTATTGAAGGTGAAATCGATAAGCCGGCGCTTGCAGTCAACGAGGCCTTGAGGAAATTTCGGCGAGTAACGGAAGGAGTACCAGAATGCGAAGGAGCCACGGGAGGAGTCATCTTTTAACGAAGAAGGAAGCTAAGTAGAGTCATGGATACACTGTTACTCTATCCGTGACTCGTGTTGGGGGTCACGTTCAAGATATTGCATTTTGTTTTCAACAACTATTAAACACAATCAGAATTTCAAAGCAATTGTGTTTGTACTTTGAAACAAGCAAAATAAGTGTATTTCTTGAACGAATCTGGTTAAACTAGCAATCAGCCACCAAATATTCCTACGCTTTTACATACTTAACAAACGTTTTTCACGGTCTTAACCATGTTGCAGGGAATTTTCCCCACCTTATATTGCCTTAACAGGATTAAGCTGTAGTTGAAATAAATAGATTCTTATGATACGTACCCCGATTGCCCACCGAGTTTTGAAGTTGTTTGCTGCAACCGTGCTGATGTTCTTAATGATGATTCCGGTTACCCCTTTTGTGCAGGGACAGAGTGGAACGTTTTTTAATCAACGAGACGATACCTACCCTTTACTCGGTTTACGCCGTGCGAAGGAAGCATTTGACACACAAAAAGTAGAATACGAACGCCAGGCCGGCCTGTTTGACAAGCAGTTGATATCTCAGTCTGCAATGGATCAGGCCTTTCGTAATTATTCAGAGGCTGAAGTAAATTTCCAGCAGTCCTTGCTGGCAGTGATTTTCGAGCAGCAGTATATCGTTGTTTCTCGCGCGGTGAAATATCAAAAGGACAACGGAAGAAAGGGGGTTCGCATAACGCTGGAGAATGCCTCACGTGGTACTGGAGAGTATGAGAAACTGATTGGCGTTGATGACTCACTCTTCTCTTTATTGAAGCCGGATGTTGTAAATAATATCTACATCTCCTTGTTAAATGATGAGAATGCCATTATAAGTCAACCGTACGAGCGGAAGCTTGAGCAGTTAAGATATGGCAAGCCGGCCACCATCAACTTTGAACTGCTGCAAGAACTGGATGCTGTTACAGTGAGCCTAATCTATGGCAATGGCGCCCAGCAAAGTCGTAAGATCTACCTGCAGAAAGACGACACCGATAACATTGCCTCCATTAAGCCGGCGCAATTTTCTCAGGAAGTTGAGCTCAGCGGGAATACAGAATATCAAATGGCGCTGGAGTTGTTCAGTAGTACAGCAACGACTTTTAAGCTTGAAGCGATCAACTTACCTGCTGAGATTAATCGATATTTTGTAGATCCAGCGACCGACAATAGATTGAGCCAGTTTCAGTTCTCAGAAGGCGTTAATTCGCGACAGGCTGCCTTGCGGGTATTCTTGCCGGAGCGCCCGACAGACAACGTGAAGATTGATGAGGCGCTTACCTTTTTTGCCATCTCTATTCCCCGCGACCGTATAGATGAGATCGGAGACGTCAGTCGCCGGCAAATGACGGAAGAGGAAATCAAAGCCCTCAATGTCGGTTATGCAAAACTGGAATTGGTCCCTAGAGGGATCGGCGAGATCCTTGTGCGTGCGCCGCTGCTTTCGTTTACGATCAAGCCAGACGAGGAGGTTGTTGTAAATCTGGAAGTGGTGAATGAAGGTACGCGGAGCCTGAATAATGTGCGCCTGGAAGCGGATCCTCCATTGAACTGGACGGACACAATTAATCCGGATGTCATTCAATCACTCGATATCAACGAAGAACGTCAAATTGAACTTCGCTTTAAGCCGCCGGCAGATGTGTCTCCCGGTAGATATGAAGTCCGCGTTCAGACAACTTCCCTTTCGGATGATTTGCCGATTCGTGGTGAGGACAAAACAATTTCTATCCAGATAGAGCCAGAAGCCAACGTATTGGGTACCCTGATCGTTGTATTTTTGATTATTGGCCTGGTAATGGCGATCATCATCTTTGGCATCCGATTGTCTCGCCGTTAAGCTGATTTTTACATTGTCAGTAATCAATTTGTAAATATATATAACGGACATCTGATTACTGACTACAGAAAACTATAAATATACCATGGAAACTTCTGCTGCATCTCATGGACGTGCCATGCTGGAAGCCGATCAGCTTTCAAAGCGATATGAAGACGGCCACCTGGCCCTGGATAACCTCAACCTGACAGTAAATACCGGGCAGGTGTATGCCATGCTGGGCGGCAATGGCGCCGGCAAAACGACGGCAATCAATCTGTTTCTGAACTTTATTGAGCCCACATCGGGCGAAGCCAGGGTAGATGGCGTTGTCACACACAAAGAGCCTCTGCTTGCAAAGCAGAAAATTGCTTATGTATCCGAAAACGTAATGTTGTATCCCAACTTTACGGCTTTGCAGAACCTGGACTTCTTCGTAAAACTGGGCGGAAAAACCCACTATACGAAAGATGATTATCGGCGTGTATTGCTGCGCGTAGGGTTGCAGGAAGAAGCGCACAATAAACGCCTGAAGGGTTTCTCGAAAGGTATGCGCCAGAAAAGTGGGATTGCTATCGCGATCCTGAAAGATGCCCAGGCGATTCTTCTCGATGAGCCGACAAGTGGTCTGGATCCGAAAGCTGCCTTTGAGTTTACCAATTTACTTGCATCGCTCAAGGAAGAAGGCAAGGCGATCCTGATGTCTACCCATGATATTTTCCGAGCCAAAGAGATTGCAGACATCGTTGGGATTATGAACCTGGGTAAGCTCGTTATGCAGCGTACCCGGGATGAAATCGCCGGCGAAGATCTTGAAAAACTCTATGTAGAGTATATGGCCGGCTATATGGATCAAGCGGCTTAATGCGCTATCCATCTCTCTTCCAGGAATTGTTTCTATAGATTGCTTTCAATAGCAGAGCACAAATGTCATGTTAAAACTACTTATCGAAAAAGAACTTCGGGATATTATAAGCTCGACAAAGTTCACGATTACCTTCGCGGTCTGTGCTTTGCTCATCTTACTTGCTTTTTACGTGGGTGCACGTAACTATCAGGTGAGCATGAACGACTTTGATGCTGCCCAGACAGAAAACCTGAAGCAGATGGATGAGCTGACGAGTTGGAATGACGTAGATCATCGCATCTTCCTCAAGCCTCAGCCACTTGCTGCCCTTGTATCCGGTGTATCTAACGATATCGGCAGGAATGTTCAGGTTGAGTCGAGAGGGGAGCTTGCAAGTGAAAATAGTCGCTTTAGCGAAGATCCGCTCTTTGCGGTTTTTCGATTCCTCGATTTGGAGTTTATTTTCACCGTCGTGCTTTCGCTTTTTGCCATCTTGTTTGGCTATGATGCTGTTAATGGTGAAAAGGAACGAGGCACCTTGCGGCTGGCATTTTCTAATTCTATTCCCCGCGACAAGTACATTCTCGGCAAAGTCATCGGCTCATTTCTTGCGCTGGTAGTTCCATTGCTTGTGACCATCTTGCTTGGATTTCTGCTGTTGCCGCTGTTTGGTGTGCCAATGACAGGGGATCTCTGGTTGCGACTCGGACTCATTGTTTTATCCGGACTCTTGTACTTCAGCGTATTTCTAACGCTTTCTGTATTTATCTCTGCATTGACTGAGCATTCGTCCAGTTCTTTTTTGATGTTATTGGTTGCATGGATATTTGCGGTACTCATCATTCCAAGAACTGCGGTATTGCTATCCGGCCGTGCAGTAGATGTACCGTCGATGGATCAGATTAATTTTGAGAAAGCTGAGTTTGAAGACCAGCTTTGGCAGGCTGATAGAAAGAAAATGGACGAGTACTGGCGCGAAAATCCTTCAAGCGAGAACGAATCCAGAGAGCAGCGGATGACACAGTTCAGGAGATTTATGTCTGAACTTGGAAATGCGCGGGAAGAAGAGCAGAGTAAATTTGCAGAGCAACTAAACGAGGACAGACGCAACCGGGAGAATGTGCAGCAGCGGCTGGCTTTGAACATTGCGCGTATTTCCCCGGCAGCTTCCTTTTCGCTTGCTTCTGCCGACCTTGCCGGCACATCGCTTGAGTTAAAACGGCGCTTCCAGGAGACAGCGAATGACTACCAGGAATCGTATGCGAAGTTTATTGATGAAAAGACCGACGGAATGGGCGGTGGCTGGTGGTCTCGAGGTGGCTCTGAGACCCAGGCAGATCCGATCGATCCGTATGAGTTGCCACAGTACAGCTACGAAGAACCGCCGGCTGGAGAGTTGATATCAGGCGCCTTACCCGATATGGCGCTGTTGGTAATGTTTAACCTCATATTCTTTGTTGGGGCGTTTGTATCGTTCTTGCGATATGATGTGCGATAAATCGTTCGGTATATAAAAATTTAAAAGGCAAAGTTAACGCCGGTTTTCATAGCCGGCTGCTAACAACCATAAAGCCCAAATATCATGTTTACTATTCTGTTTGAAAAAGAGCTTAAAGCAATATTTTTAAGTCCCAAGTTTTTTGCAACCTTTGGGGTTTGCTCTCTGCTCATTTTGTTGAGTGTTTTTGTTGGCATTCAAGAGTATGAGAATGAAATCGAGCAGTATGAAACGGCTATCCGTCTCGCCGAGCAGCAGATTATGCAGGAAGATTCCTGGTGGGGAATCAATAATGTGGTCTTCAGAAAGCCGGCTGCAATGCAGATTTTTGTGTCTGGTGTCAACAATGACATCGGCCGTAGCTCGCAAATAAGTACCTGGGTTGAGCCGAAGCTTGAAAGCAGTAACTACGCTGATGATACGTTGTTTGCTGTATTTCGCTTTATCGATTTAACGTTTATCGTGCAGGTTGTCCTTTCGCTTTTTGCCATTTTGTTTACTTATGATAGCATTAATGGTGAACGCGAATCAGGGACACTGAAGTTGGCGCTTTCCAATGCAGTCCCGCGTGGCCAGTATGTGCTCGCAAAATTTGCCGGCTCTTGGGTGGGGCTTACCTTGCCCTTGATGATACCTATATTAATAGGGGTGCTCCTCGTGATGGTGCTTGGTATCCCGATGGAATCTGGTGATTGGGCGCGCCTCGGGACATTGATCGGCTCTTCAATCCTCTACTTTACCTTCTTCATCACCTTTGGCTTGTTTGTGTCTGCGATGACAAAAAGGTCTTCTGTATCTTTTTTGATTCTGCTGGTTGCGTGGGTTGCGTTGGTGCTCATCGTACCGCGTGCTGCTACCATGGCTGCCGGCCAGATTGTACCTGTAACGAGCGTTGCAGAGATTGAAAGCCAGAAAGACCGTTTCCGTACTGATCGCTGGAATTCATATCGCGTAGTGCGCAGAGAAATGCGCGAAGAGAGAGAGTCTTCCATGGTAGGGATGTCTAGAGAAGAACGTCAGCAGTACCAGCAGGCCAATCAGCAGGTATGGCAGGAGGCAGAAACCACTGCCAGGCAGACCATTGAAGAGGAGATTAGCGAATTCTCACGGAAGGTGGATGAAGACCTCAGAAACCAGAAAGTCTCTCAAGAGAAAATGGCGTTCACGCTGTCTCGTTTTTCGCCGGCCTCTGCCTATAAGCTGACCGCTATGCAAATGGCAAACACGGGTACTGAATTAAAGACTTCTTACGAAGACGCAATGAAAGCGTATCGCACCAACTTTACGCAATTTGTAGAATCAAAAAGAGAAGAGGAACGGGCAAAGAATGCCGGCCGTGGTGGTTTTGGCAGACGTAACAACGACGAACAGGAGCCGCTTGACCTCAACGAACTGCCGCGTTTTGAGGCGCCCAAACAAACATTTGCCGAGGCGATTGCTCCCAGTATCATCGACTTTGGCTTGCTTAGTTTCTTTTCACTCGCAGCTTTTGTCGGTGCCTTCCTGTCGTTCGTTAAATATGATGTTCGATAGCATGCTGTCCCTTGCCCTTATCGCCTGATATTCAGGCAATGCATAGTTATAAGAAAAGCCAGTATTGACGCATTGCGCGTAGATACTGGCTTTTTTAATACGGGCTTTTTTATTGTCGATAAACTGTTCGGGTCAAGCCGATTTACTGCCCTGCATTGTTCTGAAAAGAAAAGCCTTGGCCTTAAACCAGTCTCTGTCTATCGTGCGCTTCGTCACCTGTAGCACGCGGGCAGTCTCTTCGATTGAGAGTCCGGAGAAAAATCTAAGTTCAACAACTTTGCCAAGTCGCTCATTGAGTGCAGAGAGCTGGGTGAGGGCTTTGTCAAGGTCGAGGATTTCGACCACCTCTGTATCTACCAGAATGGTTGCACGTTCAGCGTGACTTAGAGACGCCGGCTCGTTATTTCCACCGCGTCGTTCAGCATACTGCCGGCGAGCATAGTCAACCAGAATTTGTCGCATGGCACGGGCTGCTGTTGCAAAGAAATGCGTGTTATCGTTCCATCGCTCCGGGTCGTGCCGGTTAAGCTTGATATACGCCTCGTGTACAAGTGCAACCGTGTCAATGGTTTGCCCCGGACTGTATCGCCGTAACTGTCGTTGTGCAATACTCATCAGCTCATCGTAAACAATCCCAAAAGGAAGGTCTGGGTTGTTTTTATGGGATAAATCCCTTGAATCTGCCATTGATTGAATAAAATTATTAGCCGATTTTGAGGTTGATCGGTGTATTGCTACAAGTTCAGGGCGTGTATCTCTATCGGTAAAACGCTGTTTTTAAGTCGATTTTGGAAAGATAAAGACATAAAGATAATGACATTATGTCGCGTTTCATACGTAGCAGACGTTGTTTAAGAAAAGTTGTATGCAATTATTTAGAAACCCACAAATTTATGCTTAGAAGTAATTAGCTAGGGTGTGTGGACAATTAGCAGGAAAAAGAGCATTCGATGGCATTTTTGTTCAGATCAAGGCGCTTTTTGAGTTCGATGCAGCGCATCGGGCACAAAAAGGAACGCAGATATGGGCAAAAAGGACGCGAAATGCATTTTGCAAGTTAATTGTCCACACGCCCTAG
>JBGCEN010000105.1:0-14250 GCA_045106435.1 Rhodothermales bacterium
CGGGTTTTTCTATTTAAGTCAATTGCTTAGCTTAAAAGCATACCTGACTTCACCGGAGTTTTCCACCTCTTTTTTCTGTTTTTTATCAACTAATTCAATGCGTTAGCGTTTCAAGATGGACACTAAATAATTTGAACAGTCCGGGTATCCAACAACATTATCGTCAGATCAGGATTGGCTGCATTTTTCGCTGCATTGCATGCATTTCTTTTTCACATCCCGGACAGGATATCATTGACAAGTGGAACCAAAGCTTCCCTACTTGCGAGCCAGCATCCCTTCGTTGAGTATGAACTCAATAATTTGACCTACGCCTTCGCCGCTCTTGAGATTGGTGAAGACCCAGGGTCTATCAGGGCGCATGCGTTGTGTATCACTCTCCATAACGTCAAGAGATGCGCCAACATAGGGAGCGAGATCAATTTTGTTAATGACCAGCATGTCAGAGCGGGTTATTCCAGGACCGCCCTTGCGCGGGATCTTCTCGCCTTCGGCAACATCGATGACATAGATCGTCAAATCAGCCAGCTCGGGGCTGAATGTTGCTGCAAGATTGTCACCACCGCTTTCGATAAAGATGAGCTCGAGATTCGGAAATTCCTGCTGCAAGTCCTCAATGGCCGCAAGATTCATCGAGGCATCTTCACGAATTGCGGTATGTGGACATCCGCCCGTTTCAACGCCCGTGATGCGCTCCTCTTCCAGCGCCTGGCTGCGGATCAGAAACTCGGCATCCTCCCGCGTGTAGATATCGTTGGTGACAACGGCCAGATCATAGGTTTCCCGCAGGCGCTTGCATAATGCATCCAGCAAAGCGGTTTTACCAGATCCGACTGGTCCACCGATACCGACGCGCAATGGATTTGTAGGCATGGCAACTCCTCGCTTATATGCTCACTGAATGGGAATTCTCTTCACCGGGCAATACGGCTGCACCAAGTCTGCAACCCGATGAACATGGTGTCTGGTCAATCCTGATCACGAGCGGAACAACCGTGTGTACTGTGTTTCGTGTCTGCTGCTGGCAATGGCCAAAGCCGGGTTGGATGCACCGATACTGGCGTCTTCCACCTCCATGCTGCCTTTAACAACATCGGGCACCATGCCAGACATATCGTTCAGTAGCTGCTGTCCCTGGGTCTGTCCCAATGGAATGATCTTGACAGCGGCAAGCACCAGGTTTTCAAGCCAACTCCAGACGTAGCCACAGGCCGTCTCCCGGTAACTGATCTTCCAGCCAACGGCGGCAGTCGCAAATCCGGCAGCCTGGCACGATGCCAGCAACGGCTTCCTCCGCTTGGCCGACGGAACATCCAGTGCAATCAGCAGCCCGGCAAGGGCTCTGCCACGGTTGATCTCCTCCTGTCGCAGTTCGGCTGTTTCACGGCTGACGAGCAGAATTTGCGACCACCGCTCGATGGCACTCTCATCATCGAGTTCCACTGCGCTGTAGAGGCGCTGCAGTATCGGCAGGTCAAGCTGCATCATCGAGGTCTGCATCTGGTCCTCAAGCCACTGTCGCAATGCATCATCCGAGTCGATCCAGCCACACTCAACGGCATATTCGATGCCCTGTGAATAGGTGAAGGACCCGATAGGCAGTGACGGGCTGATCAGCTGCATCAGCCTCAGCAATGGAATTTCTCTATCCATGACGATGGAGTTGATGCGGCGTGTGGTCGTGCTCATGCCCTCCCGCGTGTCCATAATCACCATATGCGCCGGGTTCGGGCTCAAAAGGGGCTTCTTCGAGGGAGACAGTGAGTCCTAGGCCTCTCACCATGTCATCGAGAACATGGTCATGCTGATAACGCAGCAAGCCTGGCTGGATCTGCAACAGCACATGCCGGTTCCCAAGATGGTAGCAGGCGCGCGCCAGCATCAGGGGATCATCACTGCGCGCCGTCGAAACCGCTTCCAGTGCAGCCTTGACCTCGATAACGACTCCATCGTCGGATACCAGCAGGTCGCCGTCGTTCAGCACGGAGCCACGCGGCAAAAAGAGTCCCGCCTCCCCTCCATCGTCCAGAGAGACCTTCAGTCGACTCCTGGTTCGTGACTCATAAGGCAGCGTCAGTGATTCCACCGGCTTGCCTGCTTCGACTTTGTGAATCAGCTTCAACATCTCAAAACAGAAAATATCGCTGCGCCATCGGCAGCTCATCAGCGGGCTCACAGGCCAGCAGTTCGCCATCCGCCTTGACCTGGTAGGTCTGGGGATCGACATCGATGTGCGGCTGGTAGTCGTTCATCACCATGTCTCGCTTGCGAATCGTGCGACAGTCAGCCACCCTTCCAATCAAGCTTTTCAGTTGCAACTGCTCATGAACCCCCTCGGAGTATGCCGCCTGAGAGAGAAAGGTCATGGTTGTTGCATTGCGCGCGCCGCCCAGCGCACCGAACATCGGGCGGTAGTGCACCGGCTGAGGAGTCGGGATAGACGCATTCGGATCACCCATCGGCGCTGCGACGATCATGCCGCCCTTGATGATCAGGCCAGGCTTGACGCCAAAGAATGCCGGCCTCCACAGCACCAGGTCCGCCAGCTTGCCAACTTCCACCGAGCCGATTTCATGCGCGATACCGTGGGTGATCGCCGGGTTGATGGTGTACTTGGCAATATAGCGGCGTGCCCTGAAATTGTCGTGTTCCGCAGGATCGTTTTCCAGGCTGCCACGCTGCAGCTTCATCTTGTGGGCCGTCTGCCAAGTGCGGCAGATTACTTCACCAACCCGCCCCATTGCCTGCGAATCCGAGGCGATCATGGAGAAGGCACCGAGATCATGCAAAATATCCTCCGCGGCGATTGTTTCTCGACGGATACGTGATTCGGCAAAAGCAACATCCTCGGCAATGCTGGGATCGAGATGATGGCATACCATCAGCATGTCGAGGTGCTCATCAACCGTGTTGATGGTATAGGGGCGTGTCGGATTCGTTGACGAGGGCAGGATATTCGCCTGACCGCACGCCTTTATGATATCCGGAGCATGTCCACCACCGGCGCCCTCGGTGTGATAGGTGTGAATGGTCCTGCCTTTCATGGCGGCAAGGGTTTGCTCGACAAAACCTGATTCATTCAGCGTGTCCGTATGAATCGCCACCTGCACATCCATTTCGTCGGCAACGCCGAGGCAGCAGTCGATGGCTGCCGGAGTCGTGCCCCAGTCCTCGTGCAGTTTCAGGCCGATGGCTCCAGCGGAAACCTGTTCGCGCAGCGCCTCGGGCAGGCTTGCGTTGCCCTTGCCGAGATAACCGAGATTCATCGGCAGTTCATCCGAAGCCTGCAGCATGCGGTGGATATTCCAGGGTCCCGGTGTACAGGTGGTGGCATTGGTACCGGTGGCCGGCCCGGTGCCTCCTCCCAGCATAGTGGTAATCCCGGACATCAGGGCCTCATCGACCTGCTGCGGGGAAATGAAATGGATATGGGAATCGACGCCGCCGGCGGTGAGAATCTGGCCCTCTCCGGCGATCGCCTCGGTACCCGGACCGACGACGATATCGACAGCTTCCTGGGTGTCCGGGTTGCCGGCCTTGCCGATGCCGCTGATGCGCCCATTCTTGATGCCGATATCCGCCTTGACGACGCCCCAGTGGTCGAGAATCAGGGCATTGGTGATCACCACGTCGACAACCTCGGCTGCTTCACGCTGGCATTGCCCCATGCCGTCGCGAATTACCTTGCCACCGCCGAATTTGACCTCGTCGCCATAGATGGTGTGGTCCTTTTCAACCTGGATAAAGAGTTCCGAATCGCCGAGACGGACACGGTCGCCGGTCGTCGGGCCGTACATCTCCGCGTATGCCTGTCTGCTTATCCTCGCCATCTTATTTCTCTCTCTCCAGTGGTCCCATGATAAGGGCGTTGAATCCGTATATATTTCGCTCGCCGGCGTAGGCCACGAGTTCCACCTTGCGGCTCTGTCCAGGCTCGAAGCGCACGGCGGTGCCTGCCGGGATGTTCAGACGGAAACCTCGACTTGCCTCTCGATCGAACGCCAGGGCGGGATTGGTTTCGAAGAAATGATAATGGGAGCCAACCTGGATCGGCCTGTCGCCCGTGTTAGCGACTGAAACAGTCGCAGTTTCGCGTCCGGCATTGAGATCTATCTCACCGCCGGGAGTAAGGATTTCACCTGGAATCATCATCGCCCTCCTCAAACGATCGGTTCGTGAACCGTCACGAGCTTGGTGCCATCCGGAAATGTCGCTTCTACCTGCACATCATGAATCATTTCCGGGATGCCCTCCATGACATCGTCACGCCTTAGCAGCGTTCGGCCATAGTCCATCAGTTCGGCAACAGTTTTGCCTTCACGGGCGCCTTCCACAATCTCCGCGCTGATCAGCGCCACGGCTTCGGGATAGTTCAACTTGATGCCTTTCGCCTTGCGTCGTTCAGCCACAAGCGCCGCGGTGAACAGAAGCAGCTTGTCTTTTTCACGTGGAGTCAGCTCCATCGTCTATACCTCATTTGGTTTATTTGTCTCTACACAGAGTCATGTCGCCCAGATCCGGGGCAAGGTCGCCGGTCGCTGTGTCAACAGCGGACGAATGACTTGCCAGATGCGAATGAAATGTTTGCGCGCATCTTCAGTGCTATCACCAAGATAACGGCACACCAGTATCTCCGCAATCCTGGTGATGCCGACCTCGGGCCCTGCAGTCATCTCTCTCGCCGCTTCGAGCACCTTGCTGTCCACGCCTGTTGCAATGAGTGTTGCGACCACAGGCTGACCACGCAAAGTCGCTGTTCCGTTGAGGGATTGCTCACCGTCAATTGCAAGCCTGTCGAGTAGTAACGGCCTGCCTTCACGTCTGAGGGTCGTGCGAATAACCAGACTTCCATGTGTGAAGCGTTCACCGATCACAGGTCGACCAAGCGAATGCATCTCCCAACCGATGTAGTTAGCACCATCGCTCAGGTTGATTTCAGTGTGCATCTGAACCCGGGCGCCCGGAAAGAATATATTCTCCTGCGGCAGCCATTCAAGAGAGCCGCCGGCAATATGGAACTGCTGGTTCTGGTACGCCGTGGGACCGATGCTGCGATAGAATTTGGCGGCTCCCGGTGTCGTGATCAGCGCACGGGATCCAGAGTCAGCCGCAACCTGAACGTCGAGATGGTCGCCGCCGGCAACGCCGCCAGGCGGGTGCAGCAGATAGAGATGACAGACATCCCCTTCCGGATGAAAGCTGCGCTGTACGACAAGAGGGCCGTGCTGCCGTTTCTCGGCGAGAATGGTGCGATCTCCGCGGCGCGCAAAAGCGAGGGCAATTGATGCCTTCCAGCCGGCGGTGAAATCAGCATGCTGCGCACTGGCAGATGCCATGTCAATCCTGCGGCTTCCTGGTCCTGGCAAAGAGGCGCAAGAGTGGCCTGGCCAGCAGCATCGGAATCAGTAAGGCAGCCAACAGCAATAGATGCTCTACTGCGTGGACAGGCTGTGCGGAATGGCTAAGGTGCGCCTCTGCCTGATTTGCCATGGCGAGCGGCAAACCGAGCAACATGACTCTATGCATTATCATCTCCTACTTATACCGTAAGGTATTGTTGAATGGTCTTTTCATTGAGTTCGTCGATGTCTCCGCTCGCAACCTGCCTGCCGCGGTCGAGGATGGAGAAGTGGTCCGCAACCTTGCGGGCAAATGGCAGTTTCTGTTCTACCAGCAACACCGTCAATCCCGCTTCCCTGTTTAATTTCAGAATAATATCACCGATCTCCTGCACCACGTTAGGCTGTATGCCTTCGGTTGGTTCATCAAGAATCAGCAGCTTTGGGTCGATGACCAGCGCCCTTCCGATCGCCAGCTGCTGCTGCTGGCCACCAGACAAGTCACCTCCCCGCCTCCCCAGCATCTCGCCGAGGACCGGAAAAAGTTCATAGATAAATTCGGGTATCTTGCCGCTTTTATCCTTGCGCACCGGCAGCCCGATTTCAAGATTCTCCCTGACGCTGAGCAAGGGGAAAATCTGGCGACCCTGCGGAACATACCCAATGCCGAGTTCGGCGCGCTTCTCCGCGATAACCCCGGTAATATCCTCGCCCTGGTATTGTATTCGTCCTGATTTGACGGGCAACAGCCCCATGACAGACTGCAGCAGTGTGGTCTTGCCCACGCCATTTCTGCCCATAATGACCGTACAGGCGCCGTCAGCAACATGAAGATCCAGGTCCCACAGGGTATGGCTTTCGCCATAATATTGGTTCAACCCCTCAACTCGCAACATCTCTACTCTCCCAGGTAGACTTCTATGACGCGCTGGTCGTTCTGCACCTCATCCATGTCTCCTTCAGCCAGAACGCTTCCCTGATGCAGCACGGTCACCTTGCGGGCGATCGAGCGGACAAAATCCATGTCGTGTTCAACCACAACCACGGTATGCTTGCCAGCAAGCGACGTCAGGAGCTCGGCAGTACGCTCCATCTCCTGGTGGGTCATGCCGGCCACAGGCTCATCCACGAGCAGCAGGTGCGGCTCCTGAACCAGCAGCATGCCGATTTCAAGCCACTGTTTTTGTCCGTGGGACAAGGATCCGGCCAGCATATTACGTTGCTTGTTCAAACCGATCAGGTCCAGCGTCTCATCGAGAAAATCCTGCTGCCCTGATGACAATTTTGCAAACAGCGTCGGCCACACCCGCTTGTCACATTTCAATGCGAGCTCGAGATTATCGATGACGCGGTTGTGTTCGAACACTGTCGGCTTCTGGAACTTGCGGCCGATGCCAGCCGTGGCTATCTGCGGCTCACTGAGTTCGAGCAGATTGATCAGCGAGCCGAAATAGGCCTGACCGGAATCGGGGCTGGTTTTACCGGTGATGATATCCATCATGGTTGTTTTGCCGGCGCCGTTTGGCCCTATGATGCAGCGCAGTTCACCGGCATCGACATACATGGTCAGGTCGTTGATCGCCTTGAATCCGTCAAAACTGACATTAAGCTCTTCGAGATAGAGAATCGGGCCATGGCTAACGTCCAGGTCCATCACAGGCCGTGGCGTCATGAATTTGAGGTATTCATTGCGCTGCATGGACTCACCGACGTTGCGCAGAAGATTCATGCCTGTTTCTCCCGGCGGAACACACCTGCAATGCCGTGAGGTAGAAACAGCGTGACCAGGACGAACATGCCACCCAGAGCGAATAGCCATGCATCGGGCATGGCCCCGGTCAGCAGGGTCTTGGCATAGTTGACCAGCAATGCACCGATGACTGCCCCGTAAAGCGTGTAGCGACCGCCAATTGCGACCCAGATGACGATCTCAATGGAGTTCAGAGGCGAAAATTCTCCCGGATTGATGATACCGACCTGGGGAACGTAGAGTGCTCCGGCAATGCCTGCCAGTACCGCGGACACCGAGAACACCCACAGCTTGAAATATTCGACACGATAACCGATGAAGCGTGTTCGATCCTCGGCATCGCGTATTGCGACGGTCACACGGCCAAGCTTTGAAGTTATGATCCAGCGGCATAGCAAGTAACCAAGCGCCAGGGCCACAGCGGAGGCAATAAACAGGGCGATGCGCGTGCCGTCATCCTGCAGGTTGAAGCCGAGGATATCCTTGAAGTCCGTCAGACCATTGTTGCCTCCGAATCCCATCTCATTGCGGAAAAAAGCCAGCATCAACGCGTAGGTCAGTGCCTGGGTCATGATCGAGAGGTAAACACCTGTCACCCGCGAGCGAAACGCCAGCCAACCGAAAATGAATGCCAGCAATCCGGGTAACAGCGCCACCATCAGCATCGCGAACCAGAACATGTCAAAGCCATGCCAGAACCATGGCAACTCCTTCCAGTCGAGAAATACCATGAAATCGGGCAGGGTCGGGTCACCATAAACGCCGCGATCACCGATCTGACGCATCAGGTACATTCCCATGGCATAACCGCCCAGAGCGAAAAAAGCGCCGTGTCCAAGAGTGAGGATACCGAGATAGCCCCACACCAGGTCGACCGCAACCGCCAGCAGCGCATAGGTCAGGTACTTGCCGAACAGCGTCACGCCAAATGTCGAAACATGGAATGGACTACTCTCGGGAACGACCTGGTTCAACAGTGGGACCAGAACAATAACCACTGCCAGGGAGAGCAGTAGTATCTGGCCGCCGCGGTCATCTTTTATAAGTTGGTGAACTATGCCCATGGTTCAACCCTCCGCCGCGCGTCCCTTCTGCGGGAACAGGCCGCGGGGTCTTTTTTGAATAAATAGGATGATGAAAATTAGGATCAAAATTTTCGCCAGCACAGCGCCTGCCCAGGGCTCCATGATCTTGTTTGCGACGCCGAGAGTCATGCCTGCCACCAGGGCGCCCCAGAGGTTGCCGACTCCGCCGAATACGACCACCATGAAAGAGTCGATTGTGTATGATTGACCGAGATTCGGCCCAACGTTCGTCAGTTGGCTCAGCGCCACGCCGGCAATACCGGCTATACCGGAACCGAGGCCAAATGTCAGTGCATCAACCCGCTCGGAACGCACCCCCATGGCGCGCGCCATGGCGCGATTCTGGGCAACAGCGCGTACCTGCAGACCAAGCGAAGTCTTTTTCAAGATCAGAAACAGCGCGGCGAACACCAACAGGCTGAAACCGAAGACATAGAGCCGGTTGTAGGTGAGTGACAAGACATAGTTGAGTTCGATCGACCCGGACATCCACTCGGGATTGGTGACCGGTACATTTTGCGGCGAGATGAGGACGCGCACCAACTGCTGCAGAATCAGGCTGATGCCGAATGTCGCCAGCAGGGTTTCAAGTGGTCTGCCATACAGAAAGCGGATCACCCCGCGTTCGATAAGCACCCCGGCTCCACCGGAAACCAGGAAAGCCAGCGGAATTGACAACAGCAGCGCAACGCCGGGACTGTCTGGCAAAACGACCTGTACGAGATAGGTGGTGTAGGCACCGAGCATGATCAGCTCACCATGGGCCATATTGATGACTCCCATGACACCGAAGGTGATAGCCAGGCCGATGGCGGCAATGACCAGCACCGAGCCAAGGCTGAGTCCAAAAAAGAGGGTCTCCGCGATGCTCGACGCCTGGCGTCTGACATCTATAGCATGCAGCGCATTTTCTGCGGCATCCCGAACAGCTTGCTCCTGCTCTTGCTCCAGCAGCGCCGTGAGTTTATTCCAGGCTGCAGGGTGAAGATTGCCGTCCAGCACGGTAATTGCTTGTGTGCGCACATGTGGATCGGCGCTTGAGATGTCAACGAGAGCGATCCCAAGGCGCATGGCTTCCCGCACTGAACGATCCTGCTCATTTTCGAGCGCGCTGCTGAATATTGCGGCGCTGTCCGCATCGATCGAGTTCAGCATATTGTCTACAGCCGCTAGTCGCGTTTCTGGGTCGGGGCTGTTCAGAGTCAACATTGCGAGGGCGCTGCGCAGTTCGCCGCGTAATCGGTTATTGATGCCAACCTTTTTCAATTGACGTTTCTTCAGCTGGCCGAGCTCCTTATCATCGAGTATGGCGGTCAACTGGTATCCTGCTCCCTCCTTATGCGCAAAGACCAGGTCTCTCTCTTTTTTTCGGATAAACAGGTTGCCATTGAGCATCGCATCAAGCACTGCGCGCGCTTGCGGGTGACCACTGGTTACAATTTTCTTGATCGCGCTACTCTTCAGATCGTAGCTTCTCTCTTTCATGAGCTGCAGCGCGGCATTCATCTCTTCCACTGGTTCTGCCTGCAAAGGATTCATCATGCTGAGCCACAGAACAGTGGTGAAAAATAATATTCGATTCATATCACGTTAAAGAGAGCGTTAATCAATCCATCCCCCTATCTCTCTGTCGAAGTAGTAATAAACAGTAGCTGCGTGGGAAAGACAATGCTTCAGAATGAGTGCTCACGCTTCTCGCTTACACCGGATGCTGCCGAGAAGCGTGAGCCCTGTCTGTGCGCGGTAGCGCAGCGTGGGATCAAATCCTACTCAAGGTTCTGCCCGGAGCACTTCGCCGACTTGACGTTGTAGTTTCCGCATGAGAGCGGAGCGCGCCAGTCGGCAATAATGTCCTTGGAGCCTTCGAGATAATCAGACCAGGCATCTCCGGCAACCAGGCCGGAAGTTTCCCAGACGATGTCGAACTGGCCATCATCCTGGATCTCGCCGATAAGAACCGGCTTGGTGACGTGATGATTTGGCATCATGGCTGAATAGCCACCCGAGAGGTTGGGGACAGTCACTCCGATGATGGCGTCCTGAACAGCGTTAGGTTCCGTTGTACCAGCTTTCTCGACAGCCTCGATCCACATGTTGAAGCCGATATAGTGGGCTTCCATGGGGTCGTTGGATACGCGCTTCTCGTCCTTCGTGAATGCATGCCAGCTTTCGATAAAGCTGTCATTGGCCTCGGCGTCAACACTCATGAAATAGTTCCACGCAGCCAGGTGGCCTACGAGTGGCTTGGTGTCGATACCGGATAGTTCCTCTTCACCAACCGAGAAGGCAATCACGGGGATCTCTTCAGCCGATACGCCCTGGTTGCCCAGCTCCTTGTAGAAGGGGACATTGGCGTCTCCATTGATGGTTGAGACCACGGCAGTCTTTTTCCCGGCCGAACCGAATTTCTTGATATCCGCTACGATCGTCTGCCAGTCGGAATGCCCAAATGGCGTGTAGTTGATCATGATATCTTCAGCTGCAACACCCTTGGATTTCAGATAGGCCTCTAGGATCTTGTTGGTGGTGCGAGGGTAGACATAGTCGGTTCCTGCCAGAACCCAGCGTTTGACGCCGATATCCTCCATCAGGTAATCGACGGCGGGGATCGCCTGCTGATTTGGCGCTGCACCGGTGTAAAAAACGTTTTTGGATGACTCCTCACCCTCGTATTGAACCGGGTAGAACAACAGGCTGTTCAACTCTTCAAATACCGGCAGTACGGATTTTCGTGATACCGATGTCCAACAACCGAAGACTGCATCGACCTTCTCTTTCTCGATCAGTTCGCGAGCCTTTTCAGCAAATAGAGGCCAATCCGAAGCGGGATCAACGACAACCGCCTCGAGTTTCTTGCCGAGAAGACCCCCTTTCTTGTTCTGCTCTTCAATCAGCATCACCATGGTGTCTTTCAGCGTGGTTTCACTGATGGCCATGGTGCCGGACAGCGAATGCAGAATGCCGACCTTGATGGTCTCCCCAGCAACAGCGGCAGTGGAAAATAACATACTCGCCAAAAAGCCGGTGCCGAGCAGGGTGCGTTTAATCAAGCTTGTCTGCATAGATTCTCTCCTGTTATAAAATGTGTAGGCGTTGTGTTGCATGATTCTGATAATGCGGACACGTCACCATGCTGACATGCAAAAAACATGCCACATGGTGAGGTTGATCAATCAATCGGGCCACTCTTTCTTCGGAAACGTTGACGATTGAGCCTATTCAGCAATAGCGCCGGGAACTGCCGGGTTCCAGGTAGTAGGAATGGCTATGAGCAGCCGAGAGGATCATCCGCCTTGGCGCACTCCCATTGGGCGGCAAGCGATCATTTTGGTGCAACTTGCAAGAGTGCAGCCTGAATTCGTGAAGAAGCCGCAATGCGCCAGGTTCAGCCAGGGAAGCCCTGATCGAAGCTTCCGCTCCCTGCTCACGCCCCTCACCTACGTCCCTGGAGGCGAATCGCTTCGCGCCTCGATCAGATCATTCCCGCAAGTTTTCCATGGGGGAAGGTGCGTATATCAATGGCTTGCGATCCACATCATGTTAGCCCTTCCCCCAAACCCCCATCCCACCGATTCATTCAGAGCTTCCCTATCGAAGTATAAGGAGAATAACCGCTGACCGGCGGCAGTTAATTGCGGATTTAGCCTTTTATTGCCACATGAATAAACTTTTCTGTTTCAAGGAAAAACGATTAGGTTTGATGGGACAATACAGCAAAATGTACTATAATTGTGCTATATTTCAATTGACCAATCGAACCCTGCCTTGCATTCCTTTCTAATCGTACATGTTCAAAAAAACGTATGGGTGGGGGGTAAAGAAAAAAACAACTAGGGGTTAGCCTGTCGCGCGGGGTCACGAAATTTAGAACCCCTCATGCTGGAGTTTTCAAATGCAGACACCCATCAAAGTAATACCACGACAACGATTATCACCGCCAAGCGATCTTGATCCGGCGGAGAGTGAAATCTGGTTGATGGTGGTCGATGCCTGTTCTGCCGAACACTTCAAGCAATCTGATATACCCCTGATGGTGAGCTACTGTCAGGCTTATGTGCAACTGCAACGGGCAGCAAAGCAGTTGAAGAGCGAACCGCTGGTCATTCCAACGGACGGCGGCAGCACGAAGGTCAACCCGATTGTCTCTGTTCACAAATCCCTGTCAGGCACAGTTTCAAATCTTGCCATGAGGCTGCGTCTCTCTCCCTCGACACGGATTGCAACCAAGGCAGCAGCTACCGGCTCAGATGCGCCGCCGCTGGTCGAAGATGCTGAACTCGACGAGCTGCTCTATCAGCCGTAGGGGGTTGCATCGCAAAGGCTTTATGCCAACTGACCGCGCCCAAACTCTTTTTTATTTGACTTCTACAATACCGCGCTCAGGGAGATGCTAGGGTGAAGTTCTTGGGTGTTGAACGTCCGCACTCCACTGCCGTCATTCACATCAACGTGTCAGGGTGAACATTTCATATGCCACATCCAGTCGCATATGGCTCTAACAACCAGTCGTAAAATCGTTCTCAAGCGCAAACTGCAACACCTCAATCGCCTGCTGGTGGCCGCGATCTGCTGCTTTCCAGAGCCACTCTAATGCCAACGCATCATCCTCTTCCACGCCTTCGCCTTGTAGATACATCACCCCAAGAATGTACTGGGCGTCCAGAATGCCCGCATCAGCAGCTCTCTTGCACCAGAGAAAGGCCGTATCCTCATCCTGTTCGACTCCCAGGCCGAGTCGGTAGAGTATGCTGAGGTAGTATTGCGCCGTGGGATCTCGCTTTTCCGCATAACGTTGAAAAACTTCCAACGCCTTGGGGAATTCCTTCCCCTGATAGGCGGCAATGCCCACATCTAGGTTCTCAGCCTGCAAACCCTGCGATGATAGTGCCAGAGTGATGGCGGCCGCGATCGTTTTCAGTCTCGAGATCCGATGCTTCGTGGTCAGCATGACAATGCGCCTCCAGGTTCGAGCGTGGTGAGCGGTTCTGGTAGGGGGTTGGTCTTCCGTGGTGACTTGATAATGCGATTCCATGTCGAATGCTGATGATGACTCGCGAGGGGATGTGTGGGAAAGTACCAGGCTTGCCGATCGGCGGCCAGGGGCGGCGTCTGGAGCGCCAGGCAGACAGCATTGAGATTCATCGACTGCAGGCCATGAAGGTTGTTTGCACCATTTTCGATGGCTATGGTTGATCCCGCACCGAGAATTTCATCCGCAAGGCACTCCAATTTTACGAGCGACGGCTCACGCACGATCTCTTGTATTCGGTAGTTTCGTACCTGCACGCGGCCATGAATAATCAATGACACGCCCGTGATGTGCGGGTGGTCATGCACGGGGATAGGGGCAAAGCGATTGATGCCGATCAAGGATAAGCGGCATTGGTGATCTTCCAAGAGAGTCTCGCTGAAGACTGAGTTCTGCTTGTCTGGCGTAAAACGGCGGGCTGCCTCAATCAACTCCCTGAAATCCCGGGATTGCTGAAGATCAGCGTAAACCTTCTTGATGTGCGCGGCCAGCGAGTAGATATCGAGTTGCTGGTCAACTGCGTTGTGCAGAGACTCATTGATTCTGAATAGTACTTCGGACGATAGATTCATGAAATTGGTTGTCATCTTTATGGCATACAAAAAAAGAGTAGATTATGAAAAGGTTGTATGCAAGAAACGAGCCAAAACTGGCTGATGCAATTAACTTACGCACTTTGCTTCAGGGCCCTCTATTACTGAATGAGCGTTATTACTGAATGAGCGTTTGCTGTACGCAGCAGATTATCAGCATACGCCCTTCAATGGCGGCTTTGAGTACGAAGCAGCCCATCGCCATCTCCCACAGCTAGCCCACTGTGGCGGGTTTTTTGTGGGTGGTGGGTTTAATGCTTCAAAAAGGTTTTACAGTGGTGTTACGGCCTTTTTCAATGTCAGAATCCAGAAAAGATAAAGGCCGATAACTCATTGAGCTATCGGCCTTTTTAGTGGTCGGGGTGAGAAGATTCGAACTTCCGACCACCGCAACCCCATTGCGGTGCGCTACCAGGCTGCGCTACACCCCGAAAACAGAGACGGCATCCTACGT
>JBGCEN010000106.1:0-7518 GCA_045106435.1 Rhodothermales bacterium
TTGTTACGCCAGACACAGCTGCTCTCATTACTGATGGGAGATACATCACGCAAAGCAAAGAAGAAACGGAAGATGTTGAAATCTATATCGCATCAGGCCCATTGGTAGAATGCGTTAAGAACAAGAAGCTCTTACCGGATATTGGGTCGATCATTCTTCAGGCCGACCATGTAACAATCGCCCAACATTCAAAACTTATTGCAAATTTTGGAGAACGAGACTGGGTACCCAAAATTATGTGGCTGGCACGTTCTGTTGCTACTAAGTCAGCGTGGGAAATTGATCATATCAAAAAAGCGCAGCATATTACAGACGAAGTGTTTTCCTACTTGCTGGATTTCATAAAGCCGGGACAATCCGAGCAGGAAGTTGCTGCAGAAATCATTTACCAGCACATGATCAGAGGGGCAAGCAGCATGTCCTTTGATCCCATTGTTGCATCTGGCGCTAATGGCGCGCTCCCGCATGCGCGTCCATCGTCGCGGGTATTTCAGGAGGGCGATCTTGTTGTGCTGGATTTTGGGTGTTTTGTGAATGGGTATGCCTCTGACATGACCCGCACGATAGCGATTGGAAAGCCGGCTGATGAAGCCATTGATGTATATAATCTTGTGCTGGAAGCCCAACAAAAAGCCATCGCGGCAGCCCAGGCAAATCTGACGGCGTTAGAACTGGATGCTGTAGCGCGTTCGATCATAGAAACTGCCGGCTATGGTGAATACTTTACGCATAGTCTCGGCCACGGTTTAGGGCTTGATATCCATGAATGGCCACGCATCTCCTGGCAAAACAGCGATCAACTTGCTGAAAACATTGCGATTACAATCGAGCCGGGAATCTATATCCCCGGTAAATTTGGCGTTAGAATTGAAGACATCGTTGTTTTGAAACCTGATGGCTGTGAAGTGCTGACAACTTCCAGTAAAGAATTGTTTGTGCTTTAACAGGCAGATACAATCTAAATCAAGCATATGTAATCTAAATTGTGCTTCAAGCAAACTTTTGGGGCAATTACAATTTAAATGGGCTTATCTACTTAAGGGCTGGTCTGCCCAGGCTCGTCTTCTTCCCTTTTTATTCGTGGAAGACCTTTAAGTGACAGTACTCCTTTCAATAAAAATTACAGATTAAATGAGTAGTCAACAGTGGGATGCACCTCCAGCGATGCAGATCGATGAAAAAGCCGTGTATCATGTAGTAATGCATACGGACAGCGGTGTGATTGAGCTGGATTTGTTTGCTGAGCATGCCCCAAAAACAGTCAATAACTTTGTTTATCTCGCCGGCGAAGGCTTCTACGATGGTATCACTTTCCACAGAGTGATTGCCAACTTCATGGTCCAGGGAGGAGATCCTACAGGTAGTGGAAGTGGGGGACCTGGTTATAGATTTGCAGATGAATTCATAGGCAATCCACTGCGCCATGAACGTGGCGTTATTTCGATGGCCAACGCCGGCCCGAACACCAATGGCAGCCAGTTTTTCATTACGCATGGCCCACAGCCTCACCTGGATGGCCGGCATACTGTGTTTGGTAAGGTAACGAAAGGCCTTGATGTAGTAGATAGCGTAAAACAAGGCGATAAAATGACCAAGGTTGAGGTAACTATCAAACCTTCAGCGGCATAGATCGTCCATATTTGCCGATCCGCTCTATCCTGAGCCATTTAGCAAGTTATTCTTGTAATAGAGGTAGTTGCATCCAAAAGGAGCGGCTACCTTTATTTAGTTTAGGACTAGACGTATGATAGTACCTTCCGCATTCTTTATCCGAATGAATCAAGATATAGCCAATAAAACACACTGGAAGTCATTCCTTGGCTTTGAAGCTTATGAGAAAGACCCGGGTTTCAAGCAAGAAATCCTGAAAGTATCCAGACAGGGCATGGTCGTTATAGGCCTTCTTGGGATTATAGGGATTATTGCCTTTGTCGCTGCCAAGTCATTTTTCGTAAACGCCACCATTGCGTGGAGCTACAGAGATATTGACCCCGAAACGACGATTGTTCTTTGGGACAAGCTCGTGATGTTCATGTTGAGTATTGCTTGTTTGGCTCTTTCAAGAACCGAAGAAGGACCGCGCTTTGGTCGGATCTTGATGGCAGCTATGGTTGTGGTGTTCTGTGTATCGTCCATGTTGGATGACATCGTCATTGGCAAAGGGTACACAACAACTTTCCTCGTGCTGTTTATGTCCAGCGCTGTTGGTACCATGCCGTATCGCGCGTGGCAGACATTTCTTTTTGGATTGCTGGTCATTGCAACCATTACTTTATGTGTCCAGTTTCTCCCGCTATTGGCAGATGTGCCACCACTTCGCTTGCAAAAAACGGTTTATGTATTCCTTGGCATCATTACCATTATCTATACTGGAATCAGTGGATTGCTTTATTCGAGCCGCTATGAGCAATTTCGGGCAAGGAAAAAGGCGGAGGATTTCAAACAACAATTGGAAGTCGCGCACGAATCGCTTAAAGGATCTTACAAAAAACTGAGTGAAGCGCAGGACCAGCTTGTACAAGTGCAGAAGATTGCTGCCATGGGGCGGGTTACTGCCGGCATCGCGCATGAAATTAAAAATCCGTTGAACTTTGTAAATAATTTCTCGGAGCTCATCGAAGAACAAGCCGATGATTTAAAAGAAGAACTATCACCCATTAAATCTCATATGTCGACGGAGCAAGTTGAAATCGTCGATGAGTTGGTTGACAATTTGAAACTCAATGCCGGCAGAATTCTCAAACACGGCGAACGAGCTAACCAAATCCTTGCCCAAATGCTCGATCACACAACGGTCAAGGAGCGGTCTGTGGAATCTGTGAACCTGACGCGCCTGATCGAAAAATATGTACGGTTATCTCATCTCAACATTCAGGCTGAAGCCCCCGAGTTGAATGTTGAGATTGAGCAAAGCTTTGCATCTGAAATGCCCGAATTGCAAGTGGCACCAAAGGAAGTTGGGCAGGTTGTAATGAACCTGATGTCCAATGCTTTCGACGCCATTCAGCAAAAAACAGAATCGGCAAACGGATCTTACCAACCTATGGTGCAAGTTTCAACGCATCAACTTGAAAACCATGTCGAAATCAGGATTCAGGACAATGGTACAGGGGTTAAAAACGAGATTCATCAGAAGATATTTGAGCCGTTCTTTACAACATCCCGTAGAACAGGGCTCGGCTTGTCTCTCGCGCATGAAATTATTACACAGCGCCATCAAGGCGAACTACGCGTTGACAGCAAAGAGGGGCATGGTGCTACATTTACCATTGTCCTGCCATGTGCCGGCGTCACTGTAGAAGAATGACACCGAGAAAAAGTAAAGGCAGGGCAGCGGTTAAGTTTAAGCCTTGGTACCTATCTACGGAATGACCTGGCTTTTTTAGTACGGCTATCCACGCATACGGGCACACATTTGCAAGATGGTTTTCAAGAACTAGACTACAGGCAGTCCTCGGAGTTTTTTGGTACACTCTTGCAATTCTGGACCAGCAGTCGATTCTACATTGAAGGAGGCTCGGGAATAGGTATTGTTCGCCACTCTGGCTTGGCCTCACTGCCACCTGCACACAATATCGGATTCACCGCACTGATCGGTGCCGGCGTAGTTCTTTATGATAGCGGGATAGGGTTTGTCAAACTGGGGCTTGAAAATACGTTTGTCATTCTTGATGAGAAGCACGTTAACAATTTGGGCCTCAGCCTTGGGTATCAATTGAGATAGTTTCAACAACTGTATCAGCAGGAAAAGATAGGACCCAATATAGGATGTCTTGAAATCCGTAGTGATTATTTGGATATTGCTATTCAGTTCAAGCTTCGCCCTGTCCAAGCAGAACTTCACCCACGTAGCTGATTCGCAAGGACCACCGCCTCTAGCCATGTGCACAGCAATGCCGCCCGTTTTCTTCGACTCAGCAAAGAAGAGATCGAGCGACATCACACGATGTAACCGTTTGTTTGCCCTATGGAATTGACTATACGCCGGCTTATTCTCGCAGATGCTGAACCTATCTCCAAAGCATTTGCCGAAATTGGATGGCATAAGTCGAAAGAAAGGTATGAAGAGTGCTTTGAGAGGCAACTGGCAGAAGACATCATTGTGCTTGTTGCAGAAAGTAATGGCACGTTTTCAGGGTACCTGTTGATCGTCTGGGACCCGGAGTATTCATCCTGCCCTGAGATTCAGGATTTGAACGTGTTACCCCATTATAGACGGCAAGGCATTGCCACGGCGCTCATGGATAAAGCCGAGGCGATTGTTGCCAAACGGAGCGATAAGATTGGCCTGGGGGTTGGTCTGCATCCGGGTTATAATGCAGCACAGAGACTCTATGTGCTGAGGGGATATGTGCCTGATGGTAAAGGTGTGACATGGAAAGGGGAGTATATTAAGGAAAGGCAGGAAATCGTGGCAGATGATGGGTTGGTAATGCATTTCGTCAAGGTTTTCAAAAATCAGGATATGTCCACAAGCTAATAAAACGTGCTTGTCTCAACAGAACCAACCTGGCCGAAATACACTGACTGAACCAACTTGCACGAAAATGTCTCGTATTTGAATAGAGGAAGCACTTCGTACCTCTTACCTTTCATTAAGTCTTTGTGTAAGTCTAACCAAAACCTGCTGAATCATGCCTGCCTTCAAATCTGCTACGTTTTGTATACTCTTTCTCTTTTTTCTTGCTTCGGGTTGTGATCAAACATTTGCCCAGGATTCAGGTGATATTCCTTCTGTATCTGATAAGCGAGCAGCTGAACTTGATCGAAAGATCCCGGAGATCATAGAGGAGCATGGCGTTAATACCGCCGGCTTAGGCGTTATTAAAAATGGGGAATTGGTATGGACCGGCTATTTTGGAGAGCAATCACCGGGTGTACCTGCGACGCGGGAAACACTGTTTAATGTTGCTTCCATTACAAAGACCATTACTGCAGAGGCCATCTTGCGCATGGTAGATGACGGCAAGCTGGATCTGGATGAATCAATGGCACCTTACTGGGTTGATCCTGATTTAAAAGAAGATCCAAGACATGAGTTGCTCACGCCCCGCATGACGCTCACGCATTCATCTGGCTTTTTGAATTGGCGAAACATAGACCGAGATCGAAAATTAAGATTTGTTAATGATCCTGGCTCCATCTTTGGGTATTCAGGGGAAGGCTTTGAGTACCTTATGAATTACGCCAAAATCAAACTGGAAACCCATCCGAATGAGCTCATCAAAAAATACGTATTCGATCCGATGGGCATGGAAGATGCCTCTTATGTCGTGGACAAGTCGACCTTTGATAGACTTGCTCGGGCAAAAGACAAAACCGGCAAGTCATACGGACCCTACTGCCGGCCCGGGGGAGGATGCCCACGAGAAGGGAGATATTTTGCGTCAGACGACATGATTATTAATGTGGAAAGCTACGCCAAATTCTTGATCTCCGTAATGAACGAAGAAGGCCTGAGCAAAGAACTCATCGAAGATCGCAATCGCGTGCAAATTGTTAAGCCGGCTGATGAGCAAACTGTAATTTGTGCAACGGATGTCGATCAAGTATGTCCCGTAACCCAAGGATATGGTTTGGGTTGGGAAGTGATTGACTATGGAAATGATAAAGTATTAAGCCACAGCGGAAGCGATTGGTCTGAGTTTACCCTGGGCTATTTTTATACCAACTCAAAAGACGGCTTGATTATCTTTTTTAACGCCCCCAATTCCTTTGCTGTAGGCGCGATGTATGATACACTTGTACAAATGGATCCAGATTCACCCATGTTAGGCGGTTATGGCCGGTGGTTAGCATATCTTGCATCACAGGAAAACTAATCTCTGTTCAGCGAATAATGGCAATAGCAGGCTGGCTTAAAAGAGGCTCAACAGGAGGAGCAAGGAAAACCCAAGAGCTACCAGTAAAAGATAGGACCAGAATGCAAGCGTTCCTTTTGCCAGGGTTCTAAACCAATTTTGCTCGTACACCTTCTTCATCGCCAAAGCCATATAAATCATAATACCAAACTGAGCCCAGGCCGTAATGGTGATATAGTCTTGCATATAATCGATCCAAAGGCACACCATAATGAATAGAAAGGCAAACGTGTGGAGATGAATCGAGAATATGAGATGCTCGGTGTAGAATTGATGCCGCCTTATGTAAAGGAATTTAAAAATCAATGCCAGCATCGGCATGAAGAAAAACAAGGAGTACGACAGGTTTCGCAGCAATTTACTGTAATACTGCTCAAGACTAAAATCACCACTCAGAATAGGTGCTACCCCAAGAAGTGCCCTTGTGTTAAGCCAGTTTGTTTGCTTGCCATGTGCCGTAAGTACAGAATCAATGCTGTCCGTGGTGTATTCATCAAGCTTCTGCAGGGCCTCAAAATCTGCCGGCCCCAGGTCTAAATTCCAGAACAACGTTGCATTCATGTCGCTAAATAATGAGTCGCTCGGCTGTATTGCGGTCTTTAATTCTGCATCAGATTTCCGAATACTCGACTGTGTCATCCATGATATGGATATGAAGAAAAGCACACTGGTAAGTACGTAGAAGCGCAACGGAGCCGTATACAGCGCACGCTTGTCGGCATTGTAGTTTTTTGTTAATAAACCGGGTGCCAGCACCAGATTGTGTAACGTGGTAAAGGCCCGGGTATCCAGGCTCAGCAACTCCTCAAAAAACTCGCGAATGAAGTAGCGAAGGGGACGCTTGTGTGTTGTATTCCTTTGGCCACACGATGGGCAGAAATTGTCCGCATCCTCAAATGTATAGCTGCAATTCGGGCATGCCGGCTGTTTGACCCATTTATGATTTTTTAAACGGCCATCTCCGGGTGCAGGAGTATTTTCTTCTTTCAAGGATTCAGCTGGCATGTATGCAGGGTATATAACGCTGTTTGATTGAAGATATGACTTTTTTGGGGTCCATATGAACTACAATACGCTGGTACAAGGGGTACGAAATATTCCTTGATCCTGTTTGATCGTACTTATCGAACCCTTTGTACTTTTCGTACCCATCGTACCTCATTCGAGAAGCAAATTAATGCAATTTACCAAACGGCTTCATGAGCCCATTGTAACTTGCAGCATCAGGATTTGGACGCGTATGCACGCCAAGATAGGAGGGAAGTACCGACTTGGGCAAGGCCCCGGATATATCTTGATCAAATCTATTACTGAAAAAAACCGCAGTGACATTACAGATGCCTTAGCCCTGGAATCGGGTTTTAAGGATCGTAGCGACCTGTTGAAAACAGCACAACATGGAAGTGGTCAGGATATTTATCTCATCCGTTTTATATATATCGATGGTGATATAAGCTCGGAAAGTTAGCGATAAAAAGGTAACTGTGAACCAGAAAGCACTTGATCGCAAAAATCTGCTGCTGATTCCTGGTTTCTTGTGGGCGGGCTGTCCGGGATATAGTCGCTGTGGCCGGCGTTGCGCGTGTCGTGTATTTGCGAATGAAAAACATGGCGCGGGACCAGATTGTTACCTCGCGATTTAGGGCCGTGGTATCCA
>JBGCEN010000107.1:0-35298 GCA_045106435.1 Rhodothermales bacterium
CTCTTAACGATTATCAATGACATCCTCGACTTTTCAAAAATTGAAGCCAATCATCTCATATTAGAGGAGCATGCTTTTAATTTCAGAGATGTCCTTGAAAGCACCCTTGACGTAGTGTCGGTCAGCGCCCATAAAAAGAACCTCGAGCTTATCACATCCATCTCCGCCGATGTGCCTATCCTTGTAAAGGGCGATGATACAAGACTCCGGCAAATCATTGTAAACTTGATTTCCAATGCGGTTAAATTTACAAAAGCAGGCGAGATCGTCCTTTCAGCAGCAGTAGCCCCAATAGATTCGGCCGGGCATCATGACGTGGACCACGAAGAAGATACACTCAAGCTTCACATTGCCATTTCAGATACAGGCATCGGTATTCCCGAGGATAAGATTGAGACATTGTTCAAACCCTTTTCTCAAGCAGATGCCTCCACTACACGTAAATATGGCGGCACAGGCCTCGGACTTACCATTAGCTCCAGGCTCATTAACCTTATGGGAGGTACCATTTGGGTCGAGAGCCAGGTTGGCGCCGGCAGCACCTTTCATTTCACCATTCAGGTAAAAGTCAACAAACAATTCCCCGAGATACAAAATGATGTGTTCACCGAGGTCGATGAAAAGCGAGCGATCATTGTATTTCCTAATAATACGCTCAGACTTATAGTCAAAGCACAACTGGAACGACTGGGTATACAGGTAAGGGACTTTGAATCGTGGCCCGCAGCCAAAACCTGGGTAGATAAAAACGGGCTTGACGAGATTCTCATTTTGGATATGGCTGGCGATGTTTATGCACACCGTACGGTAAGGAAAATGAAAATTGCCTCCCCGAGTTGCAAGATTTTTCTTGCCGGCTCTTATGAAGACCGTCACGAAAATCACTACATCACAGGATATCTAGTCAAACCACTGAAAGAATATGCTTTACAAAAAACCCTTACGCAGGCATTCAATCAGGATCCTGTTATGATTTCTACCAATAAAGCCCTGGCTAAATGACCAGATGAGGTTCATGCCAGATGAAACGTTACCTCGAATTCCGAAGTGCATTAAGTATTGCCCCACGCATTCAAAACGCCTTTTACAGATAATACAAACGTGCGTCTGTGACGCAAGACCTATTTATGGCCTAACAATCATGCGTCAAAGCAAGCCTACTCGTATAGCCAATGGTTGAAAGGATGTGCCCCACGCATCTGTATATTTTTAAATCCAATTGTAGCTCTTCAATATTTACTACTATGCCCATCAAAAACGTTTATTTGCTACTCGGTTGTTTCTTTTCTCTAACTGTGCTGTTTTCAACATCCGCCACAGCGCAGTTAACACCGCAACTAACACCGCAATTAACACCGCAGCCAATGAGCCTGGAAGGATCTCACAATCCACAGGCATTGCCTCCTGTTTTTCTTCCGCAGGCCATGGAAGACTGGACCTCCCTAACGGATGCCCTCGAACCACGCGTAGAAGGACACAGTGCGGTTATTGATGGGAAAATTTACGTATTTGGTGGATTTCAGACAGAAGGCATCGTTCCCACCGATCAAAACGAGGTGTACGACATTGCTTCAAACACCTGGTCAACCTTTGCTCCATTGCCCGTACCCAACACACACGTAGGCTCAGCAGAGGCAGATGGCAAAGTATGGATTGCCGGCGGCTATGCTTTAATCGGTTTTATTCAAACCGTAGACATCGTCTGGATCTACGACCCGGTAACCAATACCTTTACCGATGGCCCTTCCCTGCCAGCGCCGCGTGCCGGCGGTGTTCTTGTACGATTGGGCAGAAAGCTGCATTATATCAGCGGCCTCATCAACCGGAATGACACCGTTGGCGACCATTTTGTGCTAGACCTTGATGAGCCCGGCGGCCCGCAGACATGGACGATGCTCGCACCTATGCCTGACCCTCGTAACCATTTTGGCGGTATAGCCCTCGGAGGAAAGATCTATACAATAGGCGGTCAGTTCGGCCATGATCTGAACCCGGAAGATACCAAGCTCCTGCACGAATACGACCCGGTAACCGACACATGGACGCGCAAAGCGGATCTCCCGCTCATCCGCTCTCATTTTGAACCGGGGACCATTGCTGTAGATGGCAAGATTGTTATCGTTGGTGGACGTACCGGCACACAGAACTGTGTGGATACCATTACCCAGTACGACCCGGCCACGGATACCTGGTCTGAGCTGTTCACCATGCCAGATTGCCTGCTCGCCCCTTCAGCCAAAGTCATTGATGACGAGATGTACGTATCACACGGCGGCAAGGTAAGCGTGCTATTCCCAACAACAGCAGCAAGAAAACGTGATTTCGCGCGTTCTCCCAGCACCGTGATGTCCTTCTCGCCGGCCGTACACACAACCACCATGGCGCCGGGAGAAACAGAAACCATCGAGCCACTCATCTGGACGTTAACCGACGAAGCAAACTACACAATTAGCCTGTCTGGCCTCCCCTCCTGGATTTCCAATGTATCCAAAAATTCAGGCGTAGCAGGTGCAGCCGGCGACGAAATTGATATCACCATCAACACAGCCGGACTCGCCCCCGGCGTATACACACACACCTTCACCGCAACAGCCAGTGGCTACGACAATGCAACCATGACTGTACAGGTTACGGTTTCAGGTGATGGCGAGCCCATTCTTGCGTTTTCGCCTGCGACCATAGACCTGGGCTCTGTACCAGCTGGATTTACAAGTGAGCAAACGTTAACCCTCACAAATACCGGAACGGGTACAGCTACATTTTCGCTATCAGGCCTTGATGCCGGCGCGCTAAACCTGGCATACAGCGGTGCGGCCGTAGATGTTATGATCAGACCTTCTGAAGCATTGCTTCAACTGGCACCCGGGCAATCAACATCCATTGATCTTTACATCACTCTTTTGGAAGCCGGCGCAGTCTCTGGATCAGCAAGCTACCCTTATTTTTCTGATGGCGAGGAAACCAGCGTATCGCTGTCCTTCTCAGCAACCGGGGCTGGGTCGCGCATTGCCAGAATAAATACGGGTTCACTAAGTGCTATAAGCCCCGGCGTATTTTCAGATTGGGAAGGGGACCAATATTTCGAGGCAGGAAAAACCTTCTCGAATCCAGATGTAAGCTTCGTCAACGGCACACTGGACCAGGAGCCTTACAAAAGCGAGCGCAGTGCAATTACCAACCTGGGTAGCTTTGCCTACCGCATACCTGTACCGTCGCAGGGTGTCTACATCACGAGATTACACTTTGCAGAAACATTCTTCGGCGCACCGGGCGGTTCAATCGATTTTATAGGCCGGCGCATATTTGACGTAAATATTGAAGGGGGCTTGATAGAACTTGACGACTACGATATCGCCGCAAAGGCCGGCCCCGTTACCGCCATCGTTGAATCATTTATGATGGAAGTCACGGATGGCGTGCTCGATATTGAGTTTGTGGCTTCAGTAGACCAGCCGAAAGTTTCTGCCATCGAGGTCTATAAAATGGATCAGGTTGTACATCAACCGCTACAAGCAGGTTGGAATCTGGCCGGCTTGCCCGTGATTCCGTCCAGTGCTGATCCTAGCAATATATATACAGACATCACACTTGCCGAAACACCTTTTGCTTACGTTGGCAGCAGTTACGTGGTACCATCTGCTTTGGCAATGGGCACGGGATTCTGGCTGAAATTAGATACGGATGATTTCCAGCCACATACAGGCACACTGGATACCGCGATCGACGTTAACCTGCAATCAGGCTGGAATATTCTTAGTGGCCCTTCCTGTTCATTTTTACTGGAAGACCTGACCGGCAACACAGGTATTCTGACGAGCTTATCTGCTTACAGCTATAGCGGACTCACAGGCTATACGTTGGTAAGTGAACTCCAACCCGGAAAAGGATATTGGGTACAGACATCTGGCGCAGGAACGGTCTCGCTGAATTGTGCTCCAGGCAAAACTATTGCAAACAAAGCAGCAGAAAAAAGTAATTCGATAACAGGGCGTGTAGAAGATGCACTCAGCTTGACACTCAGTGATGCACGCGGTATTACACGTACCTTGTACATCAAGGAAGGTGCAACAGAAGACGCTCAGTTCAACCTTCCGCCGATTGCATTCAGAGACCAGCCTGATGTACGCTTCTCGAATAATACGAGTTTGATGACATCAGAGGAAACCGGCATAAGGATACAAGCAATGGAAGCCCCGATCACGATTTCGTTGGCCGGCGATGAAAACCCGGAAACATACTTCTTATCTACCCGCAATGGAGATACCTGGGAATCTGCGGCCACGTTAACCGCCGGTAATGATGTAGTACTTGACGAACCTGCACTATCCTTATTACTGATCAGCAAGGACATTGCCGAGGAAGCAATCATTCCCGACGCATTTGCATTACAGGGCGCCTACCCAAATCCATTTCAATCGAACCTGACGGTGACCTTTGATACACCGGAAGATGCCACAGCGTATGTGGAAGTATTTGATCTGCTAGGTAAAAGAGTACTTCAAACAGCGGAAGCATCCATTAGCGCCGGCGCCCGGCGGGCCATTAACATCGAGGGGTATTCGCTTGCCTCAGGTGCGTATATGTACAGATTGGTCTTAAAGTCAGCAACAGGGACTAAAACAGCAAATGGCCGCGTAGTATTGGTTAGATGATTGGTGACCGGTCTTCAGCTTGCAGCAATCAGAAATTGTGTTCTGATTGCTGCAAGCTGATCTCTAAATACTGACTGGCAACACTCACCTCGGCTGTCGGCCGGCGTTAATCTCCAGCGCCTGCACAACGTAGTAGACCAGGGCTTCTTCGTTCATGGCCTGCAAAGAAATGAACTTTTTAGATTTGCCGGCACCCCACAACATGTTGTAAGCATCCTCCATTCGGATACCCCTAAAGAAACCTACATCAACGCCATCATTTGTCGTCTTTAAATGGCAAAGTCCTCCCTGACTCGTATGGTAACAAACAGAACGGGTATTAATCTTTTCTCTAACCCCGTCAAAACTTAAGAGCACATCTCGAATCTCTAGAAATAGATCCTTGTGCTTTGAACGCATTTCGATATCAAACTGCATCGAGTGTTGGAAGTCTGTGGGTCTGTGGGTCTGTGGGTCTGTGGGTCTGTGGGTCTGTGGGTCTGTGGGTCTGTGGGTCTGTGGGTCTGTGGGTCTGAAAATAACTTTTTCGTTGCTCCTTGGGGAGCAGCGGGATGGTAAAAGGACTTTTATGTGATTCTTCCCGTCTTGCCTTCCTCCCGTCAAAACTTATCCGTCATGATTAACTCTTCAGCATACTAAATACTTTGTGAGTTTATCGTGACGACTTAATAGATCGTCATTATTAATGCGAATCAAGAGTTGAAACGTTTGAAATCTTGCAAAACACCCAATCCTGTCGTCCCGACGAAAGGAGGGATCTTTCTGAAATGAAAGTTTCTGATCCATCGAATCGTTTCACTTCGAGAAGATCCCTCCTTTCGTCGGGATGACATACTGGATATGTGCTCACCAAGACATTTGAGCCCTTTTTTCTATCCTTAAATCGCATTTTTAATTCCTCAGAGCCTAAATCCCATCAAAGAATCGCACTTCCGTACGTAGATATGCTTCGGGGCCACCGGGAAATTTAGCAAAGACCTTTTTCCATTCATCCGTGCCAAAGACTGTGCCCATCGTTGCGTCACGCTCAGCTTTTGATGCCCATTTGATAACCCAGGTAACATTGGCCGGCCCAAAATCATCCATGGCAACACCACTTACATCTGAATCAATATCACCTTCAACCCAGAATCCAACCACGTCTACATTTTTTCTAATGTATGGTAAACCGTGCGTACTGATCCACTCTTTGTAGTTGTCGAGTTGGACTGGGTCGATATGGTAACTACGTAATTCAAAAACCGGAGCAGCGCTTTCGGTAACTGGTTCTTTGAGGGAAACGGCACCGATAACGCCGGCGATAACAATTAAAAACAGGAAGAGGCCGGCAATACGAGAAAAGGGGGGAGTAATTTTCATTAGTTGAATGGCAATTTGATGGTGGAAAAGATCCCTGTAAGGATGGAAAAACCAGTGTACAAAAACCTGCTGTCAGAATCTAATACAACAAGCCATTCCAACAGATTCAAAAAAGAAAGGCGCAGATGAAGCACCTGCGCCTTTTGTAAAACATCTACAAAAAAACTAAATCCGTTCGAGTTTTACCGGATACGTCTTCTCTGCATTCCACTGGCATACGTAGATGTTTTTGTCATCGTCGATGCAGACATCGTGGCAATGGAAGAAGATCGGTAGATCCTGGACCATAAGCTGGAGTTCGCCCTGTTCATATCGTGGAGCTGTACCACCCGGATTAGAAACAACGCGGTCATTTTTATCCAGAATGGTTACAAAGCCTGAACGATCGGTACGGTTCAGGTATTTCAGGCGCGACCAGCAAACGCCGGCATATAACATATCATCATCAATCACTGGCCGGCAAACAAATGCACCGGGCAGAAAGATCGTTGATAAGTATTCACCATCCAGCGTAAAGCGCTTGAAAGCATTATGCTGCCTTGAAGTACAGAGCAAAGTGGGTTCACCGCTCCCACGGTTATCAATACAAACACCGTGCGCAGTCTGAAATTGGTCTTCGCCGTCTCCCCTACCGCCAAATTTTCGGATGAATTCTCCGTCTTTTGTGTACTGAAGAATGAACTGAGACCCGTAGCCGTCTGCAACATAAATGTCTCCATTCGGCGCTATCGCAGTTTCAGTAGGGACGTACCGATCATCTTCAGCGTATTCGCCTATTTCATGCGGCGTCGGCATACGCATCACTTCCTGACCGTCGAGCGTTGTTTTAACAACCACGCCGCCATTGTCTGTAACAAACAAGAACTCTTCGCCGCCGGCGTCCCATAGCGTCAAACCATGGCCCGAAGGAAATGAATCGCCCCAGCTTCCTACAAGCTTTCCAGACTTGTCGTACATGATGATGTTGTTTTTGGTCTCATCTGTAACCATGATCAGACGCTTCTGCGAATCCATAACCATCTCGTGGCAGTTTTTCACAGGCGTCTGGCCGGGATCCAGTTGCCCCCAATATTTGTCGACACGGTACTTGAAGTCACCATGCCCCACAATTTCGCCGTCTGCAGGCATTTTGCTGTGTATAGCAACAGAAAAGTCCGGCATCAGAAAAGCAGCGCCGGCTGCAACTGTTGCGCGTTTCATAAAAGTACGGCGGTTGGTGGAGTCTTTTTTCATGGCAGATTTTGTTCAAAAACAACTGTTCTTCGAAGGTGGATTTGCAGTTTTAAGCGATCGGTTTTGAGTTGGCACTTTTTGTCTCTTTTGAAGCTGAAAACTGATCACTGATCACTGAAAACTTACGCCAATATAATCACCCTGTAACTTTCTCCAAAAGTACCTGTATTATTTAGACAGTTATCGAAATATCTAATTTGAATACAAGTTCTTATGAAAAGACCATTCTTTGCTACAGCAATCGCAAGAGTACTCACAATCCTGACCTGCCTGGCAATGGTTTACATACCATCAGTAAATGCGCAATCAGATGCTGCAAATGATACAGCGAATAACGCTACGGAGGGTGTAGGGAGTTGGGAAGGTGCTCTCACATTACCAAGCGGCTCGCTACGTATCGTATTCCATGTTGCAGCAGATGATGCAGGGAATCTCTCCTCAACCATGGACAGTCCCGATCAGGGTGCTACCGGCATCCCCGTAACATCAACAACTTTCGAAGCCGGCAAACTAACGCTTAACGCATCAGCCATCGGGGGTACATACATAGGCACACTGAGTGAGGATGGGCAAACCTTGTCGGGCCAGTGGAGTCAGGGGGGTATGTCTCTGGATCTGGACCTGACAAAAACCGACAAACCGACGAAACCCAATCGTCCTCAAGAACCTGAAGGGCCTTTTCCTTACGAAGAAGCAGACGTTTCTTTTGACAATGAAACCGACAATGTTCGTCTGGTTGGCACACTTACAATCCCAAAATCAGCCGGTCCGCACCCAGCCGTTGTACTTGTTTCAGGATCCGGCCCTCAGGACCGCGATGAAAGCATTATGGGCCACAAGCCTTTTCTGGTGCTGTCAGATCACCTCACCCGCCAGGGCATTGCCGTCCTGCGATACGATGACAGAGGCACCGCTGAATCAACGGGCGATTTCAGTGCAGCCACTACCAAAGACCTCGCAAATGATGCACAGGCGGCTGTAGACTTCCTGAAGTCTCGTAATGACATTGATGGTAGCAAGATTGGCGTTGCTGGCCATAGCGAAGGAGGGCTCATTGCACCTATACTTGGAGTCATGCCGGGCAACATCGCATTTATCGTGATGCTAGCCGGCCCGGGTCTGCCAGGAGACGAAATCCTGCGCCTGCAAGGGGGATTGATGGCACGCGCCGGCGGCATGAGTGAGCCCCTGATAGAAAAAATGCTGCATGTAAACAGTGCACTTTACGAAACCGCCATCAATGCACCGGAAGAAGAAGTCGAAAACGCACTGAAAGAAACCATTTCAGACCTAAAAACATCTTTTGACGCCAGTACAATCGCTGCACTTGGCCTAACAGCAGAACGGGAGCCGCAAATCATTCAGCAGCTTTCAAGCCCATGGTTTCGCTATTTTCTTACCTACGATCCGCAGCCAGTACTCGAGCAACTTCAGATTCCTGTCTTGTCCGTCATTGGTGAAAAAGATTTACAGGTGCCGGCCAAAGAAAACACGGAAGCCATTGCCATGGCACTCAAGACAGCTAAAAACAAAAATTTCAGCGCCAAGACTTTGCCTGACTTAAATCATCTGTTTCAAACGGCGAATACAGGTGCTGTTACCGAATACGCTCAGATCGAAGAGACCTTTGCGCCGGCTGCGTTGGTCATAATATCGGATTGGATCCTGGAACAGACGGGGGACTGAGAGGAAAAGGGAAATGATCACGAAAAAAGGGCAGCAGCCATTACAGCTACTGCCCTTTTAAAGACTGTTTCAGTCAACAGGTTTTAGCAACCCATATCAATTTTAGACTGCGCATCATTCACAATCAGGCATTGGCCTGTAGGCAAGGATGCTGGAACGTAGCGAGCCAGGTTTGGATCGTACAGTCCACCTTCGATGAACGCAACGAGATCGGTAATCTCATCTCCAGTTAATCCAAGCGGGACAAACTCCGTTGCCAACTGGCCTACTGGGACTGCAGCATTCTCAGGAATTGCAGCATTTTTGTACTCAACGACCTCACGTACAGAGCGGAAGTTACCACCATGTCCGAAGAACGGAGAGTCAACCAGATTGTAAAGTTGTGGTGTTTTGAACTTGTACTCGTCTTCAACACGGCCTGTAAAGCTTGCGCGTCCTTTTTGCGCTTCTTCAGCAGAGAAGTCGCCATAAACGCCAGGACCTTGTAGATTCTTGACACCCAAAGCATAGAATGTCATAGAGCTCAATGCTGGACCATTATGGCAATCAACACAGCCGGCCTTGTCTGCAAACAAGATAGCGCCGCGTTTTTCAGCATCAGACATTGCGTCTTTATTGCCTCTTAACCAAGACTGGAATGGAGCCTCGTTAGCGAGCATTGTCCGTTCAAATGCAGCAATAGCAAGACCTGTATTCTCGCGATCTATTGGACCACCAGGGAAAACTTCAGCAAACATATCAATGTATTCCTGATTGGTGACCACAAGTGAAACCTCAAGGCTATCCATCCGATGTGCTCTCAGGCCACCAATAGCTTGTGATTCCAACCCTTCATAACCGAGCTGGTTTGTAGACAGGATAGGTCCTACCCACTTGTCATTTGTACCAACGTTTGGTCCTGTAGCACCAAACTGGCCATTCCAAAGATTTACGATCTGATAAGCACCGTTCATTGCAGAAGGCGTACGGACTGGCTGTACATCCAGCTCTGTCAATGCATATCCAGGATTGTTTATACGAGCAGATCCGTCCGTACCAAACCCTGAACCACCTTCGCCTACACCCTGAATAATGCCGGCCTGAAATCCAGCTGCGGCATTATGACATGCAGCACATGAAGAAGAATAAAGTCCTTCAGGGCGCATTGGTTTTGTTAGAAGACCAGTCTCATGATAGAGCAACTGGCCTAATTCTACTTTTTTAGCTGTTACAGGATTATTAGGATCCTGCGGAATTGCTGTAAAGTCATCGCTATCTGGCAAAATGAAGGCATCCATTCCTTCACCAGGCGCAGCTGTAGCAAGTGCTTCTTCAAGTGCTTCATCGAGGGCTGTATCTCCGCCATCACCTTTGCTAAAAAGGTCACAACCTACCAGCAATCCTGAGAACACCAGAACAAAAGCCAGGCGCTGAAAATAGCGTAGAGTTAACTGTGGGGAAAACGTAGATTTTACGTCTTGCAGGTCAGAAGTATGCAATAAAGCCACCTCCGAAGCCCGAAGATCGTGCTTCGCTGTACTGATCATGTTATTACTGCTTAATTTGGTTAACAGATAGAATGCAGATGAAGACTGATTCTCTCTTTGGAGCACAAAAGGGGGGGCTTTCAAAAGAATCTCATGGCTTGCAGATACTTCGAAGAAGTAATGGTTGAGATTCTGGATATGATTCGACAGAAACTGCCGTACCCTTATAATTCATTACACACTTCATGCGCGCGCCGAATTATTCTTCAAGTTCAAATTGAATTCATACTGCACAAATACTAAAAAACTGTTCTTGAAAATTTGATATCATTACTATACTCTTCCAAAACAGAAGACATTTGGAAGTATCGGCAAGTATCCTTTTTTTTATAGTCAACTTTTCGCCCTAACCATGATATCTTTCGACGCATTACACCATCTTTATTCAACGCAGCAGTCCAGCGCTTTACAATCGAAAAGGGCATTCAGCATGAAAAGCCTGCTACTTTGTTCACTCTTAGCTGTATGCGCTATTTCCGGCTGTATCCCGACATCAGAACCACAGCAACCCAATATTTTATTCATTTTCACGGATGACCATTCCGCAAGCGCAATCAGCGCCTATGGCTCAGTTATAAACGAAACACCCAATATTGACCGCCTGGCTGCTGAAGGCATGCGCTTTCAGAACTGTTTTGTTACCAATTCTATTTGCGCACCAAGCCGGGCGACTATTTTAACAGGCACCTATAATCACATCAACGGGCAGATAACCAATAGAGAATCGTTCGACGGAGAGCAATTGACCTTTCCCAAGTTGCTCAAAGAAGCCGGCTATGAAACAGCAATGATTGGCAAGTGGCACCTGAGAAGTGCCCCGACAGGATTTGATTTCTGGCGCATCCTTATCGGCCAGGGACCCTACTACAACCCGCCAATACGCACAGCAACGGATACTGTACGGTACACCGGGTACACAACAGATATTATCACCGATCTTGCCCTGAATTGGATGAAAGACGACCGGGATACCAACAAACCGTTTATGCTCATGTACCAGCATAAAGCGCCACACAGGAGATGGGAGCCCGGCCCGGATCACCTTACAATGTATGATGATGTTGAAATCCCGGAGCCATCAAATCTCTTTGACGATTACTCAGGACGTGCAACCGCGGCCAGCATTCAAAACATGCAGATTTCCGAAAATCTTAGTGCACGTGACTTGAAAATTACAGCGCCACCCGATTTAACATCTGAGCAGCTGGCCGTTTGGGAAGCGGCTTATGGCCCCAAAAATGATGAAATACGTAATAACCCAAGAACAGGCGAAGATCTTGTCCGCTGGAAATATCAGCGCTACATCAAAGATTATCTCCGCGCAATTGCCTCTGTAGATGACAACATTGGCCGTATGCTGGCTTACCTGGAAGAATCAGGGCTCGCAGAAAACACCATTGTTATTTACAGTTCAGATCAAGGCTGGTATCTGGGCGAACACGGATGGTACGACAAGCGCTGGATGTACGAGGAGTCTCTCCGAACACCCTTCATCGTGAAGTGGCCCGGACACATAGAACCCGGATCGGTTAACGAAGACTTTGTCTCGAATCTGGATTTTGCCGCCACATTCCTGGATTTAGCGGGAATAGAAACGCCGGCTAATATGCAAGGAAAAAGCCTGAAGCCCATCTTTTTAGGAGAAACCCCTGAAAACTGGCGGAAAACCCACTATTACCAATACTATGAGTATCCAGCCTCGCATTGTGTTCAACGACACTATGGTGTTAGAAGTGAACAACACAAACTGATCTACTTCTATTTACTGGACGAATGGGAGCTCTTTGATTTAGACGCTGACCCCAACGAAATGAACAGCGTTTACGACGATCCCGCTTATTCAGATGTGCTCGCAGAAATGAAAATCGAACTGGATAGACTCCGCACAGAATATGCGGTCCCCGAAGACACCCGTCCTTCAGGAGAATGTAATCATGATACGGATAGCTGGGATGGGTACGATAGTTAGTGGTTAGTCGGTAGTTTTTAGTGGTTAGTACTTCTATCCGCATACACTGTGGTGAAAGCTGAAAACTTTCCACTAAAAACTGCCGGCTCCCCCTGGTTCTCTGAGAAATTAGTTGCCTGAGGGGAAGAGGGGAAGAAAAGTATTACATTCTTCCTTTCTCCCCATCAATTTCTGACCAACAGCGCCAACCAAACTGATCACCTACACCCTCAAACCACTAACCATGTGATGTAATAGATTCATTGATAAAATGCCACGCTTACCATCGCAAAAACCTTCTTTCGTGTCATCCTGAACGGAGATTCGATTAATCGAATCGAAATGAAGAGCCTGTCCTCAACTCGATTGGGGAATCTTCGCGAAGTGAAACGCTTCAGTAACCTGAACGTGGCATTTCACGAAGATCCTTCCTGCGTCGACGAAAATCGTCGACATCCGATCAGGATGACATGATTGGGCGTTTTGAGCTACTTGTGATAATAATTATCAATCATATTGTTACATCACACACTAACCACTAACCACCAAAAACTAACCACTATAAAAATTCCCCCATGCGCCCAGAATATTCGGAGGCTGAGGCCGTATCACTTGTAGCATCACTTTATGGAATCGAGGGTGGGGCCAAGTCTTTACCCAGCTACAGTGATCAGAATTTCTTGATTGATGCGCCTGATGCTCGCTTTGTACTTAAAATTGCCAACGCTGATGAACCAGCGGAAGTCCTCGATTTCCAGCAGAAAGCACTGCTGCATGTAAAATCACAGGCGCCTGAATTAACATTGCCTTTTACAATTCCAACCACAAAGGGGGCCATGTTAACCCCGGTGCCGGCAAAAACAGATGATGCGGTACATCTCCTATGGATGGTCAGTTTTCTGCCGGGCCAGTTTATCTCAGATCTTTCGGTACACTCTACACAACTGCTTGAAGATGTCGGCAGGTTCATGGGCACGCTTGATCGTGCCTTACAGTCGTTCGAGCATGAGGCGATGCACAGGGACATGCAATGGGACCTGAAAAATGCAGCACGCCTCGCTACAATGTTAGAGCACATCAAAGATTTAGACAAAAAAAGTCTGGTCGAGCATTTCCTGGAACGATTGGAAAAGCATATCACCTTGCATGCTGCGAATCTTCGGATGTCAGTCATTCATAATGATGCCAATGACAACAACGTCCTGATTACAGGTAAAAAAAATCAGCATACGGTTGGCGGTATCATTGATTTTGGAGACATGTTACATTCGCACACGGTCAACGAGGTTGCCATTGCGATTGCCTATTTGATCCTTGGGAAAGAAAATATTCTAGACACTGCCGCTGCTGTGTTAAGGGGATATCATCGCATGTACCCCCTGAATCATTCGGAAATCAGTGTATTGTTTGATTTAATCTGCCTTCGGCTGTGTACAAGCGTTTGTATGTCGGCACAGGAAAGAAGTCTTGCACCAGACAATGCATACCTTGCAATCAGTGAGCAGCCGGCGTGGACTGCTTTATCAAAACTGATTAAAATAGACCCTAATGAAGCAACTGCTTTTTTAAAATCGACTGTTTCTTTACACACGCCCTAGGGTGTGAATTGAGGAGATGACGAGAAGATCGATCCTTCACCTCCCCTTCCCCGCGTCCTCCTTTCGACAAAATAAACCACGTTCCATTCAGTTCGGACAGATGAACCGCGAAGAAATTCTTCATATCAGAAAAAATCATCTAGGCAAATCGCTTAGTACATCGTATCAGGATCCGCTTCACATTGTGCGAGGCAGCGGTCAGTATTTGTATAGCAAGGAAGGACAACAGTATCTGGATTGCGTAAATAATGTCTGCCATGTTGGGCACTGTCATCCACACGTAGTGCGTGCCGGCCAGCAGCAAATGGAGATCCTGAATACAAACACCCGGTACTTACACGATAATCTGGCCCTTTACGCGCGCCGGCTCACCAGCCTGCTTCCTGATGCACTGAGGGTCTGTTTTTTTGTAAACTCAGGCAGTGAAGCCAATGAATTGGCGCTACGTCTTGCCAATATCTACACGGGCCAGCAGGACCTGTTGGTCATGGACGCGGCCTATCATGGCAATACAGGCGGTCTGGTAGAAATCAGTCCATACAAATACGAAGGCAAAGGTGGGTTTCAGCCGCGCCCCCATGTTCACAAAGTGATGTTGCCAGATGGGTACAGGGGGCCTTACAAATACGATGACAAGGAGGCTGGTATTAAGTACGCTGAAAGTGTCGCAGAAACAATCGCATCGTTAAAAAAACAAGGCAGAGGCCCCAGCGCCTTTATTGCAGAATCTCTCGCCAGTTGCGGCGGACAAGTAGAGCTTTCAAAAGGATATCTGGAAACCGTTTATGCCCATGTCAGAGCTGCCGGCGGGGTGTGTATTGCAGATGAGGTTCAGGTGGGTTTTGGGCGCGTTGGCAGCCACTTTTGGGGATTTGAGACGCATAACGTCCAGCCCGACATAGTTACGATGGGCAAGCCTATTGGTAATGGTCATCCTATGGCTGCAGTTGTAACAACAACTAAAATAGCCAATGCTTTTGCCAATGGCATGGAATACTTCAATACATTCGGAGGCAATCCAGTGTCTTGCGCGATTGGTATTGCGGTGCTCGATGTGATTGCAAACGAAGGACTTCAGCAGCACGCCTGGCATCTGGGCAGACATTTCAAAAGCCGGCTCAACGCATTAAAAGCCAAACACAAGCTTATCGGTGATGTACGGGGACGGGGCCTGTTCCTGGGGATTGAATTTGTGCGTGATCACACAACGCTGGAGCCGGCTGATACAGAAGCAACTGCCATCGTTGAGCGCATGAAGAAAGACCATGGCGTTTTACTGAGCACGGATGGACCGCTCCACAATGTGATCAAAATCAAACCCCCTATGCAATTCGAACAGAAGAACGCAGATTTTGTGGTAGACAAGCTTGATCAGGTGCTGCAAGCGCTCTGATCTTTAACACTCCTGTTCGTTAGCCGGTTGCGCAGAATAGATCTTCGAGGCAATCCGAATGAGGTGATCCAAATCTTCGTCACCAACACTTTCAGCAAACCTTTCGTTTATTTGCTCAATTTCTACGTCAATCAGCAATAACAGCTGCTTTCCTTCATCAGTGATCCAGTGCAGGCTTTGCCGGCGATCATGCTCCGATCGTTCACGACGTACCCAGCCTTTTTTCACCAGTTGATCCATCAGGCGCGTGACATCAGGCGCTGGATCAATCATCCGTGCGATGATATCACAACGCGGATATCCTTCAGTACGAGCCCCTCTTAAGATGCGGAGTACATTGTAATAATTGTAATTGAGCCCATACTTCTTGAACATCGCTTCAGATTGCCGGCGTACATGCACTGCAGCTACCATCAAGGCAAGCGATGCTTCATGCGCTTTCGTTTGAAAATCTATGTTCTGCCTTAATTTTGCTTTGAGTGAAGTGTCCATCACGCATCGGGTCAATCTGCTGGAATCTCGAAATCGGTATACACCTCAAAGGCCCTTTTTCCTGGTCGTTCGAGTTTGAAATGCACCTCCGTGTTTTATACGAGCACGCTATGTGTGTTCCAACACAAAAGAGATGAGAAGATGCGGCATGAATATCGAACACCCAACAAGGAACGTCCAATTTCGAAGGATTTGAATAACACCTCGAAATTGGACATTCCTTGTTGGGTGTTCGATATTCAACGCTCCTGACTGCCTAGGGAAGTAAACCCATCTGCAACCCGCAGTACTTCCTCGTGTTAAAAAAACACACGAAACAGTTTACACCTTATGCCATCGTATTTAAAAAGACTCGTGCTATTTTCAACATGTCTGCTAATTTTTGCAGGTTGTGATAGTACTTCTCCTCAATCAGCTACCCTGGATGGGTATGTAGCCTCCTCCTCCCTTCTCTTTTCGGATCAGCTTATTGCTTGCGCCGGCGGCGGCCTGGCCGATGACATCGCGCAGCCAACTGCACCCATTTCCGTATACTATTACCCCGTTGAAGGGGCCGGCAATTTTCGATACTTTGAAACATCCAGTATTTCTGAAGACCCCAGCGATCTGTCTTTATACGAAGAAGTATCTCTGGACGACCAACCATTGTTCAACGGATATCTACGCCGCTTCCTGAACGCTCCGCTTACCCAGGAAAAGTGGGCCCGTGTCACGTATGAAACCGGCGACAGTCTGCACGTTTCAAATGCTATTCGTCTAAAGTATCCTGTGCTACCAACTACGTATGATAGCTCACGTGTAGTTGTGGAAAACAATGGGCTAAACCCTACGTTTAGCTGGCCCAATCACAACAACCCTTTGGATGTAATCTATTTCCAAATTGTCTCCGACAGTAACGACAACCTCATATCCGGCACCTATACTTTCGACAAGACGTTTACTTTTTATGATTTAGATAACGTCGTGTTAAACATTCGTGATGTTTCGCCTGCTCCGTCTTTGGATATTGGGTCATCCTATAAGTTCACACTCATGACCGTGAGTAGCGATAATTGGGTTAACCTGATTGCTGAAAGAAATTTCGCTGTCGAATAAAAAATTGCTGAATCACCATACATCTGAGTAGCAATACAAGTATCAGTATAGATTATAACCATGCAAAATTTATCAAGATTTACGTTCGTTCTCTTCTCTTGCCTGTTTCTCTTGCAGGTTGGTCCCCAAAACGCGCAGGCCCAGGATATCAATGTTTTTTATGATGCAGTAGACAGCTTCATGGGCAAATATGTATCGGAAGGGCTGGTTGATTACGAGGCCGTTAAAAACGAGCCGGCTCAAATTGATGCATTACTCACTCAGATTGCAACGCTGGATCGCTCCAGCCTCTCTCCTGAAGACGAGCAAGCGTATTTGGTTAACGTGTATAATGTCCTCATAATCAAAAATATTATTGATCATTATCCGACAACATCTCCAACAGCAGAAAATGGCTTTTTTGATAGAGACAAATTTCAGGTAAGCGGAAAATCACAAACACTGGATGAAGTTGAAAAAGGTGATTTGTACGTAAAATACCCCGATGCACGGTTTCATTTTGTGCTGGTATGTGCTGCACTTGGTTGCCCACAGCTCATAGAGCAAGCCTACAGAGGAAGCACACTGGACGAACAACTGACCAGACAAACACAGCTGTCGCTCAATGATGACTTTTATTTGAAGGTTGAACCATCTGGCGACAAAGTAAACGTCTCCGAGCTATTTTCATGGTACAAAAGCGACTTTGAGAGAGACGGTGGTTCTGTGATTGGATTCATCAACAAATTCAGAAAAGAACAACTGCCTGAAAATATCAGCATTGGCTATATCACCTACGACTGGCAATTGAACGACGGTAAAAAAAAAGCCGTAGTAGGAGATAATCTATCCACACCTGAAAGCGGTCTTAACAGTCTACTCCAGGGAGAAAACCTGCAAGCATTTACCCCTTCAACATTGTTGGTACGTGGCCAGGTTGATGTTAAAGTGTTTAACAACCTGTATACGCAAACTGCATTCTTTAACGATAGCGGATCGAGAACGGCGACAGAATTCGTTGACGAGAATGGATCACCAACAGGGACAGATCGACGGGACACCTACTTCACGAGTATTATTTCGATATTGGTCGGCGTCTCCCCTCGCATAAATCTCGGTTTAGATCTGTATCCCAAAGCCGTTCGTGTGGCCTCTGAAGGCAAATCTCCATTTTCAGTACTTCAATTCTCTTCAGACAATAATTCGCATGCAGCGCTGGCAGCGATTGCACCTAAAATCAAGTTCAATCCACTGAAGAAAGTGCCAGGACTGGCTGCCCAGGCGACCCTGTATTTGCCGCTAGGATCAGATCTGGAAGGATCACAAAACGGCCGGCCCTTCCTGGATTATGATGATACACAATTCTGGTTGCAGGCTTTTTATGACCTCCCGATTAACGACCAGTGGCTACTCTACATCGAAGGAGGCTTTTTCTTCAGATATGATTCTTCCGATGAAAACAGGAATCATGAGTATATATATCCATTCAAAGGCATTGTAAACTATTTAGCGACTGATCGTTTAACAATCTATGGGCTTACCGAATTAACGCCATCCTCCTTCTATCAAGACGCTGCACTTTTCAGTACCTTGTATACGCAAGTAGGTGCTGGCTTGAAATACCAGGTTACGCCTCGCTTTGAAATTGAAACACTGGCCACCGTATTTCCTTTTGGTTATAACAAAGGAGCCGGCCAAACTTACAATTTCGGATTCAGATATGTTCGCTAAACTACATGCATCACATTGAAGCCCTGGAGCTTAAGGCTTTTTGCTTGCCTTGCCTTAATTCTATTATTTACGACCTCAGCTGTTCATGCCCAAGAGGGCATTGAGCAAATATCGTTTAAGGGGTTAAAAAAAACCCGCATATCATTCGTTCAACGATTCCTGCGCTCTAAAGCCGGCGGCGAGTACGACGCAGCCCTTGTTGCCGGTGATGAGCAGTCTATTCGAAATCTCCAGTTGTTTTCCTCTGTATCGAGCCGTGTTGAACAACAGGATGGAAAGACAACGCTTGTTTTTGATGTCGAAGAACTCGTCACCCGCCTACCCATCACTAACTTTGGCGGGATTACAGATAATTTCTGGTTACAACTCGGTATAAACGATTTTAACTGGCTGGGACGAGGCGGTTACTTTGGGGGTTATTATCAATATTACGACCGCCATTCTTTCAAAGTCTTTTCCCTGATGCCCTATCTGTTTAGCGACCGCCTGGGCCTCTCTTACATTGCCGGCAGACAATCAACCCGTGAACCGGCTTATTTCAGTGATACCTCATTGGACTTTGACGTAGACCGGTGGGAGCTTACGGGCATGATCCGGTATGAAATCTACCGAAACCTCGCCACACAAAACCTTTGGACACTTGATGCCGGCGGCGGTTATCTGAATGAAATTTACACCCTGCCCAGCACGGCAACTATAGATTTCCCCAGACGAACACAATTCGATAAGATCTTTCTAAAAGCCACGGTTGCGCATAGCAAAATTAATTACTTCTATCACCATGTTGATGGCGGCTCTCAGCAGAGTACACTGGAGCTTGTGCGAACCATCAATGATGATATCGCTTTCTGGAAGTGGTTTAACGAATTCCGCTTTTTCAGGCATATCGGTGCAAATGCAAATCCTGCGCTACGCATTGTGGCCGGCATTTCCAGTAATGACGACACACCGTTCGTCCCGTTTGTATTAGACAGCTACCTCAATGTACGTGGCTCAGGAAACCGCGTGGCGCGTGGGACATCAGAATTAACATTCAATATCGAGCACCGGCAGACCCTCAGGGAGAAAAAAACATGGGCCTTTGAGGGGGTTGTGTTTTTAGATCTTTCGGCCTGGCGGCCTGGTAATGGGCCGCTTCTTGAAATGTTTGAACGTGAAAATATTGTCTCATTTGCCGGCGCCGGCGCCAGGTTACACCTGCGGAGAATCTATAATTTCTCACTGCGCCTGGACTACGGCATCAGCACATCCGACCCTTCATCCCGGGGATTTGTATTGGGTGTAGGGCAGTATTTTTAATCACGTTCTATTTCCAATTATAACTTTTCCTTTTGACTTTAAAAGTCAAAACATCGGTATATTGTACATCGGAGCAAACTTAACATCTGAAAGACATGATCAGGAACGTACTCTTAAGTATTTCAATTCTCCTTTTCACCTTACCAGCGAGCGCCCAGCAAGGTAGAATACCCGTTCCTGCAAAAAACGGGATGGTGGTTAGCAGCCATTATCTGGCTTCTGAAGTAGGCAATGAAGTGCTGATGCAAGGAGGAAATGCTGTTGATGCTGCGATTGCCACCGCTTTTGCTCTGGCTGTGACCTTGCCCTCTGCAGGCAATATCGGTGGAGGTGGTTTCCTCGTCTACCACGGTGCCGACGGAGAAATAACGTCTTTCAACTTCCGAGAAAAAGCCCCGCTGGCTGCCACAGAAACGATGTTTTTGAACAGCCGTGGTGAAATCCATCAAAACTCAAATCACGATGGCGCCCTGTCTGTTGGCGTCCCCGGTACGGTAGCCGGCCTCGTGCTTGCACATGAACGACTGGGCACCATGCCGTGGGCAGATCTGGTTGCACCTGCCGTTGAATTAGCAGCAGATGGTTTTCCATCGACCCGCGCCATGCAAGGTTTTTTAAAGATGTTGAGCCGGCGCCCGAAAGCGTACCCTTCTACATCAAAAGCCTTTTTAAAACCTGGTAACAAGCCTTATGAGCCGGGCGAAATTTGGAAACAACCAGATCTTGCAAAAACACTCACACGAATCAAGGAGCAAGGACACGATGGCTTTTATAAAGGAGAAACAGCAAAACTTGTTGAAGATTTTATGCGAGCCAACAAAGGCTTGATTACACAAGAAGATCTTGCGCTTTACGAAGCGGATGAGCAACCAGTCATTCATGGTACCTATCGAGGGTACGACATTTACGGCATGGCACCGCCGAGTTCCGGGGGGGTCGCGTTAGTAGAAATGCTGAACATCCTCGAAGGCTTTAACCTTAAAAAAGCCGGCCATAACTCGGCGCTCTATGCCCATTTGTTAACAGAAGCCATGCGCCGCGCATATGCAGACCGTGCCCAGCATATAGGCGATCCGAAGTTCAATCCAGAGATGCCCGTCGAAACATTGACATCTAAAGCACATGCAGAGGATATGCGTGCGTCGATCGACATGTATTTCGCCTCGCAAAGCGACTCCTCTAAATTCAGCAATGCATATTACGAAAGTGAAGAGACCACCCACTTCTCTATAGTTGACAAAGAGGGCAACGCCGTCTCTTTAACCTACACACTTGAGCATAGCTACGGCTCTCGCATGGTGGTAGATGGTGCGGGCTTTCTGCTCAACAATGAAATGGGCGACTTTAATCCAATTCCGGGCCGCACCACTTCCTCTGGTTTGGTTGGCTCCAAGCCGAATCTTGTCCAGCCGCAAAAACGCATGTTATCCAGCATGACACCTACCATTGTCGCTAAAGATGGCAAGCCATTGCTCATCATCGGAACGCCAGGTGGACGCACAATCATCAATACGGTGTTGCAAGTCATTCTGAATGTGATTGATCACGAGATGTCTGTAGCAAAAGCCATCGAAGCCGGCCGTATTCATCACCAGTGGCTACCTGATCGCACCGTTGTTGAAGAAGGGACGTTTTCACTTGATACAGAACGTCTCTACGAAATGATGGGCCACACGATCAGATATAGAGAATCTATGGGCCGCGCGATGGGGATCTTCATTGATTACGACGAAGGCTTGATATATGGTGCCGCGGACTCGCGAAGCTATGATGGCCGGGCCATTGGACATTGAAAGCAAGATTTGAAACCAAAAACGGAGCATTTTCTTCAAATGAACTCCAGCGTACGGGAGATTCATAGATCTCCCCGGCAGACGCACAAAACAATGATAAAGTATCTGATCATTGCACTCTTGTTCTTTCCTTCCGTTGCCTACGCGCAAATGGGGACCGAGCAATCGCGACAATCTCTCAACAGGATTCACGGATTTTACGTGCGGGTTGATGTGGAAGGAAGTGTTGGGCTTACATCCGACGAAATTTTGAATGTTAAGGCCATCAATCAACGTGTGAAGAGAAGATTGCGAGACGCCGGCCTTAATGTCATCGAGCCAACCGAGGGCTTTGACCAGCCGATGGAGCCTTACCTGTACGTCCACATAAATATGATGGAGCTTGAGCAAGGACTCGTTCCTTTCGCGAACAACCTGCAGTTCTTCCAACGGGTGGAAATTCCGGGCCGGCGAAGAAAACAATCGCTGATTGCCGCTACCTGGGACACTGGCGTCGTGGGACTGGTCTCTTATGACAATCTGGATATGATTGCAGACTCAGCCATAGAATCTGTAAACGAGTTCATCAACGATTTCCAACAGGTTAATCCCTAGCTTTTTGACAGATTCGAGATAACCATCTGTTAAGTCCGCATACTTCGCGGTCAGACTACCATGTGGCAATGCATTAAAGGATTATGCTGCTTTACGGACTTTTTCTCCTAGTTCATATAAATACTCAGGGGCAAAATCTGCTCCAGAAGGCCAGGAAATAGTACGGGTGTCATCGTCCAGATATACAGTTTGAAAAACTGCCAAATCCATTAGCGGTTCAAACACTTCACCAATGAGTTGATTTCTCAGATCTACATCTTTCTCCACGCCATCGTTAAAGCAAATTCTTAGGACGTAGTTTTGCAAATAACGAAATGAGTTAACGTGTAAAAAGGTATTGTTCTTTTTGTTCTTAGACATTGGGTAATCTAAATTTTCCGAACAAACTAACTTAATGGCTCAATTTGCAGAAGTGGTCTTGCAGATTTTGCACGCTCCCAATTTACATTCAGTTCCGTGGCATGCTTTTCATGCCACTCAAAGATCATTTTAAGCATACGCTTCGGCATTACTCCTACAACCTTTCCTGTGTCTAAATCTACTGTTACTTCATAATTTTGGTAACGCGCATGGAAATAAGGAGGATTGTGATCCCGATAATTCATATAAATGACAATTCCATAGAATCTGGAGATAGTTGGCATTTGTGGTTTTAGTTTCAACTCCAATATCAAAGTCAAAACAACACATTGTACATAGGCTGCGTTTCCAAAGCTATAAACCTTAGATACCAAACCAGGAGTTTTCAGAAAACGCCAAGTAATACCAATGCATACCTCCCTTCTTTTTTTCAAGGGGTAATTCAAGATTGGGTGGTCCATCATTGTTTTGTCCGATGAAATAGGACTGAACCGCCTTGCCTATCGGCACTTCTCCAAAACAAGCCACAGAACAAACCACAGAACAAACCACAGCACTCAATGCTGAACTACGCCAACTTCTCATCCAGCAATTCCTTCAACATCTGCGGATTGGCCTTGCCCTGCGTGGCTTTCATTGCTTGCCCAACAAAGAAGCCCATCAACCCCGTTTTACCTGAACGGTATTGATCTACTTTATCAGGAAACTTGCCGATCAGTTCATCCACAATGGCCCCCAGTGCGCCTGAGTCGCTCACCTGCTTGAGCCCTTTTTCTTCGATGATGTCAGCCGGCGCATTCCCCGACGCAATCATCTCTGCGAGCACCTCTTTCGCAATCCGCGTAGAAATGGTGCCGTCGTCAATAAATCCGATCAATGCAGCCAGGTCCTTGCCATCAAATGCCAACGTCTCTAGCGAACGTTCTTTTAATTCACCAGGCAATACATTTACGACCCACGCAGCAGACGCTTTGGCGGTTGCGCCAGCTTCTATACTATCCTCTACCAGTTTTGCAGACAAAGTATCTGTGGCCAGCACCTCAGCCTCTGTGATGCTCAAGGACATTTCATCAACAAACCGCTCAAAAGCAGAAACAGCTTCAGATGATGTGCCGGTCAGCGTTTCGATGATGTCTTCTCGTGTACGCGCAACGAAGTCCTTATTGCCTTCCTTCGCCTTTTTACTCGACCCATTGCCGGGCGTAGCCTGTTTGCTCACTTTGGCCCATGAGTCGCGCAATGTGACAACCCGATTAAACACGAGTTTATCCGGCCGGCTGTCTTTCTCGTCGGTGATAAAATATCCCTGACGCTCAAACTGAAAATGGATCATCGATTCAGTGCCAACCAGACTGGGTTCTACAACACAAGTAGTCAGCACTTCTTTTGAGTCGGGATTCAGATTGTCCAGAAAGCTTCCGCCTTCCTCAAATTTCTCGGGATCAGCTACGGAAAACAAGCGATCGTACAGCCGTACTTCTGCCGGCACAGCATGCGCAGCGGAAACCCAGTGAATGGTCCCTTTTACCTTTTTATCCGCATTGGCGCCCCCCTCCATCGACTCAGGATCGTAAGTACAATGTAAAGCGACAACCTCGCCGGCTTCATCCTTGATCACGTCCTCACACTTGATCACGTAGGCATAACGCAAACGTACTTCCTGGCCGGGAGCCAAACGGAAGAATTTCTTTGAGGGAGACTCCTTAAAATCATCCCGCTCAACAAAGATTTCCCTTGAAAAAGGTACCTCGCGCGTCCCTTCTTTCGGCACGTCGTGCGGCCAATAAGAAGCTTCAAGCTTTTCAGTCTTGCCTTCAGGATAATTTGTTATGATCACCTTCAACGGCCGTAGCACACCCATAACGCGGCGGGCCTTGTGATTCAGGTCATTACGGATGCTGTATTCCAGCAGTGCGATGTCCACCCTGTTTTCAGCCTTTCCGATTCCGATAAGATCACAAAAAGCCTGGATTGACTCAGGCGTATATCCTCGCCGGCGGAGTGCAGAAACTGTTGGCATACGCGGATCATCCCATCCATCCACAAAGCCCTCATTTACCAATCGAAGCAGCTTCCGCTTACTCACAATGGTATAATCCAGATTACGCCGGGCAAACTCATGCTGGCGCGGTCGGGGATTCCAGTCTACCTGCACATTATCTACAAGCCAATCGTATAACGGACGGTGTACTTCAAACTCAAGGGTGCAAATTGAATGCGTAATGCCCTCAATTGCATCTGAAAGCGGATGGGCAAAGTCATACAAGGGATAAATACACCACTCGCTCCCTTTGCGGTAATGATGTGCATGCTTGATGCGGTACAAAACAGGATCCCGCAACAGCATATTGTTGGAGGCCATGTCAATTTTTGCCCGAAGCACATGTGCGCCATTTTCAAATTCGCCGGCACGCATGCGCTTAAACAGATCGAGATTTTCTTCTACACTGCGGTTTCTATACCTGCTCGCAACGCCGGCCTCTGTAACCGTTCCTCGGTGTGCACGAATCTCCTCTTCACTTTCACTATCTATATATGCTTTGCCCTGCTCAATCAGGTTAATGGCAAAATCATAAAGCTTTTCAAAATAATCTGAAGCGAAGAAGAGCTTGTCCTTAAAATCAAATCCTAGCCAACGAACATCTCGCTTGATAGACTCGACGTATTCAATCTCCTCCGTATCTGGATTGGTATCATCAAACCGAAGATGCGCTATACCACCGGGATAATCTCTGGCAATACCAAAATTCAGGCACACCGAACTTGCGTGCCCAATGTGCATGTAGCCGTTTGGTTCTGGAGGGAAACGAGTTACAACGGCGTCGCCATTGAGACCTTCTTTCAGGTTCTTGTCTATTATGGCGCGGAGGAAGTTTGGGCCACTTGTACGTGACACATCGTCCTTTACTGAACTGGAATTATCCACGTGACTAGCTTTTGATTACTTAATGGTTCGTCTTAGTGATTTACTTGGTAATGCGAACCACTAACAACTAATCACTAAAACCAAATCTAGTTCATAAACAGCCGAGGCATTTGTTGCCCCTCTGAGTCGTTAATCTTTTCTATATCTGTATCAGCGAACCAGCCTTCATCAGCTTCCTGCAGTTCGCCCGACTCATCAGCCCTTTTGTAATCGTCGATACCTGTAACCCAAACAAGATTTTTCTTCACGCCTGGCGCTACTTCGGTATCCGGCGAAAAGTCGCTCACCGTACCTTCTACTGCGCCCAACAACTGGCCGTGCTGGTTGTAGAGGTGAACTCTGACTCGATCTCCGAGCTTAAACTTTTCTCCCATGATCATAAGATTGCAATCCGGTTGGTTATCAGAAGATTGGGAAACTTCGCGATATCCTGCTAAATACGTCCCTGCTACTCAATTCTCCTTTTACTCCCCATCTTTAAATAGAGCGACGTAGGACGTGTTTACTACTTGATTGGATCCCGTTTAGACCGATCAAAAAATATTTTTCACAAAACCCTTGATATTTCCATTAAATTTTATACTATATCATTAACACTACCCAGACCACCACGTTGAAAGTTTACGGTCCCAGGTTTATAGTTCTTGGTTTGTGTGGGGTGTTGTTGCGATATATTACCCCATATTGCTGCATCAACTACACGAGCTACACCACCCTGAACTTTGTTATACCGGCACCAAAACGTTCTTTGTCCCCCATGCGATCATGTTGTATTCAGCTTTACGCGCGCTCCTGCTTGTTGGTGCCCTTGGCCTGACAACCCTTGCGCCCTCTCTATTTCCGCCTGATGTTTCAGGCGTCTGGAAAATCGACTTCGAGAATGAAGCCGCCACTGAAACCGTTATGGTGACCCTCAGCCAGCAAGACTCTACTGTTACAGGGCACTATCTGGGGTATTTTGATGTAGCGCAATTGAAAGGATCGATGCAGGGTAAAGACATTGCTTTTTCCTACGGCATTGATGGCATTGTCATCAACCACTTCGGCCGGCTTCAGGGAAATACCATTTCAGGCTCCTACCACGCCGGCGAATTTGAGCAAGGGGACTTTAAAGCAACACGCATGCGCTGAAGAACTACATAAGCAGGAGCAATGACTCCGATTCTTTTGTGATTCGTGGTGCCATAGCGATTTAAGGGTGCACCTTAACCATCACTTCTTCCAGATAGATAAAATCGCCAAACTCAGAGTCATCGCCATTAGATGCGTTGGCTGCTAGATGAAACACCACTGTATCACCTCTATCAAACGTCTCCGGTGCATCCCACCGCATGGCCCATCTCGCTTTTCCGTTTTCTGATAAATTTGTCCCCGGCTTGGTGTGACGTACATACTGAATATTGTTTTCTGTATCGATGGTGAGTCTGTCATTGATCATTACAAACGTGCCAGCCTGCACGCCGGCATTTGATCCATTCGCATATCGGGCAGAGAGTTGCAAACCAGCCCGCATCATTTCTTCTTTTGCAAGCAATACTTCTACTGTGTGCGATGTGCCTGCATCATATCCTTCTGCCAACCCTGAAAGGATAAGGCTTCCATCTCCTTCGTTTACCCCCCCATCAAAATGACAGGTATGACACGAAGGCTCACCAAACCCACCGGTATGCGCCGGCGGTGGATTCTCCGGGTACTTCAACGCCGTTAACAGCAACAGCAAGCAAGAGACAAAAGCTACAATACGCATTACTTCCGGTCTAATAACTTATTTGCCCCAAGAGTACTCCTATAACACGATAAACAAAGTTATGGGTAACTTTGAAAAGAGGAAAGAGAGAAGAAGACAGCAGGAACAAGTGTTACCATTTTGCCTCTTCTCTCTTAAAAGGGAACAGCTGGAGAATTTAAATACAATTTTCTACAATTCCGTCTGAGGATAAATCCGCACCCTGCCTATGGTATTGGTATCTGCACCGAACCAGATCTCCTTGGTCGTTGGATGGAAATACATATATCTGACCGTTCCACCTCCGCTCGGAATGGCTTTATTGCTAAAGAACGTTTCCGATTTAGGGTCAAACCCAATCAGTTTATTAGGTTTTGGTCCAGACTCTACCAACCAGATTCGATCCTGGTCATCCCTGGCGGTACCATATGGCTTCGATCCTTCACCGCTTGGCAAGGGCCATTCCTGTACTTCATGTGTTTCAGGATGCAGCCGGCCCAAAAATCCTTTGGCATAATCTACATACCAAATCATCCCATCGCTCGTGATTTCCATCCTGCGGGGGCGCGCATCGGTGCGCGGCAGTTCAATCTCTTCCAGTTTCATGGTTACGGGATCTACAGTAATAATTTTGTGAGACCCGAATAAAACTATCCATGGGCGATTGTTGGGATCGACCTTAATTCCGTATGGTCGAGATCTTTTGGTTGGCACCTCGATGACTTCAACGTAGCCAGAAGCCGTCTCCAGCTTACCAACAAAATTTCCTCCTTGCACGGTAAACCAGATATCTCCCTTCTGATCAAAAACGAGCGTATGCGGATCCCTCGCTGCTGGGTTCGGCATCGGATACCGCTCAACCTTTCCATTTTTTGGATTCAGTTTGCCGATGTGCGCATTCCGGTTGCCGGCATACCACACCATCCCCTTTTCATCGATGATAAGGTTATGCGGATGTGACCCTTTGGGTATCTCGAATCTTTTGAACTCCCCTGATTCAGGTTCGAGGTACGCAATATAATCCCCTTTCTGGCCACAGAACCAAACTTTCCCATCAGGCGCCACATAGGGATCGCGCGGACGCGTATCATCCCAGGGCACCTTCCATTCGGTTATATCGATGTCATCATCATCAAATGTTATGGTTGGTATTGCAGCCGGCATAGTGACTGACAACCCGAGAAATAGCATCGCAGAGATTAGAATTTTCATGACATCCTCGATTGGATAGACAGATTTGAGTAATACAATATGCTCATTTCCATTTAATCATGCATTGAAACAAGGAAAAAATGTTCAGTATTTGTTTACTAATGCCGTGTAAACAAAATGGACCTCGCTTGAATCTACTTGACTTTTCGTACTCGTGATATCTGACAGCCTAACGCAACACAATCATTTTTCGCGATTGTATTCCATTAGGGCTTACCAATCGATATAAGTACGTTCCGCTCGGGAGCCGGCTGGCATCAAACGCCACACTGTGTTGTCCAGCAGGCTGCGTTCCTTCCGCCAATGAGGCTATACGTCTCCCTTCCACATCAAACACTTCCAACCGTACCTGACCGGGCTGGTCCAGCGCATACTGAATGGTCGTGGTGCCTGTGAATGGATTGGGATAGTTTTGCGTCAACGTAAACGCTCCGGGGGCCTCAGGTTGATCTGTGCCAACCGGCTCACTTGGATCTTCCACAAAGCCCAAAGACGTGTATTCATGGCCGAGTAAGGCGTCTTGCACGACCGCCGGTGAAATCCCAAACCAATCTTGCAAAACTGTGGCATATACTGTTCTGAAATCGATGTCGAATTTCATGTTACCGGCATCGTCCAGATCATCCAAAACAGGTGCGCCGCCAAACAGGCCGCCTGCTACACCATTGCCCAGTATAAACAATGGGGCCGCTGTACCATGATCGGTGCCAAACGAACCATTCTGTCCTACACGCCGGCCAAATTCAGAAAAAGTCATCAACATCACCTCCTCTTCCCTACCATCTGTAGCGATATCTTGTAAAAACACGTCTACAGCTTCCGACAGATTTCGAAGCAGATTTGCATGCGTATTCCCCTGATTGGCGTGTGTATCAAATCCGCCCAGCGTAACGTGATAAATTCGGGCACCCAGATCGCCTTTAATTAGCCGGGCAACAATTGAAAGGTTTTCGGATAGTGGATTCCCTCCGGGGTATTCGACAGCATTTGTGCCTTGGGCAGAAGCCTCTTGTACTGCGCCGGCATAGATAAACGAATCATTTGCTACGGTTCGCACATAAGCCATTTCATCAGCATAAGCTGCAGATGGTAGTCCCTCCAGGCTATAAAGCTGCCCTTCCTCGGCGAGACGCTCAAAAAAGTCGGCACTAATGAGCGACATGCCCATGTTTGTCGCCGGCCCCTGAAAGATCAAAGATGAAACGCCACCGATCTGCACACCCAGCGGGAAATCAGGCCGATCCTCTTCAAAGTCTGGATATTCCTGACCTAGATGACGGCCGAGCCAACCAGACTGAACCACTTCATTACTATCACTACCTGTCAGCCATATGTCGGTTGACCGAAAATGTGACAGGTTCGGATCAGGATAACCTACGTTTTGCAACAGGGCCATATTTCCATCCTGAAATGCCGTGTTAAAAAATGACAAGGATGGGTGCAGTCCCATGTCTTGCCCTACACTAAACGACTGAGCTGTCTGCTTATCAATGGCTATTGATGGACGCTCCTGATAGTATAGATCGTTTTCGTAAGGCACAACCGTATTGAGACCATCGTTTCCTCCGCCCAACTGGATCAACACCAGCACCCGATTGCTATTCTGATTCCTGAGTTCTTTAATGAGCGGCGATTCAGCGAAAGCGCGGATGGGTGTACCTGCCAGCATAAAAGCGCCGGCCAGCGTAGTACCAAGGCCTGAAAGAAAATCACGACGAGACCATGCAACGTGGTCTACCATGTGTGCTGTACCATCTTCGAGCCGGCTGCCATAACGGGGGCGATTCTTTGTTACAGTAGTTTTTTTGCACATAGGATCTGGTAAAGTCAAAAGTCAAAAGTCAAAAAAGAAAAGTTTGAAGCCGTGTTAGTTTTGGCTACACCAATTGGAATTCCGGGCGCTGGGTTAGGAAGCGCGCGTATAGGGCGAGCAGGATAGGCGCAAAATCTGCATTGACATCCCATTCATACCATGGGACGCCTGCTAGAAAAATCTTGGATAGATTGATTGCATAAGCCGGCCCGTTCATTACTTCTTCCGGAATGGGGAAGTTGACAAGGTCTCCACCAAATTCGTCTGTAACCACACCGATATCCAGCGTATCAAGTGGAATGGGCAGCATGTATTCTGCAAGTGCTATGGGCAGTTCAAAAGCGGCATTCGGCGTTGATGCTTCGGCGAACTGAGTGGCAACAGATACCAGATCGGTCAGGTCTTCTCCGTTGTTGCCAAAAAGCACTAAGTCTGAGAGCAGCAGTCTAATGGGATATGTAGTTGTTGAAATCCAGGTTCTGTAACCGGGCCACCCGGCTACATTCGGAGGATTCAGGAGATCTTGTTGTAGAAATGCAGCAGCTTGCCGTAAGAAAAGCAATTGCTCGTCGTTCAGGGAGCGACCCACCTCGCCTGGCATGCCGGCCAACATCTCAACGGGACTTTTAAGCCGTGATCCAACAACTTCATCATCAAAGAAATGAGCACTTTTAAGGAGCAGCGTTAATACTGGCTGAATCTCATAATTCTGATTAACCAGTTCGGTTGCAAGGGCTTCGACAATGACAGGATCTGGCACAGCGTATACAAACTCTTTGTACAACTTCTCGCACACAAAATAAGCGGTTTCGTCTCCCCGCTCGGCAAAAATGATATCAACGACATCATCATATCCCCAGTTGCCCGTCTGCCCAAGGAAGGTTTTCTCGCCGTCATCAAAACGGGCTTCGTTGAAAAAGCCCACATTGTTCAAATAATCGATAATCCAGCCAGTAAGCGCACGAGCAGCCTCAACGATATCCTGCTGCGTATAATTGTCATTCCCGTCTTTATCTTTCGGGCTCATTGTAAACAATTCGAGCAGCTCACGCCCATAGTTTTCATTGGGCTCCCCGTTGCGATTTGTGTTACTGTCCAGATACTCGAGCATCGCAGGATCTTTACCTATCGAGCGCACAAAATCTTTAAAATTGCCAAATGCATTTTCACGCAGCAATTTTAAATATCGATAGGCATGCGTTGCAAAGAAATAATCGTCGTATTGCGTCACAAAGTGATTGTGCCAAAAGAGCGTCATCCGCTCTCGTAATCCAATCGAAGTTAGCAGCACAAACCATTCGTTTTGCAGTTCATAAAGCCACAGGATATTGTTTTCGACAAAGGCATCCTGCTCTTCCTGTGTCCCATTAAAAGGCGGGATTGCATCGACCCATTCAGGTGCTTCTGGAAACGGCGTTGTAACCGTATCAAGCGCTGCGGCAAGGATGTCGTCAACCGCTTGAGATGAATTGATGCCAATGTGCGCATTGACCTGATCGAGGGGCGCGCCAAACTGTGTACGACGTAATAAGTGTCTGGCCTTCATGGCATCGAGTGGTTGATCAAAAGGCTCCAGGCCGGCCTTGATGTTCAACGGCGGGGGTTGCTGCTTCACCTCTGCCAGTTGAAGTGCTTTTTTTCCACTGAACATGGCCGGCAGTGGCCGTTCGCTAGACAAGATCTTTTCCTTGCCACGCTCGATAAATCGGCGAATACTTGCTTCATCCATGGTAGTTATTCTAGGGCTTTGGAGAATAGTCCAATTTGAGAATTTCCCGGGCTTATTAGATAATGCGCAATTATCGCCCCAAAGTGCCCAACATGGTAGTTACGAGTTACGAATAGCAAGTTTCGAGTGGTTTAGGCACGTTATTGCAGTTCACTTCAGGACATGGAGGTACAGAGTTCGATTAGCATTCCATCAGGGGCTTGTACGTATCCGACAGTTTGCCCCCAGGGTTTTACCACAGGTTCAGCTATCAATTTTGCGCCGGCGGCTACTGCATCTTGAACGGCTTTGGGTACATCATCGGTTGTGAAAGCAATCTCAAAACCAGCCGGCTTGTCTAATTCATTGAGACGGAGATATCCTTCAGAAAAGTTTGCATCTCCTAATTGAAAGGACGCAAATGCGAGAGCGGTGTCTCCTGTTGCTAATTCCGCATAATCCCCGCTTTCATGGACAAATCGCGTTTCCAGTCCAAAGGCCGTATGGTAGAACTTTGTAGTAGCGGCCACATCTGCTACATAGACAATGGTATATCCGAGCTTCATGCTTTCATTTGATTTGAGAAGAAGAATGCTCTTATAGTATCGCTGCCAGATGCCAACGGTATGTCACAGTGATATATTAAGAGAACACTGGTTTGCGACCACAAAAGGCAACTCAACGGGCAAATATACATGGCACACAATCAATCACCTATCCTGCAGCGGATAAGTACCACAGTACCAGGGCCAGTAATCCGCCCAGAGCGAGCACTGCCAAACAACCCAGTACGTCTTTCGTTATTTTATTCATATGGGCGAATTCATTTTCAAGGCACCACAATCAATTCAAGATGTAGCGGGTAGGTTATGCTTGAGAAGTTGTACGATTCGTATCAGAATTTCAACCTTTCACCGTATAATAAATACGTACTACCACGACTTTCTGTCTAATTCTTCAAAGCTTGAAGTAAACACAAGCGCTCAATGAATACTAAAATCCTTTGACTGGTGCCTTTTTCAGTGTTTGAAGCTTTGAGACAGGCAATTCGCAGATACATATATTGCAAAGATTTATATTCTTATTTCTGCGTATTCAGGTAATTCAGTGACGAAATACTAGTAGACTCACCTTATTCCCGAACAGATGTCTACCTCTGAAAAAGACATTACGCGTTTATTATCAGACATAGAAGCCGGCGATTCATCGGCAGTAGATGCCATTATTCCACTCATCTACAATGATTTACACGAAAGAGCACACCGATATCTAGTCAGTGAGCGATCAAATCACACGCTGAATACAACAGCGCTTGTGCACGAGGCGTATCTCAAGCTAATTGGTCAGGACAAAGTATCGTGGCAAAACAGGGCGCATTTCTTCGGGGTTGCGTCTCTGGTAATGCGCCGCATTCTGATTAATCACGCCAAACAAAAACAGGCGGAGAAGCGAGGCGGTGGTGTTGCTCCTGAGACTTTCCTGGAAGACTTTGTCATACAGGAGTCGCGATCGGAAGACATCCTGGCACTGGATGAAGCGCTTACCAAATTGGCAGAATTCAATGAGCGGCAAAGCAAGGTGGTTGAACTCAGATATTTTGGCGGTTTAAATCATGAAGAGGTAGCAAAGGTCCTCGATCTATCAGTCCCCACGGTGCGTCGCGATTGGCGTTTCGCCCGGGCCTGGCTGAATCGTGAATTAAAATCTGATGGAAACTAAGCTCGACTTTGTCCTTTTGGACAAAGTCTCGAATATCGAACACCGATCAAGGAATGTCCAATTTTGAAGGGTTCTTAAGCGCTATCTCGATGTTAGACATACCTTTTGAGTCTTCGCCGTTTAAGTTATCCATGTCTGGTTGGTAAACCGAGACGTATAAATAATCGAAAAAGACCTTGGTGGCGCTAAAAAGAGGCTTTGACAGTTTCTAACACAAGTATCTTGTCCCATCATGCTGGGAAACGCGAAGTATTTTTGCGAAGCGTAAACATCATCCTGAACGAATTGAGGAGCCTGTACCCAACTTGATTGTGTGATCCATGGAATTCATTGCGCCATCTCAACTGTATTAAGCCTTGAATGGACCCTTTGACAAGTTCAGGGTGACAAAAAGAATGCGCTGAGTCTAATTGTTAAGGGTCTTATCCCGAACTGACATCATACATTGTCTAATGAAAAATTATAATGACGGGTACAAATTGATAGGGTGAAGGGAAGAAAGGAGGGTTGCTTTCCCCCTAGTCTTCTTCTTATGAAAACCGAGCCCTTGATGTAATTGTGCAGGAGGCTATATAAGCACACAAGAGTTATAAAAACAGGGGTAATTCTTTTATGAAACTGGGCATTAATACATTCTTGTTTTGCTCACCATTGGCCAATGAACATCTGGGGTTACTCAGCAAGTTTGCAGATTGGGGCTTTGATTGTGCTGAAATAGCTGTGGAAGATCCTGCGCTTGTTGATGGTGCATCGGTGGCTACTGCCTTTCAGGAAAGCGGCCTCTCACATTTGATTACCTGTGGGGCCTACGGGCCGGGACGCGACCTCAGGGGTTCGCAGAAGGAGCAGCAAGCCGCACTGGATTACACCAGGCAGGTGATGGACATGATGCCGGCCTATGGCTCAATCCTATTCTGTGGGCCCCTTTATTCTGCTGTGGGCAGGGCTGTGGGCTATTCGGCTGACGAGAAAGCGCGTCATTGGGATTTGGTCGCGGGGAATTTAAGCGTGCTTTGCGAGCATGCACAATCATTGGATATAACGATTGGGATGGAGGTGCTCAATCGGTTTGAGACGGACTTCATGAATACAGCAGCGCAAGCCGTGGAGATGGTAGAGACCGTAAATCATCCAGCCCTCAAGATTCATCTGGATTCTTTCCACATGAACATCGAAGAGCAGAGTTTTAGCGGAGCCGTCCACACCGCCGGCAAACACCTCGCGCACTTTCACGCCAGCGCCAATCATCGTGGCACTCCCGGGCAAGACACGATTCCCTGGACCGAGATCCACAACGCCCTCGTTGAAATCAAATACGCCGGCGACATCGTCATCGAATCGTTTTCCACCAGCGTAGAATCCATCGCCCGCGCCTGTTGCATCTGGCGAGACCCCGGCGATGCTGAATCAATCGCAAAAGACGGACTCAGGTTTTTGAGGAGTCTGTGAGTCGGTA
>JBGCEN010000108.1:0-10754 GCA_045106435.1 Rhodothermales bacterium
ATCCCATCCCGACTCCTGAAATGAAACGGCCAGCCAATCCAGCAGCGCGGGATGTGTGGGTAATGCACCCTGGCTACCAAAATCCTGCGGCGTACGTACAATGCCGGCACCAAAGATGAGTTGCCAGTAGCGATTAATGGCTACACGGGCAGTTAAAGGATGATTGTCTTCAAATAACCATTGAGCCAGCCCCAATCGATTGGCGGGTAGGTCGTCAGAGAAAGGTAATATTTGTGCCGGCGTATTGGGGTACACCCGCTCCTGCCGGGCATCATACACCCCGCGAGCCAGAACATATGCAGGACGCAGTGTATCCATTTCGGCCATCACCATCACAGGATACGTTAACGCATTAAGCTCGGCTTCCCAGGTGCCAAAATCGTCTTCCAAGGGTGTTGACAATGTATCCCTGCGCTCCAGTAAGTCCGCGATGTATTTCTGCGTCTCTGCGAGTTGTGCTTCTGGCAAAGGCAAGTTAGGCGAAGCTGCCGTTTTCTCTGCATGTGGCCACCGGCCGCGCTCAGGAACGTTGTTAAAAAAGCTGAAGAGCTCGTAATATTCCTTCTGAGAGAGCGGATCATACTTATGATCATGGCACTGAGCACACGCCATAGTTAAGCCAAGAAATGCCGTGCTAAACGTGTTTGTTCGATCTACAACATATTCAACGCGAAACTCCTCTTCTATAACACCACACTCCTGCGTGATCTTATGATTTCTGTTAAACGCAGTAGCCAGCTTTTGCGCATACGTTGCGTTGGGTAAAAGATCGCCGGCCAATTGCCAGGTCACAAACTGATCGTACGGCATGTTTTTGTTAAACGCCTCAACAACCCAGTCTCGCCAGGGCCACATATTGCGTTCAAAATCATGATGATGTCCCTGCGTATCAGCATACCGGGCCAGGTCTAGCCATTCGACAGCCATGCGTTCGCCAAACGCCGAAGAAGCTAACAAGCTATCCACCACTTTTTCAAACGCATCAGGGGCATCATCCGAGAGGAAATTATCTATTGCGCTCAGCGTTGGTGGCAGCCCGGTTAAATCAAAAAAGACCCGACGTATCCATTTTTCTCTTGACGCGGCAGGCGCCGGCTCAAAGCCTTGCTGTTCGATGCGTGCTAAAATAAATGCATCGATTGCATTTTGAGGCCATGCGCTGTTTTCAACTTCGGGCGAGGTGGGTTTTTCCGGTGGGATTAACGACCAGTGCTGTTTCCATTCAGCACCCTGAGCAATCCATTGTTCTAACAATCTCTTTTCATAGGACGTTAGCGGTAGATTGGCATCCGGGGGCGGCATACGTTCATCAGGGTCCTGATGATGAATACGTTCGACCAGCTTGCTTTGGGCCGGGTTGCCGGGGATGATCGCGTATTGTGTACCCGCGCTGTCTATCGCTGCAAATGCGCCGGCTTTTGTGTCAAATCGAAGTCCTGCTTCCCTTGTGTTGTCATCCGGACCATGGCACTTGAAACACCGGTCCGATAAAATAGGCTTGACGTGAAAATTAAAATCGACTTGCGCAGGCAGAGGAGCTTCTGCTTCACTGCATCCCTGAGATAAGAGGAGATAGCATAGCAGAATAAGGATGCGCTTCATAGGATTATAAAATTCGAGTGACGAGGTTCGAATGCCGAATTTGTAAATAACTCGGCATTCGCCACTCGTCACTCGGCATTATCAAACTTTCATTTCCCAACCAGGCTCGTACGTACGGCCCCACATTTTCTCCATCACGTCTTTGTCGTAAACGTGTCCATTTTCAGGGTTGCACTCCAGGACTTGCCCTGTATGCTGCGCAATGTTACCCAAGTGGCAAAGCAGCACGCTCTTGTGACCTTCATCAATCGGGGTGTTTAGTTTCGCGCCATCGCGAATGCCTTTGCAGAAGTTATCAATATGGTAATCGGTGAGGTCGCCGGTACCGATCGTATTCAGCTGATCAGTCGCCTCACTCTTCATATTGCGTTTGATTTCTTTGCCTTTGTGATCGAAGATGATGTATCCATCACGATCAACCAAAGCTGTACCATTCGTTCCATGAATCGTTGATCCACGGCCTCTGCCAAAGAACTGATGTCCGTTACAACTACGTCCTTCCCACGAGATACTTTTCCCGCCTTCAAATTCAAAAGACATGATCTGGGTATCGTAAAACTCCCAGTCATCATCAAAATGATAACGGCCGCCCGTAGACATAACGCGAGATGGGTAGTCAACATCTAATGCCCAACGGCACACATCCACTTCATGGGTACCATTATTACAGGCTTCTCCCGTTCCCCAATGCCAGAACCAGTGCCAGTTGTAGTGGATGATATTATCTTTGAAATCCACACGTGGCGCCGGCCCCTGCCATAAATCATAATCTAATCCTGCAGGCACCGGAGCTGTTTTACCGCGACCAATAGAGCCTCGCGTATTGGAATAGAAGGCTTTGGCGAAATATGCATCTCCAATAATCCCATCATGGATGGCCTCAACGAGCTCGATAGACCGAGGTCCTGACCGTTGCTGTGTACCCATCTGAACAACTTTGTTGTATTTCTTCTGGGCTTGTATCAGCAACTCACCTTCCCGTGGATTGTGACTACAAGGTTTTTCAAGGTAAACATGTTTGCCGGCTTGCATTGCCATTAATGCAGCAGGTGCATGCCAGTGATCCGGAGCTGCAATCACAATGGCATCGATATCATCACGTTCCAGTACTTTACGGATATCTGTTGCCGCCTCAGGCTTCTTGTCCTGACGGTCCGTCACATCCTTGATGCATTCTCCGATTACGTTCTCATCGACATCGCAAATAACAGCAACTTCAGATCCTGGAAGGGACGCAAATGTATTTGCAAGTCCACCGCCCCTGCCTTTCACACCCATTACGGCAACAACAACTTTTTCGTTGGGTGATATACCTTTATGGATTGCGGGTAAACTCCCACTCACACTGAGGCCTAAACCAGCCGCAGCGGTCGTTTTCATGAATTCGCGACGATTACCAAAAGCTGCCATTTCTTAACCTCTTAAAACCCAATTCCTAATATTATTTCCTTTTACCGACGACCCGATTCTCGCTGAGAGGACAAGAAAAGCGCACCCAGCCAAGTGTTTAAGCCATCGCCGGCATGTTTGTTACGCGTAACATCCAACAATATATAGAATTTGTAGAAAGATGCCCAAAACTAAAACGCCCACCCCAATTCAAACGAACCGAGGCGGGCGTAATTCCAGGTATACATTACAAGATGTTACCTGTACCTGCGTGCACTAGTAATCTTCGCCATAATCCCAAGAACTTACAACAGGGCAAAACCCTGTATTTTTTGTAGGCAAAAACAACCACGGCAACAGTTGACAGTTCTCAGTGATCAGTTTTCAGTCTTTTGTTCAAGTACTATTCGCAGGTTTCGTTATCTATACCAGGCCTGGACAAACCGACCAGGAAGTGTGCGGGGATATCCCATCAAGTGCGTGGCGTTGTGCGGTGGACTTTTATCGAAGCGTTTAGCCAGGGTCTTGTGGCAGTAATACAAGATGATGACGCAGCATAACAGGTCCTGGGTATGGAATGTGCGATTGGGGATAAAAGCGTGTATTTATTTGATGGGCGGCCTTTTTGATTCTTTTTGGCCGCGCAATAAGAACAACCATGCCCAAACATTCTTCTAGATACTAACGGCTAAAAACGCCTTCAAATCAGCTTGTCGCGAAACGCAAATACGAGATCAGTTACAGCAGGTGTACCACCCCCGGCACGAAGGTCGCTCGCGATTTGCCCTCGATGATACGCACCATGCGCAATTACATGCTGCATGATGTCATCGCGCCGGCTGTCAAACAACTTGCCGCTCGTATTGGCATATTTAATTTGCGTCGACAAATCGAGCTCAGTCAACGTGCTCAGATAAGATTCCCATCCTTCTTTCATTTGGTCTATCTCGACACCAATCTCGTCTAGCTCCCATGCCGGCCAGACCGGTACAAGTATTGGTTCGTTTCGCAACCGCTGAAACCACACGTGTTCGGCAGCAAGAATATGCGCCATTCTTTGTAAAGAAGATGCCGGTAATCGATCACTGTTTTGTAACGAGCTCAAAACGGCTCTATTTGCCCAATCGTTATACTTGAACAACCGTTGGATGTAAGCTATATGACTCATAATTTCTGGTCAGAAAACAAACATGCTACAAGTACTTTACCACTGAGGATATGCCTCACCATCGTCGGTTATTTTATAGAAAGCCAAGTCTTTTCCCTGATGAAGCTTTGTAATATAAATAATCTGGCCAGTGTGCATAGAGAAATGTTCAACCACATGGTAAATGGCCTCCATAACAGTCACTTTATTGCCTTGTATAGACCTAAACTCCAGCAACTCTTCTTCCTCTACATGTAAAATAACATTACATACTTCCTCAAGCGTCCTCTCTATTTTATGCTTCAGCACCTCCAAAGGCAATGGCCCAAGCTCATTGAATTCCTGCTGTCTTTCGCGGATGTCTTCTTTATTTCCGACCCCACTAACAATCCATTGCCGCGCATTCCCACAAAGATGTAAAACCAGGTTGCCGATGCTGTTCGACTCAGCGTTGGGGCGCCACCAGACTTGATCTTCATTCATTTCTTCAAGGCATCGAAAAATTTTCGGGCCATAGTGCTCCCTTATGTAGTAGGCAGATAATTTCAGAAATGTATGATCAGGCTCACGCATAGGCGAATTTGAATTTTTTAAAATCAAACGTAATACAGAATATCGATACGCCACACAGAAAAGCAAAACTAAATCAGTGATTATCTGTGGCCATCCATTTGTTATTCCCAAGACCACCTGCGGTTGCACCGGCTTACATGAATGAAGACGCCGGCATGTAGGGGATCGACCTACAAAAAAAATACACTTCGCCTGCCCCAAACTGCAGGGTAGTACTCCCATAAAAAACCCACCAATCCACGTACTCTTGATCAGATACAATTTCTAAACATCATCAGATCAGGCTCATGGAAAAAAATGCTAACATTTTAGTCGCTCATGACTTTTCCAATGGTTCAAATTGCGCGCTTGATTATGGCATCGAGTTCGCCGTAGAAAACAAGGCAAATCTTCATTTTTTACACGTTGAAGTATTGTATGGCTCGACCAATTTCCCCGGCCAAATTAACAAAACCAAAGCACAGCTTTTTCGGGAAGCGCTTCAGGCTGACATCGAAAAAAGTATAGAAAAGCAGGGGTTCAAGAAATCCGAAATTGAATCCATAAGCTATACAATCTTGCAGGACGTCGCCGCTGCGCCGGCAATTATCGAATATTGCAAACACAACAAGATAGATCTGGTTGTGCTAGGCACGCATGGCCGGCGTGGACTAACACGGAAGATCATGGGGAGCGTAGCTGAGGAAGTGGTTCGACTCGCGCCATGTACCGTATTTACGGTCACTGAAGAACTTGAATTTTTATCGCTTGCTGAACGCCTCAATACTATTGCGGTCCCCTTTGATTTCTCAAATCATGCATTCCTGTCGCTTTCCTATGCAAAAGAACTAGCCGCGTCCTTCTCTGCCACAATTGATGTGATCCACGTCGTTGAAGAAAAACTGCACCCTTCTTTTTACCACGCTGATATCCCATCCATTTATATAAACCAACCCAATCTGCAAGAAAAAATTCTTACAGAGATACAAAAGATCTACGCAAACTTGCCGGGCCCTGAGGTAGAGGCCACCTTTACAATTCTCAGTGGCCATCCTGTCAAGGAAATTGTGAATTGCACAAAAACCAAAGGACATGATTTGATCGTGATCTCAACACATGGCCTTGCGGGGCTAGATCGAGCAGTTTTGGGAAGCGTTGCTGAGCGCGTCGTAAGACTGGCAACCTGTCCAGTCATTACTGTCAAAGACAGGCTTACATCCCAAAAGCCCTACTCGTCTTTTACAGAAAACACTCAAGCCGCAGCCTCCTGATTTGCACGGTACCTGATTCTTACTGCATCAGATGTACACTGCACGCTCATCTTCCATACAACGCAACTTAAACCATCCGTCGCTATGTTGAATATTAAAAAAATCTTATTCCCGACAGACTTTTCAGCATGTGCAGAAAGGGCATTTACGCATGCAGGAGAAATTGCTACGCTTTTTGATGCAGAAATACACGCTTTTCATACCCGCATCAAGCAAGCCGATGAATATCCTGCACTTCAACACGTACTCGCAGATCTGGAAGAAGAAGACATTTCATCCTCTTCAGCAGCAGAACAAGTCATTCATCCTCCAAAAGCAAATCACGACCTGATCATTCAAGCTGACGCCACGGATAGTTCAGCGTGCAATGCGATTCTGGAATATTCAGAAAAACATGACATTGACTTAATCGTCATGGGTAGCCACGGCAGAAGAGGCCCGAGGCGCTTGTTTCTAGGCAGTACAGCAGAATGTGTCATCCGTAATGCCCATTGTCCGGTATTGACGCTAAGAAACGAGGCAAGCACGCTGGAAAAAAACACCATCAAACACATTCTTATCCCGATGGACTTCTCTTCGTTTTCGATTGAAGCGCTTCGTTATGCAAACGAACTTGCGCGGCTATGGAATGCTAAAATATCCCTTGTACACGCCATTGAAGAGACGATCATTCCTGTTGTCTACGGGGTTGAGGCGATGTCATTTACTTCAACGATGCCCTTAAAAGATAAATCGAATAAAGAACTCAAAATACTTGCCGACGAGTATCTCGATGATGATCTAGAAAGAGACATCCAAACGCTCATTGGGAATCCAGCCAACGAGATTACATACTTTGCTGAGGAAAATGCTGTGGACCTCATTTTACTTGCATCCCACGGGCTCACCGGCTTTAAGCGGTTTCTACTTGGCAGTGTAGCCCAGAAGCTAAATCGAAAAGCACCCTGTGCTGTAATGACCATCAAACCCTTCGGGAAATCACTGCTTGAAGAAAACAATGCGGTTCAAGCGGCATAGCCAGACACTAAAGTCAAACCAGCAAATAAGCAGCAATGTCTGACACAGATCAGAAAAACATTATGATAAAAGTAAATCGCATTCTCGTCCCAACAGATTTTTCAGATATTGCAAATGAAGCGTTGAACTACGCCGTTGAACTTGCACAAATACAACGGGCAGCGGTAGATATTGTGCATGTATTTGAAGAGCCGACATTTCCGTCCTTTTATGGCGCCGGCGCGCTCATGCTCTACGGACAGGTCCCAGATATCAGGAAGCAGGCCGGTGAAGCCCTGGAAAAACTTGTGCAACCTCACCGGAAAAACAGCACAATAAGCATTGAAACCCATTTATTGGATGGACGCCCTGCGGATGAGATCTGTGCTTTTGCAAAGGAATCGGATGCGGATCTCATCGTAATTCCTACCTACGGCCTTACGGGCATCCGGCATCTTATTTTGGGCAGCGTTGCAGAACGCGTTGTCCGGCAGGCGTATTGCACGGTGGTTATCTACAAAAACAAACGATCAACGGAATCCTGATTTTGTATCACAATACCGGTGATATGAAAGTATTTCCCCCCCTGTCACTCGTGTAAGGGAATCCACTACAAAATTATAAGCAATCGCCATACACCCCCCTACAACAGGGATACCTATACTGGCTACGTCTTAATCCTTACGGCACCAGAGAATCAGCTTGAAAGCAAGCTATCATCAGGGGCTGGCTTAGAAGAAAGAGGCCGGCACCCCTGCGTTACGTCTCTCTCAATAGATACATTTCAAGTTTTCCACTACGTTATACCCACAAACACCGAAGATATTCTACTTTTGAAGGTACACAGTGAGCTGTCTTATTATTGGCGATACAAATAATCATCTTCAAAAAGAGATTGCACTCATTCAAAAAGAATGGGGGTTTGACGTTGTAGAAATTGACAAGCCGGCAGATATCTACGCAGAAATTGAATCACGCCCTCCTCTGCTCATCATTTTTGCAAATATCAATGACTCTGTACTGGCGCTCGCAAAAAAACTATGCAAAGACCAGCTCACTACGGCCATTCTTGTTGCCATCACAGATTATGATAACACCGTAACATTTTCAGATGTAGACATGTCTTGTTTAGACGACATCGTCCAACTCCCTGGTAATGACACTGGTTTTGACAGCAATCTGCTTAAGCGCCGGCTGTGGTTTATTGCACAAAGAGCCAAACAGCGCAGAGAAAGATATCGCATTGAAGATGCCCTGAAGACCAATAGAAAAAATGCACTGGCCGTATTAAATACGACGGTAGACGGGATCATCACGATAAACAGAGCAGGCATTATTCAATCTTACAATCGTGCAGCAAAAGAAATTTTCGGGTATGCAGAAGAAGAGGTGATTGGTAAAAACATCAACATACTGATGCCATCTCCTTACCATGAAGAGCACGATACCTATGTAAACAGTTACCACGAAACGAATCATCGAAAAATCATAGGTATTGGTAGAGAAGTGCGGGGGCTTCGCAAAAACGGAGAGATATTCCCTATGGAGTTGGCCGTGAGTGAAATCAATCACGACAATCAACGTACATACACGGGTATCATTCGCGACATATCCGTACGGCGTGAACTAGAAGTTGAATTACTCCGCACCAGCGAGGAAGAACGCCGGCGCATTGGTCACGATATTCATGACGGACTGGGCCAGATGCTAACTGGTATAGGCCTCATTACCAAAAATCTGGCAAAAGGCATGCAGGCAAATGCCCATAAGGAGGCAGATCAGTTATTCGAAGTGGTGGATTTGATTAAATCAGCGGATGAACAGGCGAGAGCTATTTCCAGAACGCTTGTGCCAATAGAGCTTGAAGGAGGTGGACTTAAAGCAGCAGTATTTCGCATAAATAACAACATCGAGCGTCTTTATGGCCTGCGATGCACTTATGAGGAATCTGGCAACCTTCCTGATATACCGGCAAATGTCAACACGCATATCTTCCGCATCATTCAAGAAGCAATGGGTAATGCTGCGAAACACAGCAAAGCTTCGCATATTTCCGTTGCGATTGCGGGAAATGAAGATCAGATAAGGGTCCGTATTAAAGACAACGGCGTAGGCATCGATTTCAAGCTCACAAATAGCCCGGGCATGGGACTACGCATTATGCAACACAGGGCAAATGTGATTGGCGCGAGCTTAAAAGTGAGCAAAGGGTCAACCAATGGCACAATTGTCACATGCACGCTACTTGTTAATAAATAGCAGTGATTTTCAGAAACGTCAAAACTTGATGCAGCGATGAAGAAAAAAGTACTTATAGTAGATGACCATCCGCTCATGAGAAAGGGCCTGGCATTAACGCTTTCGATGGAAGGCGGTCTGGATGTATGCGCCCAGGCGGAAAGTGCTGAAGAAGCACTCGAAAAACTGGAAGAGAGCAATCCGGATGTAGCGGTTATTGATATTTCGCTTCCAGGAATGAGCGGGCTAGAGCTCATCAAACATCTCCAGGTTTTCAATCCTGGTCTAAAGATCATTGTGGTATCACGCCACGATGAAGCGCTCTACGCGGAGCGTGCGATTCGGGCCGGCGCGAGGGGGTACATAATGAAACTGGAAGCCGGCGAAGTGATTGTTGAAGCCGTCAATAAAATACTGATGGGCGGTATTTACGTGAGCCCGGAAATCAATGAACGCCTGCTCATGGGGATGTTATCTGGCAAAAATACGTCAAGTAACTCTCCTTTTGAGTTATTGAGTGATCGGGAACTGGAGGTGTTTGAATTAACAGGACACGGAATAGCCACCCGGGAAATAGCAGAGCGTTTACATCTATCAGTGAAAACCGTTGAATCTTATCGGGCGCGTATTAAGAACAAGCTTGATTTACAAAACGCAACAGAGCTCTTACAACATGCTATCCAGTGGGTTGAAGGTGCAAATACGCACTAAATCGAATCCAGAATCGGGCATGGGTACGCTGTTTTAGCTATCTTCATCCTGCATCCCGCAACTTTTATTCGTACTATTTGCCATTGCCCCCACTTTTCCATTCACCATGACGCCGACTGAAACGCCGGCCAGTACCAATATGTCTAATACTGAAACGATCTCTTCACCAAGACCCCCACTCCAGGAAGAAGACCACAATGCACCGTACTTGCATGATACCACACCCTTTTCTCATGTGGTCTATGTCCTCCTTGCTATCGTGCTTTCCTGTATACTGGTAGCGGCTGCTTTAATTATGGCTTAAGCGCTCTTTACGTTTAACAAAACGAAGCGCTTGTATAAGCAGACATTTGTATAAGAAGAAACTTGCGCCGCAGTTCAATTCTGCTGCGCTTTTCTTGTAGGCGCGTTTTTGAAAGGTTTTTTCAAAAGTTAGAACCCCATCTCTGAACGGATCACTGATGAGTGCCATCCCGTCTGCAGCAACACGCCAACCACTCAGGATTGGTGTCAAATGCACCCACACTTCAGATCTTATCGTAAGCCGGCGATTGGTACTGTCCAAATTTGCCACACATCTGCTGCACATCTGCTGCATGATTGACATCCGTAACCGACTGCTTTCTCTACGAATAGTAAGGTAATACGCGTTGTATCCGATCATTCTAATATGATCAAGAGCCGGAATCAATTCCTCAGCGATTCCTCTTAGAACCTGTCTACGATCTATGGCCGAGATTGCATTTGCAGCAATTTTTGTTCAAATCAAGGCGCTTTTTGTGTTCGATGCAGCGCATCGGGCGCAAAAAGGAACGCAGATATGGGCAAAAAGGGCGCACAATGCACCT
>JBGCEN010000109.1:0-8892 GCA_045106435.1 Rhodothermales bacterium
AGTGAGGATGACCATCGCAATGGCATAAATGATAGCTAGCAAAAAATTTGTCGGATTTTCAGATCGTGTCTACAAACAGTAGTTCTAAAGAGATGATCTGGTTGATTGACGCGTTTACAGCATCAGTTATGAATCAACGGGGGATGGGGAAACGGTTTAAGGGAAGCCTGGTGGTCTTTCATCAAAGTTAATAGAGTCTGTCTGGATTGATTTCAGAATTTCGATCAAGGATTTTTGATTTTTGATCTTCATCGGGGCTCTTGAAACCAGCGAAAATACTTCTGCAATCGCTAATCCTCGATCGAAATTCTGAATCAAAACCTAAATAATTACTTCAATTAATTAGGCGACACGGCACCCGACCATTTACCAATTTGACGTAGCAGCAGTAAAAATATCATCAGCTACATTCTGTAGTGCCGCCAATGCCGCAACTGTTTCATTACTTATATCCAGGGGATCGTAATCCTCAAAATTAGAGAAGGTTCGTTTTAACAGTTCCTTCTCGTCTGCCTGGTCTTCATACAGCACCATAACAGTTATAGTCACGCGGTTCAGTGCTGCTATTTCGTCGCCACTCACAGAGGAGGGTGCATTGTTATAGCGCTGGATCTCAACCGTAAGAAGTGCATCCGCATCATCTTCATTTTCCACCAGCGACAAACGAGTTTGGTTGACAAATCTGTCAACAAGGGCTTCCGTAAGCTGGTCGCTTAACTCAGGAATTGTATTCTGACTATTGTCAACTACAAGCGGGATTGCAATGGTGTTGAGATTGTCGGGGATAGATGCTCCTGTAAAACTGTAATAGGCACAACCGGGCAACAAGTAAAAAGCAAAAAGGCAAAAGGCAAAATACTTTTTCATAAGTCCATCCTTCTACATTTTTATTCGCTGCAACTCAGCATTTACCGTATGAATACACTCTACATTCGAAATTCAGCCTTCGCAATTCGCGTATTTAACCCCCGTTAAATACGAATCAAAGTTCTTCCTCTATTTCTTTCAGCTTCCGATACAACGTACGTTCACTAATACCTAAAGCACGTGCTGTTTGCCGGCGGTTACCATTGTAATACTTCAAAGCATCCGAGATAAGCTGCCGTTCTGAGCTTTCGAGCGTAGGGAAAACGGGCTTGACCACCTGCTCTTCTTCAGCAGTTGATTCCTCATGACCATTGCCAAAGCTTTCAATTTCATAACTGGCTTCTTGCGCAGCCGGCAAGAGCGGCTTGTCATTTTCAATCCGTTCAATAAAAAACGGCTGGGCCTCGGCATCAAAATCTCTGTCACGCATGGTCTCGTGAGCATCCGAATGCGTGACGTTTCCTCGCAAAAGCTCCTTCATCTCTCGCAATTCAAGACGCATTTCCAGTAGTGCGCGATATATCAGCTCACGTCCTTTTGCGCCGGCGTCTTCACCTCCCACATCCTGCCAACTGGTACGCCCACCGGTTGAAGACAGTACAATTTCATTAGATGCACCGGCAGCAGTAACGCCTCGAAGAAAAGGCGTTATATCATCTACATCTACATCCTGCTTGGGCACCAATACAACAATTTGCTGCGATAAATTCCTGAGCTCACGTACATTACCCGGCCACCGATAGCGCGTGAGCATTTGCCGGACTTCTTCCGAAAGCCGTTTCGTCTGCGAATTGTATTTTTGAGTGAACTCGTGCAAAAAGGCATCAAGCAATGGCAAGATATCTTCTACCCGTTCACGCAAAGGGGGAATTTTGATTTCAACCGTAGAGATCCGATAGTACAGGTCCTCCCTGAAACGGCCGGTCTGTACTTCGCGCGCCAGGTCCTTGTTGGTCGCGGCAATGACGCGCGTATCTGTCTGCTTTACTGTAGAAGATCCTACCCTGCTATATTCGCCTGTCTCCAACACACGCAACAGACGTACCTGTGCAGGCAAAGGCATTTCGCCCAATTCATCGAGAAAAATACTTCCGCCGTCTGCTTCTTCGAAATGGCCACTGCGTCGTTCAACGGCTCCTGTGTACGCACCTTTTTCGGCACCGAAAAGTTCAGATTCTATCAGTCCTTCTGGAATAGCACCACAATTAACAATAATGAGTGATTTGTGCCGGCGCACGCTCATCTCGTGTATTGCTTTGGCTATCACTTCTTTCCCGACGCCACTCTCCCCCTGGACAAGTACATTTACATCTGTACGGGCCACCAACCGCATCTGATCTATTACATGACGCAGCGCCGCGGAGTTACCAATGATGCCAAATCTTTCCTGAACCGATTCTCTATCCATGGTCCGCTAGCAGGGTTGCAGATGTACAGTCTTTAATACGGACTTTTACGTATTGTCCTTTTTCAAAATCCTTCTTGTCGAAGATGGTCATTTTGTTTGTATCCGTGCGACCGCAGAGCTGTGCGTCGCTACGTTTACTTAGTCCTTCTACAAGTACTGTGTGCTCTTTCCCGATCTCCGCCTGATTCATCTCAAGCGCAATACCATTCTGTAATGAAATAATTTCACTCAGCCGGCGCTTTTTCACGTCGAGGGGAATGTCATCTTCGTACTTCCGCGCCGCATAGGTCGTTGGACGCTCTGAATAGATGAACATAAAAGCGTGGTCGTAGCGGACTTCGCGCATCAGGGAAAGCGTATCCTGATGTTGCTCTTCGGTTTCGCCACAAAAGCCGGCGATGATGTCTGTTGAAAAAGCTACACCCGGCACAATACGACGCGCCCGTTCAATCAAATCAAAATATTCATCGCGCGTGTAGGTCCGGCGCATCCGTTCAAGTACTTCGGTATTGCCATGCTGAACGGGAAGATGGATGAAGTTACACACGTTATCACGCTCGCGATGTACGTGCAACAATTCATCAGAGCAATCTTTCGGATGACTCGTGGAATACCGTATCCGCAGGTCAGCAGACAGCAAGCTGATCTGGAACAACAACTCTGCAAAAGAGATGGCTTTACCATCCTTGTCATAACGATACGAATTTACATTTTGGCCGAGTACCGTGACTTCTTTATAGCCTTGATCAACAAGCTGCCTACATTCATCCAGAATGCTCGTCATGGGCCGGCTGCGCTCGCGGCCTCGGGTAAAAGGCACCACGCAAAACGAGCACATGTTGTCACAACCCCGCATGATCGAGACAAAAGCAGAAACACCATTGGTATCGTAACGCACAGGTGATATATCTGCGTAGGTCTCTTCCTTGGACAGCTGAACATTTACCGCAGCCTGCCCGGAAGCCGCCGTCTCATTTAACAAATTCGGAAGATCACGATAAGCGTCGGGGCCTACCACAAGATCTACCAGCTTTTCCTCATCCAGCAGTTTATGCCGGAGACGCTCGGCCATACATCCCAATACGCCAAGCTTGAGTTTGGAACGCCCCTTCTTTTTCTGGGCACGAAATGTAGCCAGCCGGTGACGTACTTTTTGCTCCGCGTTTTCGCGAATTGCACAGGTGTTGATGAGGACAATGTCCGCTGCATCAGGATCATGCGTTAATCCAAAACCGTCATTGCGAAGCACAGATGCTACAATTTCGGAATCAGAAACGTTCATCTGGCAACCATACGTCTCCAGATATACTTTACGCGTTCCCTGCGATTCAGCAGCTACCTTTTTAGGGGCATCAATGTCTTCAAGAATGTCTAAGTCTGCGATGGGCTCCATGCTGAAATTAGGGCGCAGCGTGCCTTTTTTAAAGGTTCAGAGAGGATGGGAATTTAGAACTACCTCTACTCATTTGAACCCTCAAAGTTCACAATCTGGCAGACATTTGCCTTGCCAGCGCACTTTTTCATGCCATTATTGCAGACAGACTGGTAAATCTTCTTTTTTTGAAGAGGGCATAGAGGAAAAAGGTTGAACGAAGTCCCTTTCCTTTCTAGACCCAAAACCATATCGCCAAAGGGCGCGGACCATCCTTTTAGACAACCCTACGGCAGCGCAAACGCCACGACATAATCTCCAAGCTCCAGCCCTACTTTGCCATGTCCGCCGGCGGCTATCACAACAAACTGCTTGCCATCAACTTCATAGGTCATTGGCGTGGCAATGCCGGCGCGGGGTAACGCGGCCTGCCACATCAAATCACCCGTATCTACATCAAAAGCGTGCATCTGCTGATCCATTGTTGCGGCGATGAAAACCAGACCACCAGCGGTAACAATAGGACCGCCACTGTTATATCCGCTGTCTTCAGGCCCCCAGGTACCAAAATTTCGTCGCCAGGATAACTCCCCTGTATTCAGATCAATAGCCATCAATTCGCCCCATGGCGGCGGATTACAGGGCAAGCCAGCTGTAGACAACAGGGTGCGTCTTTTTGTAGAATATGGCGCTCCTGCATGCCGGCTGAACTCATATTCGATCCCTTCAGCCTTTGCCTGAGCACGCTCAGCATCCCATTGATCCGCATGAAAAACCTGCACCAGGGTAATAAATTGCGAAGTGTTTAGAATCAGCCGGTTGCTGTTTACGTCAAAAGCAGTGCTCCCCCAATTTGTGCCGGAGCCATTGCCCGGATACATCAACGTCCCTTGAAAACTGGGCGGCGTAAACATGCCGGAGGAGAGGTGCTTCTCAAACAGTGCGCTGCATTCTGCTTTAGACTCAGGTGTTGGCCCGTAAGCATCATCAGGCGTCAGGGGCCCTTGTGGCATCAATGGCACAGGTAATAACGGGAAGGGCTGCGTTGGAGAGGTGATTTCTCCCGGGATATCGGTCTGCAAAACCGGACGCTCCTCTACAGGAAACAACGGCTCACCGGTTTCCCGATGCAGTAGAAAAAGCGACCCCATCTTGGTTGCCTGGGCTACAGCCGGCACCATTTCACCGTTTCGTTCTATTTCCACCAGCGCCGGCTGCGCTGCGATATCGTAGTCCCATAAATCGTGATGAACCGTTTGAAATGACCACACAACCTCTCCACTTTCTGCATTCAGGGCAACCACTGAATTTGCATGGGCATTGTCTCCCAGGCGATTTCCCCCGAAGAAATCAGGACTCGGGCTTGTTGTGGGGACAAACACAAGACCGCGCGCCACATCAACAGACATTGCAGACCATGCATTGGCTGCACCCACCTCTTTATTTTTGTAAGGAATCGGATCCCATACCCAGCGCAATGCCCCGCTGCGCACATCAAATGCTCGCACGGCGCCACGCCCGGTATCTACGTGCCAGTTATCTCCAATAGACGATCCTACGATAATCAGATCATTGATAATGGCCGGCGGTGAAGTCACCTGATAATCGATTGATCTTGCCCCAGGAAACCGGTTAAAGCCAGGACTCAGATCAATTTGCCCATCTACACCAAAATCTATGCAGGGCTTCCCGGTACCGGCATCTACAGCGATGAGCCGGGCATCGATGGTCCCTTCAATGATGCGCACAGAACAGACGGCATCCTCATCAGCAGAGGCTGTTTCATCCATCCACATCGACACACCTCTGGAAGTAACTTCTGAAAAGGACCGTCCGCGATCTATCTCAGGATCGAAGGTCCATTTTTCCGTACCGGACACGGCATCAAGCGCTATGATTTTCCCAAAAGCAGTGGGCAGATACAGTGTATTGTCATGGAAAATGGGCGTTGCCTCAAAGGTCAACTTTTCTCCAGAAAAAGCACTGTCTCCCAACTCACCCGTTTGATAGGTCCAGGCAACATCCAGTTGCGAGACATTATCTTTATTGATCTGCTCAAAGGGCATATATCGCGTGCCGCCGGCATCTCCTCCGTAGGCTTGCCAGGTAGCCGGCGAGGTGGATTGCCCCTGCGCATCAGTACCCAAATAACACCAACTCAAAAAAACGCAGCCTAGAAATAACAAAAGTCGCATGTCAATTTTCTTGTTCGATTTAGCATTCGTTTGTACTCAGCCAGCATACTAAGACTCAGGTACGCAAATACGCGTTCGAATTGATCGGGAAGACGTTCGAGTTGATCGGATCGAACAGAAATAGTTATCAATGCGAATCAGGAGTTGAATCGGCTTTTTTACATACTGTTACAAGCACATTCTAAAACTCGCTCGTCTTCCCAAACTTGATTTGGGATCCATTCATGCCTTCAGAAAAGATAGCATGATCAGAAATCTTCTGAACTGTGCAATGCTTCAAGCGTCTCAATCAATCCAATGGGCTATCTTCTCATTTTAATGCGCATGGATCCCAAATCAAGTTTGGGAAGACGAGTGGAAAAGTTATAATTAATTAGAAAACAGTTTTTCAACCCCTGATTCGAATTATCAGTTGGCAGTTATCGGTTGACAGTTTCTTATCCCTAAAAACTGATATCTGACGACTGATAACTCAACCCATGGTCTTCGTATCAATAGCCTGCTTTCGATACTGAGAAGGCGTCAGCCCTGTTATTTTCTTGAATGCTGTATTAAAAGACGACTTGGAGAAATACCCGACCTCCTCTGCGATCTGCTCTATGGATTTATGCGCATTGCCTGGCCCTGAGAGGATTTGCTGTGCCTCCTTGATACGATACCCGGCCGTAAACTCATAAAAGTTTTGGTTGAGATGGCCGTTGAGTAATTGAGACAGTAAATGCGTGGACAAATGCGTCTTCTCAGCGAGAATGGGCAGGGAGAACCCTGGAGCCAGGTAAGGTTTTTCAGTCTCCATAACCTCTTTCAGCTTGGAAAGCGCGATATCTACACGATCTGAGGGGAATGTTGATTTCTCATACTTTGCTGTATCCAGGTCTTCTTTATCCCTTAAAAAGAGCGAATATCTGATCACATAAAAGCTAAAAGTGTAAATCATAAACATGATAACACTAGCAATAAGGTACTCTCCTAAATCGCGTTCAAAGAAGAGCTTGATCAGAAAAGTAGACCCTGTACCAAAGGCGAGGCCCAACAACATCACCTTGACTCGCCACCTTGTTTCTTCGTGTGATTTGCTGCTTACTGTTTCACCAAGCCAGTGCTGATAGGCTTTGACAGACAAAACCAGGTACATAACAACATGCACAAACTGAAGTTGACTGAGGTTAGCCTTGATCAACAAAGGATCTTGATGCCACCGCGCCGGCGCATCCAGCCGTGGCAACTCGGGGTAGTACGCATCGATGTAGGCGTTGTACTTATAGTCTGTTGTTTGTAAAAAGAAAAACAGGAAATAAAACAGATAGAAAAGCGCCGGCAGAAAATGTAGACACTGTTTTGTGGCTAATTTTTTTGAGCGCTGAATAGCCGCAACTGTATACAGGTAAATAAGGGGGCCTACCACAAAATTGAGCGGCTCGGTAAAATCAACCAGGTGAAGCACCTTCACCATATAGCCGCTATACCCGAGGAAAATATCTACACTAAACGCAGCAAGCGTAAGTAGCAGGCATCCAAGCAACCGATTGGACAGGCGTACGTGCTTCCGTCCAAGAATAAAAAAAGCACTGAGAAAGAACCCCTGTACTGCGCCCAGAAAGATGATGATAGTGAATATGTCCAGACGAATGGGGACCACAAGGCTGCGCAGGTTTTAGTGGGTGGTTTGTAGTGGTTAGTTTTCTGTTTTCAAAGATAATGTGCATCAATTTGTCAAGCTACACACCATACCCTCCCGTCACAAGCGCTCCCCATCTTTCAAAACAGGTCTCCAAAGCTATTCTTGTCCAAGCCCTGTTGAAACGATCGGCGTTTCAGCCGCTGTTTTCCAGGGTAAAGCCGGCCACCAGCGGTTGTCCACTCGGCTTGCAGCCACACTAATGCTTTCGCCCGGGTTAGGTGTGGCGACGCTTACACCGACTTCTGCCGCTGCCGCAAGCACACGCTCTGCAGGCTCTGTCCATCCGTGAAAGGCCAACGCAAACGTGCCCCAGTGCACGGGCAACATGATGTCTCCACGCACCATCTGATGAGCCTTTACTGCCTGCTCCGGGCCCATATGAACATCGGGCCAGTCGGAGTTATACGCACCTGTTTCCATCATGGTTATATCAAACGGCCCCAGCCGGTCTCCGATGTCTTTAAAGCCCGGAAACATGCCTGAATCGCCACTATAAAACGCGCGCTGACTTTGTCCAACAAAGGCCCAGCCAGCCCACAGGGTCGCATCTCCATCCGTCAATCCACGCCCGGAGAAATGTCTTGCCGGCGTACAAACAAGCGACATATTTCCAACCTCCACTTGCTCCCACCAATCCAGCTCAGTAATTCGATCAGGAGAGACCCCCCAATATTCCAGATGTGCCCCGAGCCCGAGCGGTACCACAAACATGGGCACCTTGTCTTTCAGTGCCTTAATGGTTGGCTCGTTCAAGTGATCATAATGGTCGTGCGACAACACTACGGCATCAATTGCCGGCAAATCTTCAAGCGCAATGGGTGGGGCATAAAACCGCTTCACGCCAAATATGCGTCCGGGAGAAGCATAATCGCCCCATACCGGATCAACCAGAATACGCTTTCCTTCCAGCTCGACCAACAAAGATGAATGTCCAAACCAGGTAACCTGAAGCGTATCAGCCGGCACAGCAAAATCTGCGGCGCTTCGCTGCACTACGGGCACGGGAGAGGCCGGCTCGCGGTTCGGTGTCTTTTCAAAAAACCACCGCTTCAAAACATGCAATGTTTCTATCTGTTTGGGTGGCAGTCGGTTTACGAATTTGCCCGCCCCATACTGCGGAGATTGCTGCATCCGCTCCAATCGACTGCCTTTTGGACTCGTCCCAAGCGCAGACCACGTATTTATCATAATCAGGCCTATTGGTAAGAGAAGGATCGTAAAAATTGCGAGTACAACCCGCTTCCATCCCCAACGTCTCTTTTTAGCTTTCATACATCGGATTCTATCTGTGTCAACCTATGCTCAGATTGATTACCTCAGTACCCGAATAACCTGATTATGTTACCGCTATAGTGTGGCGGCTATCTTT
>JBGCEN010000110.1:0-54521 GCA_045106435.1 Rhodothermales bacterium
GAGCTTTTGGGCTGAGCCCTGAAATGTACCGTCCAGTAAATCTTTTACGATCCCCTGCTCTGCTTCCTCTTCTGTAACCGCTGCGATGTAGACATGCGCCTTGGCCGAACTATCTCTTGTCACCAGACCTTTTTTGTACATGATCTGCATGAACTTTAACACAGTTGTGTAGCCTGAACTTTGTGTGTTGCTCAAGTCATCATAAACCTCACGTACCGTACTCGCGCCCTTTTTCCAAAGGACCCTCAGAATAGCAAGCTCGGCGTTGGTTGGTTTTGATATAGACATCTTTAGATCTTGTAAGATAATGCAATCTACGAATCGGTTCGTAGGAAATATACGAACTTATTCGTAGATGTCAAGTTTTTTCTGCATTTAGATTTCTAGTACTTTGGTAAGCCAACAATGACGACTTAACAGATCGTCATCTTGAGCCTGTCGTAAAGCCTGTCCTGAACTTGATTGGGGAATCTCTCGAAATACAATAAAATAGTCTTTGATTAACGCAAAGGCATGTAACTGTGATTCGTGGGATCCTTCGACTTCGCTCAGGATGACGACTACCCGTCATTATAAACTTGTCAAAGCACTAAGTACAAACACAGTTAAAGCGTTGGCTAATGTCATGCTGAACATCGTGAAGAATCTTTGTAAAACGCTGCCAAACAGGTATTCTTTAAACGATTGCGCTTCGCAAAGATACTTCGCTTCGCTCAGCATGACATGACAGGGTACTTGTGCTTGTACTTAGAGTCCTAATGATTTTGCAGGAAAACGTGCCAATGACCAGCACAAGGCCCGACATAAAAAAAGGCCGGCACTCCTGCCCTTTATGTGCGTATGAGGGCCAATCAATTCCATTTAAACGACCTCGGATCCGTGAGCGATAACAAGATTATTTTTTCGATGCTCCGCGTGGGCAAGATTCATAAGCCAAACAAGCAGGTACTGAAAGATATCAGCCTGTCGTTCTTTTATGGTGCCAAAATTGGCGTTTTAGGTCTGAATGGTGCGGGTAAAAGTACACTGCTGCGCATCATCGCCGGCATCGACAAAGACTACATTGGTACGATCGATGCAAATAAAAACATCACGTTTGGCTATCTGCCGCAGGAGCCCGAATTGGATCCAGAGAAAACGGTAAAAGAGCTGATCGAGGAAGGCGCTGGCGAGGCTGTGGAATTGGTTAAAGCCTATGAGGCCATCAGTGCAAAATTTGCGGAACCTGATGCAGACTTCGAAGCCCTTATGGCCGAGCAAGCCAAGCTCCAGGAGAAAATTGACCACATGAATGCGTGGGATATCGACAGCAAGCTGGAAATGGCCATGGGCGCGTTAAGGTGTCCACCGCCAGATACCAAAGCCGGCGTACTGTCAGGCGGGGAACGCCGGCGCGTGGCCTTATCGCAGTTGCTCATGAAAGAACCGGATGTATTGCTACTGGATGAGCCTACAAACCATCTCGATGCAGAATCTGTGGGTTGGCTGGAGCAGCATCTTGCGCGTTATCCCGGGACCGTCATCGCTGTAACGCATGATCGTTACTTCCTTGACAATGTAGCCGGCTGGATTCTGGAATTAGACCGTGGCTCTGGCATTCCATTCGAAGGCAACTACTCTTCCTGGCTAGAACAAAAACACGCACGCCTCAAGCTTGAGGAAAAACAGGCAGATAAAAAGCAGAAGGTCCTGGAACGCGAACTTGAGTGGATTAGAACATCTCCCAAAGGCCGGCACGCCAAGAGCAAAGCGCGTATTTCTGCCTACGAAAAGATGGTCGAAGACCAGCAAGACAAACGTAATGAGGACATTGAGATCCCAATTCCTCCGGGTCCACGCCTCGGGAATACAGTGATTGAAGCAAAGAATGTCTCGAAAGCTTTCGACGAAAAACTGTTGTTTGAGAACCTGACCTTTGCGTTGCCCCCAGGCGGTATCATCGGGATTATCGGGCCAAACGGTGCCGGTAAGACAACCCTCTTCAAAATGATTACCGACCAGGAATCACCCGACACCGGGGATTTCAGAATTGGCGAAACCGTCAAACTCGGATATGTTGATCAAAATCGTCCGCTTGATAGCTCAAAAACCGTATGGGAAGAAATCACAGGCGGTATGGAGTTCGTGCAGGTTGGCAATAGAGAATTGAACTCTCGCGCTTATACCGGCCGCTTTAACTTTAACGGTTCAGACCAGCAGAAACGCGTAGACCAGCTGTCTGGTGGGGAAAGAAACAGGGTACATCTAGCCAAAACATTGAAAGAAGGCGCGAATGTCTTACTCCTTGATGAGCCTACAAACGATCTGGATATTAACACGCTAAGGGCACTCGAAGAAGCGCTTCAGAATTTCGCCGGCTGTGCAGTTGTCATTTCGCATGATCGCTGGTTCCTTGATCGCGTTGCAACCCATATCCTCGCATTCGAAGGCAACAGCGAGGTCATTTGGTTCGATGGCAACTATTCTCAATATGAAGAGAACCGCAAGAAGAGACTCGGCATAGACGCAGACCGCCCCGAAAGAATCAAATACAAAAAACTTGTAAGGAATTAGGGTTCTGGGTTCTGGATTCTTTAAGGAAGAAAACCAGGTTCAAACCCCAAACACCCTTTTACCTTTTGAATTTTACCTTTTAACTTTCAAAGACACCCCTTGCCTGTGTCCGGGTCGATCTTGCAGGAATCAGACTGCATTTCTCTCTGGAGCACGAGTTCTTTGTTGAGCACAGCGAGGAAGATATTGATAGCCTCTTGATTTGCGAACGCCTTTTTCCCCTCTACCAGCCGCGGAATTGGTTCTTGTGACTCCTTTTCATCGATCCAGTGTATTTTATGTGCAACCACCATGGCCTGAAGTTTTTCAACAACTTCATCACTAAACGCACAGTTCTGCCCCCTGTAAAACTCGATCATACAATTAAGGATACTGTTTTCATATCCAAAGATACCTAATAGATTTTGCTATAGGTTTCTCTTAAATACCTTATATTCAAAAGCGTACTTCCAGTGTCTTTGCAGACCAGAAGACCTAGATACATTTACCAGCACTTCAACTTATGTCTATCGAGGCCCCCTCTGTTCCTTTCACGACCGAAACTTATGAAGGTTTTGCGACCACAGAAGGTCTGCTTAGTCGAGAAGAAAACACGCTCATCCTCGAATTCAAGACAAAAGATAGTTTTGTTGGCTTGATTCAGTCTGAGGTTAAACGAGTCGAAATACCGCTCGCAATCCTCACTGGATTTGAATTCAAAAGTAAGCTATTAAGCAACAAGATTTTGATTCGCTCTAATAGTTTACAAACACTCGATAGCATTCCAGGTAGCAAACAGGGAATGGTCACGCTGAAAATTCGGCGTACAGACAAGGAAACTGCAGCTGCCTTAGCCTCAAATATATCCCTCTACATTTCCGAGAGCCGTCTCAAACGGTTGGACGAAGAGTTGAATAAACTAGAAGAGTAGTCCCCTCCTGCTGTTCAGCCCCTTTCTTTTTAGCCCCTCAGCGAAAGCATTGACCCGTTTTACCTTCTGGTTACGATAAACGTAACCCAGACCTGGCCAATTTGCTACAATGATGCTCAGAAGAAACTTCCAGAAAAAAACCTCTCAGGCTGAAATAGATACATCGCCGGCCGATCAGAACGGCGCACCTATTGAACATGCGGTATCTAAAAATCCTTTCAAAAAATCTTCAGCCAAAAACACCCAGATCAAACAAGGCTCAGCTATCAAGAAAGAAAAAAACAAGCGTCCGTTCATCCTGACTGTTACCGTAAGCGAAGACAGCATTGACGCCTTTAATCAAAGTCTGCAATCTCTGCAAGCAGATCAACCGCTCTCACTTGTTGTTTTTCCAACGCCAGGATTAAAACCAGAAACGTTAAAAGGACAACTGTCTGCACCAGAGCATTTCACAACAAGCATTGTTGAGAAGGCAACATCTATTTCTGCACAACACATTTATCTGATCCAGCCGGCAAAATATGTTGCAATCGAGAACGAAAAGTTAACGCTCATCGAGCAACCCGACAGGACAATTTCTCCGGTTGAGACTTTTCTTACATCTGTTGCACCCGTTGAAAAATCCAGGTCCATCGTTCTCCTGTTCACACCCTGGATCGCTCCTTATCTGGAAGGGTTAAAACTGGTACGTCAGGAAAACGGATTGGTCCTGCATTTAAATTACTCTGCCCATGCCTCTGTTGAGGTGGAGGCCTCTGTGATCTCGTTGCTTATCGACGGATCTGTGACGGCGCGAGAAATGGCTGAGCGTGTAAATGCATACACTGACTCAACCAATGAAAGCCTTTCTTCAGGCCTTTCGTTGCAACAAGAGGACATCCAAAGCCTGGAGAACATTTATGTAGCCCTGCACAAATCTACAGGGATCAAGTGTTCTGATTTTGACCTGATTTTTATTCTTCAGCACATCCAGCAACGGCTTAATGTGCACGGAAAGCCTAGTATTACTGCGTATGCAGAGTACATTAATGATAATTATCAGGAGATCTGGTTACTCGCCCGACGCCTGTCTCTAAATGTAACCGGCTTCTTTTACGAGCGATCAACCATGCAGATGATCGCCCAGGACATTATTCCTGAATTACTGGAAAACAAAAATACTGAGGTCATTCGCAGTTGGGTGCCGGCTTGTTCTACAGGAGAAGAAGCGTTGTCGCTCGCAATTTTACTCAATGATTTTGCGACCAACCTCCCCCAGGCGCCAAAAATGCAGGTCATCGGCACGGAGATAGATGACAAAATTTTACAGAGCGGCCGGCGGGCGCAATACATACAGAATAGCTTGCATGCGATTCCCCAAGGCTTCAGGGATACCTACTTTGAACCACATCACGATAGATTTCTTTTTAGCCGGCAGTTGCTGCAAAATGTGCATTTTGCCAAACATGAGCTATCCAGCACTTCTCCATACGCAAATCTGAATCTTATCTATTATCGAGGCCACCTGAACAAGCTGAAAAAAGAAGTTCAGCATAAGGTGCTCAAAAATCTGCATGCTGCGCTGGACCCCAATGGCTACCTGGTGATTGGCAAAGATGATCATATTGGATCTGACGTGACGTGCTTTGCTCCTGTGGATCGACAGGGCATAGTGTACAAGCCCGTCAAAAAGCAGAAGAAAGCGGCTCAATCACATCATAAAGTAAGCCTTTTCAGAAAACAGGATCTACAAACCGGTATTGCAACCGAGTCGGTTAAAACAACGGCAACTACGCAAGTTGGCCAGTTACACCGTGATTTACTTTTGCAAATTCAAAATCCCGTGAGCCTGATCGTAAAGGCTGACTTTTCTATAATTGATCAGTGTGGCAATGTAGGCTTGTTCATAGCCTGGCCAAACAATGGCAAAACTGCCAACCTGTTGTCCGCTTTTCCCGAAGAGGTTCAGCAAGATTTAAAAGATGCTGTACAGCAAGCGATTAGCATACAAAAAGCCCTAAAATCAAAAGCAATTACGCCGGAGAAGAAAGGCATACTCAAAAGCTTTTTACTCCATGTTCGTCCACTGGATCTACCCGGCACTTCAGAACCGCTTGTGCAGGTCATGTTTATTGAGCCTGACAAAGCAATAGAAGGTCCTGGCTTGTCAACTACGCTCAAAGGGCAGCCGCTTAACACCATTGTGAACAAGTTGGAGGCTGATCTCCGGCACTCAAAAGACCGGCTGCACACCTTAACCCGGCAACTGCAAGAGTCGCGCGCCAAAAACGAAAAGCAGGGAAAAGCGCAGTCTGTACAAAAAGAATCGGCACAAAAAGAACCGGCGCAAAATGAGTCTGACCAAAGAGAGCCAACACCTGCAGAGCCATTTCAAGTACATCCTGAACCAAACGAGCAGTTACAACCTAAAGTTGTAAACAAGTTAAAACAGCAAAATGGTGAACTAAAAACTACCAACAAGGAGCTACTCGCGTTAAATCGGGATTTGGTCCGACGCATAGAAGAATTAAGGAAGCGTACACATCAGGTTGAAGCAGCACAGATCGCTGTAGCAGAAGAGGCCGCTGAGCAGGTAGCAAAAACCAGTATTGCGTTCTCTCCGGTTGATGGCGCCGTGTCCTCTCTCCTTTCTCAGCAAATCTTGAAAATATCGACCAACAGACATGAAATAAGAACAGCCCTTACTTCTATTATGGGGTTTGCAGACTTGCTGGCTGATCGTATGGTCGATGCAGACAACAAAGAACTGGCAAGATACATCAGCAAAGCAGGAAATCGGCTTTCTGACAGCCTGGCCGATTTATTGGAAGGCGATTTTGAAGAGTTTGAAGTATTTGATCAGCCACAAAAAGAAGAACCTGCAATTGAAGAATCTTCCTTGTCAGATCGACTCCTCGTGGTAGAGGATAGTGATGCTACGCGCCGGCTGCTGTCTCTCGTCCTCAGTGATCGCTTTGAGTGCGAACTGGCTGCAGACGCAACTGAAGCCATCGAAAAAGCTCAAAAAGAGCGATTTAAGGCGGTATTAATGGACATTAATCTCGGTACCGGCCAATCTGGTGTTGATGTCCTTCAGCAACTCAGAGAAACAACGCGTTATCAGCGCGTACCGTTCATGGCCGTAACAGCTATGGCATCTCCTAGAGATGAATCATTGCTGAGAAGGAAAGGATTTAATGCCTATCTAGCCAAGCCATTCCAGAAATCCAAACTACTCTCCACATTGGATCAAATGTTAGCAGAAAACACGGCTGTTTAATGGGTACGATAAGTACGAAGGAGACATGGAGTACAAATGGGGCCACTGATTCCTTCTATTCGTCCTAAACATCATTGAATTCTCATGCGCAAATTCCATATTTTACGCATGAGACAAGCATGTACCTCATAGCGTACGCTGCTACCCAACCATTCCTCCCCTAGACAATGATGCAGCTTCCCCATTGGCTGAAAGCGTCCTTTTTTATCGTATGCGCCTCTCTTGCGATCCTTGCATTTTCCGCTACTGAACGCCCTTTCCAAGAGAAAACAGGCAAAGAAGCTGATGATGATCCGCTCAATTCCTTTGAGCTTGCAGAAGGATTCCAGATAGAACTCGTTGCCAGTGAGCCACTCCTCGCAGACCCTGTGGCTATGGAGGTTGACGAAAACGGCACCATCTACGTTGCTGAGATGCCGGGCTATCCGCTCGATGTTAGTGGAAAAGGAAGAATCCGCATCCTTAAAGACACCAATGGAGATGGCGCCATCGACGAAAGCCATATTTTTGCAGACAATATCGTGCTACCCACGGGATTAATGCGATGGAAAAACGGACTGCTGGTTACTTCACCGCCTGATGTATTGTATTTGGAAGATACTGACAAGGATGGTATTGCTGAAACCAGAGTGGTCATACTAACTGGCTTTGCACGGTCAAATCCACAGCACAACTTCAACAAACCTGTTTATGGGCTCGATAACTGGATCTATGTAGCCAACAATGGAATTATCTGGACATCCGCTTACAAAGATCAGTTTGGTGGACGAGGCGAAGAAGTCCACTATCCAGCACAACCCGAATCCCCCAGACTGGGCGCCAATGCCAATGACCGAAATATCCGGTTTAAGCCAGATGCTTTTGCGTTGGAGTCCCTTGCCGGCAGATCGCAATTCGGACACACCTTCGATACCTACGGACATCATTTCCTGGTGAGCAATGCGACACCGCAATATCACGAGGTTATCGCGGCAAGATACCTTGAACGTAACCCTGCACTATCAACACGCATGGCCATGCAGTACACGCCGAAATACGGTCGCAATACTGCAATTTACCCCATCACCCGTGATCCTGAACACCAGTTGCTGACTGATCGCGGTATGATTACCTCTGCTGCCGGCATAACATATTATCAGGGCGGCCTTTTCCCCGAGCCTTATCAGAATGTTACCTTCATTGGTGAACCCGTGCATAACCTGGTGCATGTGCTTAAAGTAAACGAAAAAGGAGCTACGTTCGAGGCATCACGCGTGGAGGAACGCAAAGAATTTCTCGCTTCTACAGATGGTTGGTTCAGGCCTGTAAACTACTATGTAGGCCCTGATGGTGCACTTTATGTCATTGATTATTACAGGCAAATCGTAGAACATCCTGAATGGATGGACGATGAGACCGCGAAATCTGGAAAGCTTAAAAATGGCACCGAAAGCGGCCGTATATACAGAATTACGCCGAAAGGAACGCCGCATGCAGACTGGATGGGGGCACTAAACCTGGGATCTGCTTCTACAGAGACGTTGGTTTCACATTTACAATCTTCAAATCTATGGTGGCGTAAAACGGCGCAAAGACTGCTTGTAGATCATGGCAACATGAATGCCGTGCCTTTACTCCAGGAGCTACTCAAAACATCTGAAAGCGCAGAAGCCAGGTTACATGCCTTATGGACACTTGAAGGGCTGGACAAACTTGGACCAGATGATATCCGGGCCGGCCTGCAAGATGACGAAGCCGGCGTAAGAGAAAACGCCATCATACTCGCAGAACTCCACGCAAATAATCATCCCCAGCTATGGGATGCGCTCCTTTTAATGCAGGATGAACCCAATACGCGGGTTCGATTCCAGTTGCTCTGTACGCTGGGATACCTGGATACGGATGAAAGCAAAGCACTTCGCCAGCACATTTTATCTCAGGATATTGAGGATCCATGGATTCAACTAGCCGCGCTCACGACGTACTCCCAAGTTGATTTTGCGCTACTTGAAGCCTTAATGCCTGTACTCACCACGAATGAATCCCCCGGCCGCGCCGGCTTCATCAAGCGAATTGCCTCATTGATTGCAGCCACAAACAACACCGATCAACTAAATTCATTGGGAGAAATTGCGCTGAATACTCAAGAAGATCAGGAAAACAAAAGTAGTCAATGGTGGCAGCAATCCATCATTGAAGGCCTTGCAGCAGGATTACCACGCAATGCCCGATCAAACGCCGGGCTTGTTTCGCTTAGAAACAGCATCCTGACAAGATTCACAACAGAAACATCTACGGAGTCCCGGTCAGAACTTCTCAACGTGCTGGCTGCGCTTCCCACAAAAGAGGACCATGCGGTAGTACAAGCCGTTTCGATGGCAACCGAATTAGCTACAAATGGATCTGTCCTCCCCAATCTTCGTGCACAGTCGATAGCGCTTGTAGCCTATTTTGCACCCGAGCAACATGCGAGTCTATTCAAGAAGCTTATTACTCCGGCTGAACCCAATCCCGTCCAGGAAGCGGCAATTCGGGCCTATGGAGATACCAAAGAAGCTGACATCACACAACTGTTGATAAACTCGTGGCCGGTATTAACGCCAGATGTAAGAAATACGGCACTCGATGTATTAATGCGCAGTGATGCGCGCATGGTGGCCATTCTGGACGCCGTGGAAGCGGGTACAATTCAACCTTCAGCTATTGGTTGGGATCGCACGGTCAGATTAATGCGTGACACAGAGGGGGCTGTCAAGGAGAAAGCCCGTAGGCTACTCAGTGAGCCGGCTGGTGTACGCGACCAGGTCGTTGCCTCATACTATGAGTCCCTTGCGCTAGACGGTGATCTTGACAATGGCGCAACGACATTTAAACGTGTGTGTAGTACCTGCCATCAAGTAGGTGGTGAGATGGGGACCGCATTTGGCCCCGATTTAGGTACTGTACGACACTGGTCGGCCAAGGCTTTGCTGGCTAAAGTGCTTAAACCGGAAAAAACCATCGCAGACGGCTACGGATTGTGGTCCATCAAACTGCAAAACGACCAAACCGAAATAGGGCTCATTGCAACAGAATCACCCACTTCTATCCAGTTGCGCCGGCAGGGACGGGCAGAGATCATGATTCCAAGAGAAGAAGTTGCGAGCCTGGAAAGCTTAAACACAACCGCTATGCCAGCGGGTTTAGAATCTCAAATCAGTAAACAGGAAATGGCTGATTTGATCGCTTATCTGAGATTTAATTGATGGGAGTGATTAGGGCGTCTGGAGTACATTCAGTTTTGCGTTGTTAAACGTTATGATTGCTTCACGCAGCCGATTTAGCTTGACTGGTTTCGGGATGACATCATCAATGCCGGATTGAAGATACATTTCGTTTTCATCATCCCCTGCATTTGCAGTGATGGCAATGATGTAAGGTTGTTTATTCTCAGGGATGTTTTTTCTTATCCACTGAGATGCAGTAACTCCGTCCATTTCCGGCATCATGACGTCCATGAGTATAAGATCGAAATGCCTGACGCGTATAGCGTCTATTACCTCCTCTCCGTTTGCAGCTGCATCTGCCACACATCCCAACTGCTCCAGCAGTCTTAGTAATACCTTCTGATTGATCATGTTATCATCAGCGATCAATATACTTGTGCCGGCATTTAGTATGGCACCTTGCACTTGGCCGATTTGATTATTTCTCGCCTGATTCCCTGCAAAGATGAGCTGCAAGACCGATTCTTTTACATGACTCTCTCTTGTGGGCTTATTCATATACGAAAACAAAGCGTTTGACTTCATATTAACCCTCTTGCCCAAAGAGCTTAACATTAAAATGGGGGTTTGCACTTCTAGTCTCTTGTTAAGCATCCGTCCTAACGTAACTCCATCCATAGCAGGCATTTGATAGTCGAGTAAGAAGATATCAAAAGCATCCTGTTCCTGCTGGATTTTCAGCGCTTCAATACCAGACGAAGCTACCACAACCTCCATCCCCCATGAAGAACACTGCAAATTCAGGATCTTCCGATTGGTTGCATTGTCATCCACCACCAGTACTCTTTTACCCGCCAATGCACTAACGCCGATCTCATCCACGTCCTCTTCAACGCGAATAAAAACAGAAAAATGAAACGCCGACCCGGCCCCTTTTTCGCTCTCTACCCAAATTTCACCGCCCATTAACTCTGTTAGCTTCTTACTAATCGCAAGGCCTAAACCCGTACCGCCATATTTACGCGTAGTAGAAGAATCAACCTGACTAAAAGACCTAAACAGTTTATCTTTTTTAGCATCAGGAATACCAATTCCTGTATCCTGAACGACAACATGCAGTTGCTGGCGGCCGCTGGCATCTGTATTCCCCTCCATCTCCACCGACACAGTAACTTCGCCTTTTGCGGTAAACTTGATACCATTACCAACCAGATTAACAATAATTTGTCGTAAACGGGTAGAGTCTCCAACTACAAATTGAGGCACATCTGGCATAACCAAAGAAGCAAGTTCAAGTCCTTTCTGAGAGGCTTTTAATGCCAAAACATCGATCGCATCTTCAATGCACGTGCGAATTTCGAAGCGATGCTCTTCCAGATTAAGTTGGCCGGCTTCTATTTTAGAAAAGTCGAGTATATCATTTATAATCGTGAGTAACGAGTCCCCGCTATTTCTAATGGTCTCAACATAGTCGATCTGCTCTTCGTCAAGATCTGTTTGTGTTAACAGACTCGTCATGCCAATCACACCATTCATCGGCGTGCGAATTTCATGACTCATGCTGGCCAGAAATTCTCCTTTGGCCCGGGCAGCCTCCTGGGCAGCATCCAGGTATCTCTTCACTTCATCAGCCATTTCATTGAACGAATCAGCCAACTCACCAATCTCATCACGGGAGTCTACCTCAACTCGATACCCTAAATCTCCTTTTCCTAGCCACATTGCTGCTTCTCGAATCTTGAGGATGGGCAGTGCAATACTGCGGGCAAGCCAGAAGGCGCCTATCATACCAAACAAGAGAGATAACAAGCAAATTAAGGCCGCCATCAGCTGAGCAGATTCAAGTTGCTCGCGGTAATAGGTTGTACTGCGTCCTATGACGACCAGGCCGCTCAAATCATCCGAAGTAAAAGCAGCCTGTGTCTCGACATATTGATTTTCCCCCACATACGGCTCAGGGCCTTTGTAAACAAAATCACTCGGAAAAGCCGCGATGGTCGATCTGTTTTCATCCAGTACTGCGACAAATTGAATCTCTGGATCTGACTTGGCGAAGTCTACAGCACGTTGGATCGCGGCAAAATCACCCACTTCGAGGCCAGATTGCACACCTAAGGCCAACGTGACTGCAAAAGATCTGGTGTTTTGCTCGAAACTGTTTCTTATGAGTAGTTTTTGATGGTTGTTAAAAAACAGAAAAAGAAAGGAGGAAGAGCCGGCGACAATAAGGACCACCATCAAGCGGACTTTATTCTGGAGAGACAATTTCATCGATACACGGCGCATCATCTGCTATGCCTCCTGCTGAGCAATATCATCATTGATGAGTATTGGCACATACACATCGTCCGTTGTATTGAGCGTGTAAACTACAGGAATCGGGCGATTCGAGTTCAGATTTGAGGAGTTTACAATCCCCAGAGAATACCCGTATACATATAGGTATTCATAAATCTGGGCCGGCAAATTTTTTGTACTAGCGGCCAGACAACAACATAAAATCAAAGATATGTAGGAGATTTCTCGCATCCAATGTCATCACGAACTGCCTGTTAAAAATCAGCAAATACGCGATTATTCAGCGTTAAAGCACACTTTCCTGGCTCGCTTGCTTTTCAAACGATCGTTGAAGCAAAGTCTCGATATACAGACCTTCCTCTCCTCGCTTCTGATATGACCATGCTACATTCCATCCGTTTTTTTTCAAGCGGTGAAAGGCTGGTAAATCCATCAGCTGCTGATTTGCATCAATAAAAAATTTGTGGTACCTGATTTCTGTATCCTGCGTCATATCCGGCGATATTACCTGTCTCAGTTAGATGTGTAGATTCTGATCTCTTTATTATCGCCGGCACTATTCTTAACTATAATGTTATCGAGAAACGAAATTCTCCGAGCAAATATTTCTTACGAATGCTTTTGCGGGAAGGACTGCTGAGATAAGAACCCACCCAAATGTTGCACAACATCGCTTGCGCTTGTATTTCCACGATGTGCTGCAGCATCAAGAGTCTCGACCGAAGGGCTCAAAAGGTTTTCAGATGTGCGTACCAGTTCACCAAGGAAAGCCCCAAAAAAGGCATCTCCTGCACCGGTCACATCCACTACATCAACGTGGCTTGTTGCCACTTCGATATGGTCTGTTGGTGTGATAACAGTAGCGCCGGCAGCTCCTTGCGTGCAAACCACAAGGCCCGGCTTATCCCCTTCATCAAGCAGTTTATTCAGTACGCTCCACTCATCTTCGTTTACTTTCAAAATATCAACCATCGCAAGCAATCGAACCATGCGTTGCTTAGCCGCATCTGAAATACGATTCAAGTTGATATTGGGGTCAAATGAGACAACCCCGCCATTTTTTTTAACACGGTTAACGAGGGCAAGCGTAGTGGTTGCAGTGATTTCTCCCAACATGGTTGTGCCCCCTACATGCAACAAATCCAGTGCGTCAAGCACCTCCACACGAACTTGATCAGGGGGCATAAACTGATCTGCACTTTGCCTGTTGGCAATCTCAACTGAACGCCGGCCAGCCTCATCATGCACCATAAAAACGCAGCGGGTTGCATGTTTTGAATCCGTCGAAATAGCATCAACAGAAAGACCGGCAGCTTCCACCGCCTGCAGCATAAACGAACCAAAACGATCTGGCCCAACCCTGCTTATCAGTGTTGTGTCTATGCCCTGATGGTGCAATGATACTGCGACATTTGCCGGAGACCCACCCGGGCATTTCACAAAACGCGAAGCTTCTTCGATTGAACGCGCCGGCGTTGTGCCTATAAAATCAATAACCAATTCCCCAATACAGCCAGCTTTCATGTCTCTATTCGATTTTTTCAACCCAACATATTAGCTAAAAATAATTCTTATAACCTGTGTTGTGCAGGCATACAGCTTACAAGATTCATTACTATCTTCCTTTTTCTCCACACCCTTTCAGATTCTACTGGATGCCTTTTTTTCAACGTGCCGTCCATTCTTCCATCCCCAATGATCCCCCAAAGCATCTGCACTGGGGTTACTTCCTGACCTTCTTCGTTTTGGGACTGGTGCCGGCAGCCCTCGGCCCCACCCTGATCACCTTGGCCCAACAAACAGGATCTGAACTAAAAGACGTTAGCATCCTCTTTTCGATGCGATCGTTGGGATATCTATGCAGCGCCAGAATCATTGGCGGACTGTACGACAAGCGCGCCGGGCATCCGATCATGGTAATCGCGTTGAGCGCAGCGGTCGTTTTGATGTTCACCATTCCATATATAACAAGTTTAGGCGTCTTATCGGGCGCTTTTCTTTTGCATGGCATTTTGAGCGCCTTCATTGACCTTGGAGGCAATATCCTCCTTATCTGGGCCTTTCACAAAAATACAGGTCCTTACCTGAATGGCTTACATTTCAGCTTTGGCGTGGGTGCATTTACAGCACCGCTGTTGGTTGCGTTTACACTATCCATAGAGCAACCTCCAGTTTACACCTACTGGATCATCGGTTTGCTCAGCCTACCTTGCATATTGTGGCTCTCCCGTACCCCTAGCCCGCAAAACCCATTTCCTCAGGAAGAAGAAAAGCTAAGCGCCGAAGAAACACCTGTTTCTATTTGGCTGCTCGTGGCATTTTTCTTTCTGTATGGCGGAAGTGAAGTAAGCCTGGGCGGCTGGATTCATACGTATGGCATAAAACACAATCTGATGGAGCCGGCAAAAGCGGCCTATCTAACTTCCTCGTTTTGGGGCGCATTTACACTGGGGCGATTGTTTGCGATAAGACTCGCCAGCAAATTTGCTGCAATCAAATTAATATTACTTCAACTCTCAGGAGCCGCACTCTTTATGCTGTTGCTTTTTTCAGTACCTGCAAACGAATCAATCACATGGGTCTGCACCATAGTTACCGGCCTGTGCATGTCCTCGGTATTCCCCATGGCCCTCACCTACTTTAAAAAATTCACCGCCGGCTCCGGGCAACTAACAAGTTGGTTCTGGATTGGCGCCAGCTCTGGTAGTATGATACTTCCGTGGACTATAGGACAGTTTTTTGAAAAGATTGGGCCCGAGTTTTTCGCCATTACCATCTTTGTATGTATCACTTCTGCCACATTAATCATGGCTTATATTTCGCGCCCAAGGCCGCAGCTTAGCACTGCAAACGAATAAAGATTTACTTCACATCTATCGGGCTTTCCCCGAAAGTTAATATTTGGCCTGAATATGGCAGATTCGCTTGTGCAAGTTGAAAGATCGCTGGCAATTCACGTAAAAAACTGAATCCCGAGCTACAGGTTTAACGTCAGAACCAAACAGGCCGAGTACTGATAATCTGACTGCTAATCCCGGCCATTGGTTGAAAAGTATGAGCCTGGACAGATAATCTGATTCATATACAGATCGATAATTCATTCACAATAATCAGAATTATTCTAATCTGGTTAAAACCGTGATGATCTGTATAGGCGTAATCCAGCGATAAATATTCAATAAATACATTCTATACAAGGATTACGTCATACAACATCGCCCAAAAGATATTTTTGATGGTTGCGTTGGGACAAAATCCTCCAGAAAAAATCTAAGCCGGATATAATTCAGTATGCAACAAAATCAATTGATTTGGCTGGCAGGTTCGTTGCTTGTACTACTCTGCCTGGCATTCGTATCGGGTACACTCGACAATGAAATCTCTTCCGTTGATGTGCCGGCGCTTTCAATTTCAAGTGAGCAGATTGAGCATTTCGAGATTGTAACGAGTGATTCTTCTATTTACAATCTTTCCAAAATGCAGGGTGCCTGGTATATCACCGCTCCGATTGAAGAGTTGGCCGACAGTCTGACCGTTTCACGGTTTACGCAAAACCTGGACGATATGCGACTGGAGTCTGTTGTAACAACAGATGCAAAAAAGTTCGATGCGTATGGTGTGGGGACTTCCGCTAAACATTTAAATATTTCTTGGGGGCGCAATAAAAAAACCTTCTATGTTGGTAACAGCGGGCCTGACTTTCAATCCTTCTATGTTCGCCTCGGCAATGACCAGCGCGTTTTTCTCTCAAGCGGACGATTAAATTTACCAGAAAACCTCGACACCTGGCGGGACAAGACCCTGTTTGATATATCCAATGCTGACGTGAGCAAAATTGCCGTATTTTCGCCGGCAGCGACGTATTCAGTAGCTAAAACAGGTTCTGGCTGGCAGCTTTCATATGATGATGATGAAAGCCCTGTAGATTCTGTAAAAGTTGCCGAGTGGTTGAATCTATTTTCCCCGTTAAAAGCCACAGCCTTTTTAGATGACCTCCCGGCTTCTCATGTAAAATTAGAAGCGACACATCAAATCCATTTCAGCCTTCCCGCAGGCGGCACGCAAACAATTTGGATCATAGACGACGAAAACCGGCTTGCAGTAACCGTCAGCGGTAAAAACACGACCTTCAGCCTACCACAAAGCCTGCTGTCCACCTTCATTCCCGATCCAGAAAACCTGGAAGAAGATTAGGGAATTTAGAACAGCAGAATGTAAAACAGCAGATTGTAGCATTCTCTTGTCATCCAACAGCAATACTTCTGCGGTTCTACATTTTACATTCTGCAGTTCAATATTCTCTCCCCCTATTCAACAGTAACGCTTTTAGCCAAGTTACGCGGTTGATCGACATCACACCCACGCAGTACAGCAATGTGATAAGCAAGGAGTTGAAGCGGAATGGCAGACAGTAACGGAGAAAGAAACTCTGCCGTTGAGGGGATGCGAATTACGTACTCACAGAGATCGTCCAATTCGGTGTTATCTTCCTCCGTAATGGCAATTACTACACCATGCCGGGCAACCACTTCCTCAATGTTGGTAACAATTTTTTCGTACGTACTATCTTTCAGCGCGATAAAGATTACAGGCATCTGGCGATCGATTAACGCAATGGGTCCATGCTTCATTTCGGCTGCCGGGTAGCCTTCCGCGTGGATGTAAGAAATCTCTTTCAGCTTCAGCGCGCCTTCAAGCGCTACGGGAAAGTTGTAGCCTCTGCCTAAATACAAAAAATTGGTCGCGTATCTAAACACCTCGCTCATGCGACGGATGTCGTCGTTAAGCGCCAATACCTTGCTTATCTTTTCTGGAATTTGCTCAAGTTCTTGTAAATGCACGGCCACCTGCGCATTTGTAAGCGTCCGGCCTTCTGCCATTTTGATGGCGATCATGGCCAATACCACAACCTGTGCAGTAAAGGCTTTTGTAGATGCTACGCCAATTTCAGGGCCGGCATGCAGATAAACGCCGGCATCCGTCTCACGCGCAATGGTCGAACCAACAGCATTACACACCCCAAACACAGGAATACCCTGTCGTTTTGCTTCATTCACCGCAGCAAGGGTGTCAGCTGTCTCACCACTTTGCGAGATGGCAAAAACGATGTCTCCTTCTTGCAGGATGGGTTTTCGATATCGAAATTCGCTCGCATACTCAACTTCTACAGGAATCCGTGCAAGATCTTCTATCAAATATTCCCCCACAAGTCCGGCATGCCAGGAGGTGCCACATGCACAAATAATGATGCGTTTTGCCTTTTTCAAATCATCCATTACATCGTCAAGACCACCAAGTTTGATGCTGTTCATCTCGGTGGAAAGCCGGCCCCTCATGCAATTAGCTATGGATGCAGGTTGTTCTATGATTTCCTTGAGCATGAAATGAGGGTATCCTTGTTTTTCAATTTCCTCAAGATCCCATTCCAGTTCATGGATTTCTTTTTGAAGCTTGACATCGTCTATCGAGCGCACGTCAAACCCATTGCGGCGTACAACGATTAATTCACCATCATTCAAATAGACCACGCGCCGGGTATACTCCACAAGCGCAGAGGCATCTGAGCTAATGAAGTATTCTCCATCCCCCACGCCCAGTATAAGCGGACTCCCTCTCCGCGCTGCAATAAGCAAGTCGTCATCATCAGCTGAAACGATGGCGATGCCATAGGTGCCTACCACTTGCGTTAATGCCTGCCTTACTGCTTTATCCAGTGGTAAGCCGGTGGTCTTTTTTACGTCATCAATAAGATGAACCAGTGCCTCGGTGTCTGTTTGTGTCTTGAATTCAAACCCTCTGTTTTGCAAACGCGCACGCAGTGCCTGGTAATTTTCAACAATACCGTTATGGACGAGCGCAAATCCACCATCCGCACTACTATGAGGATGCGCGTTAACATCATTGGGAAAGCCATGTGTTGCCCAGCGCGTGTGCCCTATACCTATCTTACTTTCCAGGTTTTTATGCTCAAGCAAACCTTCCAACTCACCAACTTTACCCTTTTGTTTGATGATGGTAAGCCCGTTATCCTGAACGGCAATGCCGGCAGAATCATACCCTCTATATTCAAGCCGCTTCAAGCCATTCAAGATGACTTCGTGTGCTTTATTTTGTCCAATATATCCTACAATTCCACACATGGGATTCGCCTGGAGTTTTCGTTTCGAAAGATGATTAAGTAAACCACTGCAATAGATCTGCAGGGTCATTGATATTAATTACTTCACTGACTTGCCGGCCAGACCTCATTAAGAGCCTGTCCTGGATAATCCAAAAGATGCGTCGTCTTGTGTGCACTATGTCTTATGTGCACTATGTCTTATGTGCACTATAGCAAAAACTATGCTGAGGGGACCTGATGCAATCGTATTGCAGTGAAGAAGAAAACCTGCAAGAAGAAGAAAAGAGTATAAGCAGCGGAATTCTGCCCAGACAGATGCTTTAGGACGCACGTGGTACAGATTTCACACACAGGCATAAGCCTCGAAGGTTCACAAGATAAAGAGAAAGCGTATCTCGTAAACCACTTAGAACGTGCGACCGATGGCCGCTCCGATTTGCTTGACCTGATCGAGAAGTTCGACGAACTCATCAAAGAAAAGTGCCTGTGCTCCTTCACTCCTTGCCCTGGAAGGGTCCGGATGCACTTCAATCATCAACCCATCTGCGCCGGCGGCAATAGCGGCTCGCGCCATAGGCATTACCTTATTTCGTAACCCTGTACCATGGCTTGGATCTGCAAAAATGGGAAGATGACTTAGTTCTTTCACAATAGGAATTGCTGATAAATCAAGTGTATTCCGCGTATATCGCTCAAAGGTTCGAATCCCTCCCTCGCACAGAATTACCTGCATATTCCCTTCAACAAGAATATGCTCAGCACTCATCAACCACTCCTCAATAGTTGATGATAACCCCCGTTTTAAAAATACTGGTTTTGATGATTGGCCTACGGCACGGAGTAAGTCGTAGTTTTGCATATGAGTAGACCGGATATGATATACGTCTACATAATCAGCCATTTTCTCCACCATTTCCGGCCCCGTCACTTTACACACCACCCGCAATCCATGACGATCCGCAACATTTCGCAAGATGGATAAGCCTGACTCACCCACCCCCTTGAAAGAGTAAGGAGAAACCTCCGGACGATGTACATCAGCACGTAAGAAAGACACACCGTGTTCGACTAAAAGCGAAGCTACTTTATCCAGTTGCTCCTCATCTTCCAGCATATTGGGCCCTGCCATTACAACAATGTTCTCCCCTCCAATAGACAGGCCTTTTACATCTATTTGTGTATTCTCCTTCTTCCAGACCCGGCTCGCAAATTTGTAGGGTGCAGTTACGCGATACACTTCGGCAACACCGGACATCACCTTCACCAACCTGACATCAAAATCAGGTTTGACCCCAATGGCGCCCAGTACGGTTTGATGCACACCACTAGATCTGTGCACATCAAATCCTAATTCGCTCAATCTGCCGATGACCGCTTCCACCAACACATCTTCTGCGCCGGCCTGCATGACTACTACCATGTGCTAAAAGTTTAAATTGTTAATTGGAAATTTAAAATTGAAAACTTTGATGTTGTAATGTATGAACTTCAGAATCTAGTGAACTGTCAAGTTTATCTGACGGAATTAAAACGTCATCATTTCATTGACACTGTGCTATGTACAAACATTTTCAACTTTGGGGATACATGTCATTCTGAACGAAGTGAAGAATCTGTCTAAAACGCATCGTTTAAAGCCTATTTAAAGTCTCACTTCGAACAGATCCTTCACATTCGCTCAGGACGACTCCTCAGTTTTAATTTGATCGTACTTAGTGCAATTTCCAATTTACATTTCCACAATTTTCAATTTCAAATTTACTGATATCGTTCAAGGGTAAACTTCTCTCCCAGATACCGTTTTCTGACTTCTTCATCAGCTGCCAGATCCTCGGCACTGCCATGCTTTAGAATACGGCCCTCATACAACAAATAGGTGCGATCCGTGATGGCCAAGGTCTCGTGGACATTGTGATCCGTAATTAACACACCAATACCGCGATCTTTCAACCGCGCAACAATCGACTGTATATCTTCGACAGCAATCGGGTCAACGCCGGCGAATGGTTCATCCAACAGAAAAAAGCGAGGATTGGTTGCTAAAGCACGGGCAATTTCTGTACGCCGGCGCTCCCCTCCAGACAACATATAGCCTTTGGAGTGCCTTACCTTTTCCAGTCCAAATTCCTCGACCAAGGCATCTACCCGCATACGGCGCTCTTTTTTGTCCATAGACTGGAATTCTAAAACAGCGTGGATGTTGCCCTCAACAGTGAGGTGTGTAAAGACAGAAGCTTCCTGGGCCAGATATCCAATACCGCGCCGTGCCCGCTTGTACATTGGCACCGAAGTAATGTCTTCATCCCCCAATTTAATGGCACCTGCATTGGGCTTCACCATCCCCACAATCATATAAAAAGTGGTTGTTTTACCAGCTCCGTTAGGTCCTAATAATCCAACAATTTCTCCTTGTCTCACTTGCAGGCTCACACCACTGACCACTTCCCGCTTTTTATAACGGCGTACAAGCTGATCTGCATACAAAGTGAGTTTTTCGGACGTATGGCCGGACTGATGATCCATAATTATTGGCTATTACGGCAAGATTGGTTTGACTAAGTTGATCGAGCTTAACTCGCCTTCCTGCGTTGTTATCATGCTCAAGCGATTGATGACCCGACTTAATCGATCTTCGTCTCTTAGCATATAATTTTTTTCCGGCCGGCGCTCAGGAAGCCACGCAAAACCATCCAATTGAAACGGTTCTGGAATTAATCCGCCGTCATAATAATCGCCCTGCACACCCGAAATAACTGCAATTTCGTTCAAATCATTATTTTTGAAGCGCAACGTTATCGTGTCTCCAGAAGTCTTGATTCCTCCAACCTGCTCTTCTTCGCTTTGTTTGAAATAGATCGATTCAGCTTGGGGTCCAACTGTCAGACTTCTGAGAGAATCCTGTTTAAATAAACCTAACAAGTTCTGTCCTTTGAGTTGGTTAATTCGTTTTGTCGTTGAATCCTCATCTGCAGCAAACGCATTGTTCAGCACATGTAATGAATCAATTTGTCCGGATGTCGCAGTAGCCCGCATGGTCTCTCCCGAAAGTTGATACGAGTCAAACCAGGCGAAGGGACTTTCAAACAAACGATTTTCCTCGCTTGTAGGCTGCTCTTCAACAGTAATGCGGTCATAGACAGCAGAATCAGCCACTGCTGCAAAATCAGTCCGCCAGATGTTAACTGAGTCAACTGCAATGAGCCTCTGCAGAGAATCTTCGCGTATGGCTTCCAGCGAATGCGCAGTCATCACCAGCGAGTCCACTTCAACCGACGCGGAGTCTCTTTTAAGCTGAAACAGCATGGCGTTACCGTCCATTTTACTGTAGCCGGCGCGATTGTCGTTATAAACATGATCTCCAAAGAGGAAGGTGCGCGTCGTGCTGTCATTTTGAGCTACTTCATTTTCTCCACCAATACGCTCAATAAACACTTCACCCCGCCCCACAGATATTTCAGTGTCACGGTAATATGTTACCGAATCGGCTTCCAGATAGGTTTGATCTTCTTCGAGCACAACATCTCCGTAGAACTCAGCGCGCTTTTCCTCAGAAAAGTACTCACCATCCAGACTGGTTAACACCGTAGCACTATCTACCAATCGGACGTTGTTGTCAAAAATAGTGTGTTTCTGATCAAAATCATGTAATGCTGAAGGGGCAAAGACCTGCACTTCTCCATCAGACAATCGCACACTCCCCAATGCGCGGCCTTTTTTAAGCACATTGAAATACCGCACGCTGTCGGCAGAAAGCGAGTCGTTATTCTGAATGATCAATACCTTGCCAATGAGCAGGGTCTCATCTTTAGAAAGAAACTGAGTCACCTTGTCTGCCCAAAGAAATACGGTATCTTTCCCCGGTTGCTCCAATGCTACATTTCCCTCCAGTACACGAATCACTTCGCCATCAATGGTCGACTGGGTGAGGTTATCTGTATTTTTGATTTCGACGATCTTGTCGTTGGTGTCCGCCGGCGCATACAGAACTTTATTACCTAAAGGGACGGGGTGTGCCGGCGACACACCGAGCCCTGCCCCCAGCAGGAGCATGGCAAAGAATACTGTCGCACAGCATTGTATATAGATCGATTTTTTAGAGGTCATCTACAACCGTCTGCCCTGTAACCCGGGCAATTTTGTAATTTTCTAAATTCTCATCTGCATCCAGGTTATACCCCTGAATATTCTCGCGAGGAGAAGTAATCCGAACAAATCCTTCTGTCTTAACCCTTCTGTCTATTTCATGCCAGATAAGGAACTCGGTTTCTAGTTTTTTTTCTTCGCTGGTTGTAACGATAACATTTCCTTTGGATTCAATACGCCGTTCTAGTTCAAAATACACCATTTCATCGGCAAGAATGGTAGCAGATGAATCACCCACTTCATCAAAAAGATAGGCCAGCACCCTGCTATTTAAGCTATCAGGGTGGCCTTTCAAAATCATGTGCGTACTATCTTCCTGAACGTATTTAGCCATGTATTCTGCATGTATCTGCATACGCGGACGCTCCCCATCAAGCACATCGAACTGGGTGAACCAGCTTTCTTGATCTGGCGACTGCTCTTTGCGTAGATCGTCAAGACTTGGCGTTGCAATATCGGGTGCAGAACATCCCGCTAACAACAGGAAAAAACCAATTGTAAAAGCAATCGGAACGCATCGAGTAAAGCTTGGTACCATTTCGATCAACATGATCTTGTATCCGATTGGTGCGTCGGACTTACGATTGCCTTTCTTGCACCGATAAATCATACACTTCCCCTTTTCTCATTTTAGTTCTTCAACGTTAAGAACGAATAAGGGTTTTATCTTTCTCAGCTTTTGCCGATACAGGAAAAAACCGATCTGAGCTCAAACCATTAGATCATGCCTTTGAGGAAAAATTCATGAGCTTTACAATTGCGCCTTTTGACACCGATACAGCAGTAGTCACTATAGGCAAAACGTTGGATTTTCGTAATGCCGACGACTTCAAAACATCTTGCCAGAATCAAGTAGAGAGCGGCAAGCACAATTTCATTCTGGACTTCTCCGATACAGGAATTCTTGATTCTACAGGATTAGGATCTATTTTCTCCTTGTACAGAAAAGTCTCTCCGTTAAACGGACAAGTAGTATTTGCGGCGATATCGCGACCCGTTCAAGTGGTTGTGCAGCTGACCAGGACCTACAAAGTCTTCCGTCAGTTTCCGTCCGTAGATGCTGCAATGCAAGCACTTCACTAGTGGGTTGCGCAGATTTATGCGAAGTGGATTCGTCCACTTTATTTCGTCTAGATTTAGAACATTTCCCCTCCATGTATTCCAAAATGCATTATTTTAGGAATCTAGATACCATCATAGACGAAGTTCACGGTCTATTTGATGGTTGGGAAACGCAGCTGGAAGCATGTACAACGCTTTCACTAGAAGCGCTTCACCTAGCCAAGCTGGCCGTTCACGAATGGTTAGCCAATATTCTTCAACACGCTGACTTCAAGGACCGTCGTCCTGAAGTAGGGGTCTATGTTTCTCCGACTGATGATCGCCTCTGGTGTATCATCGAGGATAATTCGGAAGGATTTGACCTTGAAGGTTATCTGAAGGACCATCCCAAAATCACGGTGGTCCTTCCGGACCGGGGTATGGGCCTGCTCATGCTCAGGTCGTGCACAGAGGAATTACGTTATGAAAAACTGAAAGGCGGGATACAGAAGTTAGAATTCTTTATTCCGTCCAACGACGATCCTCACCTGGATATCCCCTTCTCATGACCGATTATAACATTCTAGTTGTAGAAGACGAGCATACGCTACGCCGGCTATTAGAATATAGGCTGAGTAAACACTATCGTGTCCAAACGGCGGCAAACGGCGTAGAAGCCCTTGCCAGTCTGGACACCAATACCCCGGACCTTATCATTTCGGACATTATGATGCCGAAGATGGATGGGTTCGCGCTTCAAACGGCACTTCAAGAGCAAAAAGATACCCGTACAATCCCCTTTATTTTTCTGACAGCTAAGGCAGATGATTCCAGCCGGCTTAAAGGAATGCGCATGGGGGTCGACGACTATATCACAAAGCCTTTCGATATAGACCAACTCTTATCACGTATCGACCGTCTTCTGGAACGAACAAGACTTTTCCAGACACAACTCGATGCAAAGATTGGCAACGACTTTTCTCAACGCCTGATGCCCAAGAAAATGCCCGAGGTTCAGGGGTATGATCTTACGTATTACAATGAGCCGCGAGAATATGGCGGTGGTGACCTTTTTGACTGGGCAGAACCAAAACCCGGTATGTTCTTCTTCACCATCGGCGATGTGATGGGGAAAGGCTTGCAGGCAAAATTCTATGCGTTCAGCTTTCTAAGCTATATACGCGGCACACTGCATGCGATGTTGGGTACGTCTACTTCTCCAGCTGCATTGATGCAACGCGTCAATAAAATTCTCATGGAAGATGAGATCATGGAAGAGACCTTTGCCTCCCTTATTCTGATGAGATGGGAGCCGGCGAAGAATGAACTCACTTATGCCAATGCAGGCCATTGCCGGCCTTTTTTGATCAAACCAGACGGCGCAGAAGTCATTTTGCACAGCGACCTGATCCTTGGCCTGGATAAAAATGCGGAATTTAAAGATTCTACGATCAAACTAGAACCAGGCAATGCACTCCTCGCATACACAGATGGACTGATCGAGCAGCATACTAAAACTGGCGAACAACTGGGAGAGAAAAACCTTGGCCGCATCGCCCACGAGGTTCGCGCCTGTACGTCTCCTATTCATGGACTCCTGGATCAAGTGCTTGAGAACAGCGAGGAAAAGAAATTTGGAGATGACATACTGGTTTTCTGGCTTCAGCATCAAGAAAAAACCAGCTAGATAGACTTTGTCCTTTTGAACAAAGTATCGAATATTGAATATTTCCCTGGAATCATTGTAGATGATTCATTACGTGTTCTTGACAGCCCACTCTGCCAATGCTTTGCGGGAAATCTTCATCCCGGCTGACGTATGCTCGTCGGTAAGCTCAAAGTAGTATAACGGCCTCATATATCGAGAAATCAAAGGAGCAAGATGCGCTTCAATCGTTTGCTCAGCGGGCATCGTTCTCTTAAAAGTAATAAAAGCAACAGGACGAAATCCATACTCCCGGTCGGGGATAGGCACGACTACAGCTCGAATAATTTCAGCATGTTGCTCAAGCGCTCGTTCAATCTCTTCAGGATGAATATTCTCACCACCGGAGATAAACATATTGTCCTTTCGCCCCAAAACAAGCAGATTTCCGTGCTCATCAAGCCGGCCCAAATCTCCTGTTGCATACCAGCCTGATGCATCAAATGCACTATTTACATTCTGGTCGATTACATTCTGGCCGTTCACATTCTGGTCAGTCACATACCCCAAAAACCGAGTCCTTCCATTCAGAAGAATTTGTCCTTCTTCATCCAGTCGTACTTCGCGATGAGATAGTATCCTCCCGGAAGTAAACAAAACATTCAAATCAGCACCTGACGGTGTTGTTGTTACCTGAGATGCCATCTCCGTCATGCCGTACGAAGTATGAATAGGTAATCCCAAATCCTTTGCCTGCTTTATCAAGGCCCTTGAGATTGCACTTCCGCCAAGAAGAATACTTTTCAGATCAGGCAAACCATCACGTTCTACGTGCTCCATGACCCGCAGCAACTGTGTGCTCACCATGGATACATGGGTGATCCGGCTGGCAGCAAGCTCATCAAACAAGGGAGCTTGCTGTGTGGGAAGGACCACCGTTGCACCGGCTAGAAAACAGCGAAAAAGCACAGCCACACCAGCCACATGATACAGAGGAAGTGAAAGTAACCATCGGTCCTCCGGCACGAGGGCGATGTTTTCATTTGAGCCCAACGCGCTATAGTAATGATTGCCCCAATTGTGCAGAATTGCCTTGGGTAAACCCGTACTACCAGAAGAGAACAGGATAGTGGCATACTGCGCATGATCGATAACAGCCGGCGCAAAACGATGCATCTGGGTGACATCTGCCGGTACAAGATCATCTACATGGATTTTCTGCACAGGGCTTTTTACCTCAATCTCCCCCAAGCCATCCCCTTCCACGACAAGCAATTGGCATTTCAATTGTAAAACCAGCTTCGCTACCACATCATCAGGAAACCGTGTACTCACAGGTACAACCACAGCCTTTATTCTAAATAACGCCTGCATGAGTACCACATATTGCCAGGAATTCGACAATAAGACCGCTATTCTGGCATTGGGGATTACGCCTTTTTCCACCAATATCGCTTGTACAGTTGCGATATACGTATTTAGATGAGCATAGGAGAAGCTGCCTTCATCTGACACCAGCGCCGGCGCGTCCGGGGCTATCTGTGCGTGCGAATAAATCGGGCAATAGAAATCTGACAATCTTTTATAGATTCCAGGTAATTGAAAAAACAATACTATAGATCAGCAACAATCTTGCGGTTGCCCCGAGAATCGGATTCAAAGCAGGACTTGGTGGTGTTTTAACTACTTTTGAAAACAGATACAGCCCTATCAACATGGAGGCACTCGCAAGCAAGACTGCAGGATGCTTGCCTGTGATCACATACAAAATGATGGGGATAAGTCCTGTGACTACCATACACACAAAATAACAAGCCAAACCGAAAGTTCTACCAAAACGGACCACAATCGTTTTTTTGCCGGCCAAACGATCTTCAGCTACATCGCGGATATTGTTTACCAACAGAATAGCTACAGCCAATAAACCTGGCGCCATTCCCGCAATCAATACAGTATTTTCAATAGCCAGAGCTTGCACAAAATAGGTCCCCCCTACAGCAACAGGCCCAAAGAAAATCAGCACAAAAATATCCCCCAGCCCAAGGTAGGCCAGGGAATATTTTCCTGCGGTATACATAAAGCCTGAAATTATTGACAAAACACCTATAACAACGATTGGCCAACCGCCTCGCCACATCAGATACGATCCCGCAATGATCGCAAGTCCAAAAACGAGGAATGTAGCATTTTTCATCCCCTGTGGACTTACCAGCCCGGCCTGCGTTACGCGCAGCGGGCCTTTCCGATCATCGGTGTCTGCACCTTTTTTAAAATCGGCGTAGTCATTAAAAAAGTTGGTGCCAATCTGAATGAATAGCGCACCAGTCAATGCCAGCGCCGCGGCGAGCCAATGTACCACGCCGGCCTCGATAGCCATTGCAACACCAATCAGCACTGGGGCAACAGCTGCCCACAGCGTTTTAGGTCTGATAGCAGCCAGCCATGTGCTTGTTTTCGATATCTCGTCAACGGCCATGTTAAGGGCGGTAAGGAAACTTGGAAAAATCAGGCTTCCGTTTTTCGTTATACGCATTTCTGCCTTCCTGCCCTTCTTCTGTCATATAAAACAGTAGCGTAGCATTTCCGGCAAGCTCTTGTAAACCAGCCTGACCATCACAGTCGGCATTCAGCGACGCTTTAAGGCATCGAATGGCCATCTGCGAATTAGCCAATATCTCCCGGCACCACTGAATCGTCTCCTCTTCTAATTTTTCAAGAGGCACAACAGTATTTACCAGCCCCATATCAAGCGCAGCCTGGGCAGAATACGGCCGGCAAAGAAACCAGATTTCGCGGGCTTTCTTTTGACCAATATGGCGTGCAAGATAACTTGCGCCCCAGCCTCCATCAAACGAGCCCACTTTAGGGCCGGTTTGCATAAATTGTGCATTCTCAGCCGCAATAGTAAGGTCGCATACAACGTGCAGCACGTGGCCGCCGCCAACTGCCCATCCTGCCACCATTGCAATCACTGGCTTGGGGCACGTCCTGATCTGCCGCTGGAAGTCGAGCACATTAAGACGCATCGTTCCAGAACCTTTTTCTTTATACCCAGCATCTCCACGGATACGCTGGTCACCTCCTGAACAAAACGCATCAGGCCCTTCGCCAGTCAGGATGATTACCCCCACTTCATCATCATCACGCGCGTCATCAAGCGCAAGCATCATCTCCTTCACCGTCAAGGGACGAAATGCATTCCGTACTTCCGGACGATTTATGGTAATTTTGGCAATGCCTTCTGCCTTATGGTACTTGATATCGGTATATTCACCGGCTTCGATCCACGAAATTGCAGACATGTCTATTTAAGTTTGTTTATGTAAGATCTGGTGGTTGGGCGATAATATACGACTTTATCCGGATCCACATTTTACTTCCTTTCGGGGCTGGCTTTCTATCTACACAACTCGTAATATCACGCTCGAAAGTATTGTTCAACCTTCACATGATAGCAGCTCAATGATAACGCATATCGTTTACTTCTGGCTTAAACCTGATCTCGACCAAGACAGTATCAATCAGTTCATTGAAGGGGCAAAAAGCCTGTTGTCAATAGACGCTTTAGCGAGTGGATATGTTGGTGTGCCGGCGGATACAGAAAAACGTCCAATCATCGATTCATCGTATGATTATTCGCTGATTACCGTTTTCAAAAATATGGAAGATCACGATATCTACCAGGTACACCCAACGCATGATGCGTTCAGAGAACTTGCCCACTTATGGGATCGTGTACAGATTTACGACTCGGAGACCATTTGATATTCCCGGGCTGTTTACTCAAACTGAGTCCAATAAAACTGAGCGCAGTAGCACTGAGTTTAATCAGCCTGTCCTGGCTATAGCTTCAAGGACTTCGCAGCATTTACGCTTTTACCAGATTTTATCTGCATATCTGGATTAAAGGAAGCAGCCCAAAAGTCATTTGATATGGCGAGCGCGGCATGTACCACAACGCATGCCCAAATGGCACCCGTCTGCACTACAATCAGACACAGGATGATGCTTAGCGGTATGGTACCAAACGTTTCCTTGCTCCCTTTGGGCATATGCGTTAACGTGCAAATAGCTGTTGTAACGATAATACCAGGCCACCAGCCGAGGACTTCAGCAGTATTCAGTAACAAAAACCCTCTGAACAAAAATTCGTACGCAAACAGATACGAAAGCCAGAACAGGCCGTTGATCAGCAAGAGTTTCCGATCCCATTCAGGCACCCGAACTTGCGGGTAAAAACGTTGCATCTCTTCCTTGCGTGCAGAATACCAGGGTATAAACGACAGGAAGCCTCCAAACAATAACATCCAGTACAAAGTTGGCCCCATCGAAGCAACGCCAACGCCATAACTGGTAAAGCTCTTTGGGAAATAGAGGTACGAAATGGCCGCCGGCACTATGCCAAGACAAAGGATGCCAATTGCCTTTTGGTAAAAAGCGCCATAGTGGTGGAAATGTCCATCCCCTTTGCGTTTATCTACAAATTGCTTTAAGGATGCAGAGTAGGCGACAAACCAGTATACACTAAAACAAACAGTTGCTGTGCCAATAGCTACGACTAGACTCGCATCGTTGCTATCCCAGTATAGGTCTTCCATGAAGCTTAAAATTCAGTAGTTTACTTTGGTGCTGTTTACTTCTATCCAGATTACTTCTGCACAGGTTACCTGATAGTCAAATATTCTTTGATGGCTCGGTGGATAGCCAAATTCTTTGTTCTATCGGTTTCTATTTCGATAAGTGTACTTTTTTTCTCTTGCAATGCGCGCTCATAAGCGGATCGAAAAGATGCCTCATTGCCGGGCTTTTCATAACGCAATCCAAACATTTCTGCGGACGCTTTAAAATCTAATCCATGCGGCACTGCAAAATGCGATTCAAAAACGTCGTTATATGAAGAGATTGGTAAAAACGAAAAAATCCCCCCTCCATCATTATTTACAACAACAACGATAAGTGGAAAAGGCAATTTATTGAGCAGCGCCAGCGAATTCAAATCGTGCAAAAGAGATAAATCTCCAAGTATTAGCGTTGTGGGCTTTTTCATTCCTAGTAAAGCGCCGGCGGCTGTCGCAACCGTTCCATCAATCCCACTTGCCCCCCTGTTTAACACAACTTGTATCTCGGTCTGATCCAGCAATCCGAACGCATCCATATCGCGAACGGGCATGCTATTTCCTACAACAAGCCCCTGCCCTTCTGATAGTAACTGAGACAATGTCCTTGCCAGCAGCGGCTCGGTCAACGCGTCTTCTTGCTGAAAGTATTGCGCAAGGCCTACAGAAACTTCCTTATCCTTACGACGCCATGTATCTATCCATTGGCGCCTTCTTGACGATGAAATCGCACGTTCTTCGGTTGATTGTCTTGCGGTGATCTGCTCAAGCTCGCTGCTAAACTGCTCGATGTTGGCTTCTATTTTAAAACTTACATTATGCAGCGGATCTAAACGATCTGGGTACGGATCAATCAATATCTGATGCTTCAGCGCAGACTCAGAAACCCAGTTTAATAGTTTTTTTGATGTGTATCGCTTGCCGAATTGCAAGAGGACATCTGCCCCTTCAGCAAACGCAGGATCATCCAACAGGAAATCCACATGTACGACAAGCGTATCCTCTGCATTCCCTCCGGAGATCTGTGCACCAATATCTGCAAATAGCGGCCAATCAAGTCGTTTTGCAAGATCCTGTACGGCCTTGCCCTCTTTAGCAGTCGCCATTCTGCCGGCGATGACCACGCCCCGGACTGCTTCTTTTAGTATCGTTGCTACTTCATCTGCGACATCTTCGCCTACTGTTTTTAATACAGCGGGATAGCGCGTATATGGGCCATTGTTTGTTTCCCAGTGGTTGAGGCGGGCTAGATAATCAGTATAGCCAGATCCATCCCCTGATGGAGCGAGCGGCTCGCGAAACATCCAGTTTAGATGTACAGGTCCAGCACTACTTCTGTGTACAGCCTGGTCTATGGTTGTGAGAATGAAGGCTGGGTCGATGGATTTATCAGGAGCCGGTGCGTCAAATGCCCATTGGGTATAGCTACCAAAAATACTGGGCTGATTTATTGTTTGATTTGCTCCTGTCTTGCGTAATTCGGGAGGCCGATCTGCGGTTAAGGCAATCAGCGGAACGGCATCAACATAAGCTTCAACAATGGCCGGCAATCCGTTGGCAAGCGCGGTACCCGATGTCGTTATCCATACAGCCGGCCGGCCCGAAGCACGTGCAAAACCAAGCGCAGCAAAAGCAGTCCCGCGTTCGTCAAAATGGACAATGGAAGTAGCCCGGGGATTTCGGACAACCGCAGTTACAAGTGGCGTTGACCTTGATCCTGGCGCTATAAAGAAATGCGTAACACCGCATCTCGTTAGCTCCTCCACAATCAAGGCAGCCCAGAGGTGGTTAATATTTGGCGCTTTTCTGATCAAGCCCAAGTGCTTTAATAAAATCGCCAATTTTTTGCTCGATCTCGCTCCATTCCGCATCGGGTTCAGACCCATCCACGATGCCGGCTCCCGAGTATAGCGACAACGTATCGCCAGACGCTACGCCAGATCGAATCGCTACTGCAAATTCAGCCGCATCTTTGCTCATCCAGCCAATGGGGCCGGCATACCAGCCGCGGTCAAATGACTCAAGATCACGAATGGTTTCGATTGCTTCTTTTTTTGGATGGCCTCCGACGGCTGACGTTGGCGGCAACTGCTCAAGGATATCAATATCTGAAACGCCCTGTCGCAAGTTACCCTGAAATTTCGACACCAGATGCCGTCCAATACTCAAATTCATCAAAGAGGGCGTTTTGTCCATTTTGAGGCTTGTGCAAATCTTGCCAAAGACCCGCTCGATACTGCTCCGAACAAAGGCATGCTCACGCTGGTCTTTATCGCTTAACAAAAGGGCATGGCCTAGTTCGATATCGAGCGCATTCAGGTGGTCGCGCCGGCCCGTGCCGGCAACAGCCTCGCTGACAATAGACGTTTTTCTTCGATGATATAAACGCTCTGGTGGAGCGCCAAGAAAAGCACTGTCTTTCTGAACCTGGAAATAAAAATGGAAGCAACTCGGTGTGGCGTCTCTCAGCAGTTTGAATAACAAAAACTTATCGAAACGCTCGGCAAAGGAAAATTCTACTTTTCTAGCCAACACCACTTTTTCCAGCACATAATTACTTCGAATCATGGATAAAGCATGATTCACAACCTGATTCCATTTACTTTCCTCTGGCGAATCTTTTCGCGATATCGGCAAAGGGCATTCTCCAGAAAGCGTATGCTCTGGCAGGTTGATTTCCTCAATTTCCTTTACAATTTGCTCCTTCTTGTCAGCATCTCTTGGCAATACTAAATTGCAGCAGAGCGCATAATTCCCCTCAATTCTCTGTATCTCAAACCGGGGCAAAACAAAATGAAAATTACCCAATGCCGGCCAATCGATGCCGTTGGCGTGTCCATTATCAAACCTTATTCCCCCGTAGTATTTGATGCTCCGGGAAGTTTTCTCCAGTCTTGTTTCTACGATCCGCTTGAGCTCACCAAAAGACGATTCGCCAATCTCCTTCACCTCATCAGCAATGCCCACTGCAGCACTAAAAAATGCTTCATCACGCGATTCCCAGAAAAGCTTAGCTTGCTGTGTTTGTTTGCGTAGCCACTGAACAGGATCAAGTGTACCAATGGGCACACGAATCTGAATAATGCTTTCAAGGGGGGTCTCAACGCGGCCGGCATAATCCTTCAGTGCATGATCCTTTAGTGCATGATCCTTTAGTGCATCCTGGACTTTTTCAACAAGCAGCATGGTCGGCTGGTCTGCCGGCGTTACCTGCACCACGCGTTCTATTTCATCTCTTCTTTCTAGCATACCCGTCCCATCAAAAAGCCCTGGATATTCAGGCGTTAATTTATTGACACAAGGTGATCCGTGTTATTCAAATATTTCATTGTATAGCCGGAGGCAGCGTGTGTAATATAGTTGATGCCCGTATTCGTATGTTTTATTTCTTCCATTCTATTCAATCCATACTCTTTGAGTATCGATGCGATAAGAACGCGAAGAAATCTTCCATGCGCCACCACCATTACACGTTCTCCCTGGTGCCTTTCTAAAATATAGTTGAGGCCCCTCAATCCGCGCGTTTGCACCTCAAGCGCTGATTCGCCCTCACCTATGGCAAAATCATGATTCCCACTACTCCATTCGTCACGTAAGCGATCAAATTCAAGACGCAGATCACTGGTAACTTCCATGCCTTCGTAATTCCCCCAAGACATTTCTTCCAGGTCATTCAGAAAAATCAGCGGTTTATTTTGATTTTCCTTCGCAACTGTCTGCGCAGTTTGTTTGGCACGTAAAAGCGTGCTTCCATATACGACGTCAAGATCAAAGCCTGCCGCACGTTCTGCTAATGCAAGCGCCTGCCTTCGACCCAGCTCATTGAGTGGGACATCCACACCACGTCCCTGAACGATGCCTTGTCGGTTATAGTCTGTTTCACCATGACGCACGAGGTAAAGATGTGTCTCGACCCCTGTCACAGTTCCGGTGTTATCCTGCTTGATCATTTCTTGTTGATTCGATTGAGAATGAACATCTCCATTTGGTCAAGTTCAGGTAATGCTACCCGATGTTTCATTGCTGCATGTACGATGACCGCCTTCAGAATCTGGTCTTCATAAGGCACTTTGTACAAGCGTTGTCTGATCTTCATGATCCATGGGTTTAGGACTTTAGCAATAAGTCCCCAACGCATCAAAATGAAAATAACGAGTCCTGCAATCATGAGTGTGAAATACCCATTCATCGCAAACCAACTCATCCCGCTTATATACAGCACAGCCTGGATAAGCACATTATCCAGCACATTTAAAACCGGTGTCAACGTTTGGGTTATCATAGCCGGCCCCCATATACTGAAAATGAAGTATACAAGGACACAACAAAGTAAGGTGGGGGCAATCCCAAGCGTCCACAGCAAAAAGGGGGTCATCCAAAGAACGAGTGTTTTTGGACTCCGCAGCCACAACTCAGCAAAATGTAATAACTGGGCAATGCTCTTGTGAGTTAGTACGGGGCCGGCATATGCTTTTAGGGCTTCAACGGTTGTATGAAACCAGCTTCCAGCAGCAGTAAATATACCATTAGGCGTCTCGATGAAGGAAGCGTCTTTATCCGCAGTGGGAGCCTTCATAAGTAAAACAGCGGTAGCCGGGGGTAACTTATCTCAGTATCTCGATGTAGATCCAGGATAGACAATGCGCCTATCGGTAAGCATAACCAATTTGATCGTTGACGCAGGGAATTCTTGCAAGCAAATACCCTGGATATCGATCAATTGCTGCTGGCTAAACGTAACGATATCCAACGATCAATAGTTTCAATAATTATTGAAAGTTTAAGTTAGCCGTGCACACGACGCTAAGAACGGGGTTTCACGTACAATTAACCACATACAGCGGCACAAAACCGCACATGAACTTATCCAACCCCCGTTATCCCGTGGGCCCGTATAGCGGGAGGCCTTTTCTGAATCGAATGGTTGGGTTTCCAACGCCTGCTGCCTCTAGCGCTGGTACCAACAAGCGCGACAACGCAGCTTCAGTGTTATAAGCCGGCTGCATAGATGTTCGTAAATGGCTCACTGCTTCTGCTTCCAGTGCATCTTTAGCTACGGTCATTGCCTTTTGCTCTACCGCCTGGCCACTCCAAGAATGTAGCCTCGCCCACCCCACATCCGTTTGAACCTGCATGTTCGCCAGATCGGGCTCAACAGAATCCACCTCCAGCTCTGACATGGTAATAACAACGACATTATTAGGCTCAAACGAAATCGATGCAGCATCAATTTTTGCCAGATCAACCCCATAAGAAACCCGCCCGGGCAACCTCACCTTCGATCTGGTGGTACCCAACGAAATAGATTTGTCAAAATATTCGGGAAACAGATACTTGGTGTTTTCTTGCGTTATGTCGGCAGATACATCAAGATATCCAGAAACGAGAAATGCTGCCGCCTGCTCACGGTGCAGCTTTGAAATGATAATCTGTTTAACATCTTCTTGCGTGATCTGAACATCAGGCAAAGAAGGCATGGATACTTGCGGCGGGGACAAATACATACCAACTGCCAAAGCACCAAGTATCATTATAATTAGGAAAATGCCTCTCATAACATGGTCGCTATTTTACCAAAATCACTGGATTAACCAGAAATCCGGTTTCCTGATGGGGATAGTAGATGTATTTACTATGTCAGACAGCGCTACGAAGTTGCACTATTCATCAATAAGTACATCATAATACCGCAATTTCGTGGGCGACATAATTACATCTCGAAGCCAAATACCTTGCGGTAAAACCAGCACGGGTTCGATAAATCCAGTTGTATCATCTCGCAAGGCATCGTATGAAACAGAAGCCAGAAAATCGCTCGCTTCCTGAGCCATTTGATACTGAGACAAAGGTACTCTGAACTTTACTTCAATAATCGGAGGATCAAGTGTCAAGGTCTCCAGCATGGAAGGGACATCTTTCAGATGCACATCGAGTTCGCGGCTCCCCTCTGTAAATTGGGCTGTAACAACAGACAATCTGGTTTCAGTTATTCCCAGAGAAACGAGCCCTTCCAATGTGTCTGCTAACTGCACCAAAACGTCAAGCGTATCTTTCACATCGTCTTTAACAAAAAACGCTGTTGGCCAATGCTTAATTTCATTAAGGATAGATATAGCCCCCGATATCTCCACAGAATCAGGAGATACTGAAATATCTTGTACCACATCATGCGTTGCCGGCCAGGAGATCTCTGCGCGGGGTAAAATGGGGATTCTCTTGGTTTGCCGCTCTTCCTTGTTCAATACCAAAAAATCTGGTATTGTCCGTTCAACACTGATATTTTGAGGAAGCCGGCGCTCTACTGCATCCTGAATGTTTAACTGCGATTGCTTTGCGTCAATTACAATACTTGGTGGATTGTAATACAATTGCATGAGTTGCAGGCCATCAGCCTCCACTATCACACGCACATCAGGAGGAGGAAGCGTTACAAAAGCTTCTTCCTCGCCTAAATTCTCAACACGTGTAGATATGTTGAAAGACTTGGTATAACTCTCACTCATCGAGCTAAAAAACCACAACAGCACAGAAAACACAATACACATGCTGATGACGAACCCTCGATGCTCCGGTTGCTCTCTCTCTTCTAACGTGCCTTTTTTCGACATAGAAAAGAGTTTATTCAGGCGCTCCCAAAAAACAGATCCGTATGTCGCTCTCTCAGATTTAGCCACTTACTTGGAAGTTATCATTTATGGGATGAAGACGAAGATTAAGGGGTGTCGCATGATGCTCGGACAATAAACTGTGGAGACCTGGTGATACTGTTTGTACATATACCCATCAAGCTTAAGTTGGGGTCCTCTTTATTTTTTGCATCAAAAACTGCCAGCCTAACGCAATTTCATCCCGCCGGTATATTTTAAATATATATAAAAGCGGAAAGTACGCGAGAACCAGCAAAATTCGTGCACCTATGCGCGGTAATGTATCCCACTCTTGCGTGGTTAAGCCGGCCAGGAATAACAACGTAATCATAGATACCACGAGGAAAAAAGTAGACCACTTATATTTTATATGGATTTCCTGCTTTGCTTTGCGGCTCGCAAGAAATACCAGAATCCCATAGGCCAATACCGTAGCGATTGCGGCACCAAACGCTTCGTAATAAGGAATCAAGATCAAATTGAATACGATGTTCAATCCCGCAGCCATAATAACCATCCAGGATATCAACTGTGTTTTTGCTGCTGCCAGAAATACATTGTTGATTACGATAAAGACCCCGTAGATCATTGCCCCCAACGCAAGAGGAAATACCAGGATCGCACTACTCAAATAAAACTCGTCTACCCCAACACGGCTCAATGCAGCGGTTAGATCGAAGGCAAACAAAGATATGCAAAGCACTGCCCATGCAGACCAAATCGAGAAATGTCTAAATGCGCGTCGGTGCAGACTAAAATCACCACTTCCAAGTGTCTTAAGGCCAAGTATGGTAAATGCCAGTTGAAAGCTTTGAACCAGAAACAGATTAAGCACGCCACTTAATCGGGCGGCCCACTCATATTTCCCGATCACTTCGTTCGTGGTCAGTTCTTTCAGGATAAAGCGATCACCAGCATTCAGCACCAGGCCGGCCAGGCCCATAAAAATAAGCGGGCCTCCGTAAGTCAGTACGGGCTTTAACAACTGCCAGTCGAATTGCCATTTCACCACGAATGCAAGCGAAACGAGCAAGACAACGACCTGTACGCCTGCTGCAAGCGCATAGGCCATATAAATGCCTTCGACGCCAAGTAACTGCTGGGCGAGAAAAGTGTATATCCCGCCAATCAGGATGACCATTTCAAGTACAACAGCTATGACATATATGCCGGCGCGTTCTTGTATCCGAAGCAACATCATGGGAACGGATGCCACAACTTTACAGCCTACATAAATGCCCAGAAACTGTATAACCCTTTGTTGTCCTACATCTTCAAGAAAATATCCTGCTAACTGGCCGGCAAGACCCCAGATCACAAGGGCAAAAATCAGTGCCAGGAAAATGGTGGCAACTACTGCAGTAAAAGGAAGCGCATCCTGCTCTTTTGCTTTCTCTTCTTTTCCAACATACCGCAGCATACCGGTTCCTAATCCGAGACCAACTGAAATAATGCAGATCTGCGCAAATACGTAAAGAACAGCAAATTGGCCGTAGGCTTCTACCGTGAGAATCGTTGAATTGAGATAGAGCGGTGCAAGAATGAGCCCACTCAGCTTAATCGCGACATTGCCCAGCGCATAGAGCCCGCTCTGTTTAATGAGATTTAAAAAGGATCTATTCCCCATGCTCTTTTTTGCGCTCACTGCTATATAATATTGTGGCTCTGAGTAACGCACCTAAAGGTTTTTTGTACCGGTTCTCGCTCATAGTATTAAATTTTTTTATTATACAGTTGAACAGAGACTCCCACACCGGCAGAAGAGAAACACAATATGTCACAGTTACCCAGGATTATAAAGACCTTCGTTCTTTTAACATTCCTATTTGTGTGTACAATAGCTCCCGCAGAACAGGTCCAAGCAGAACACCTGTCCTCCCTATCGGATGCCAGTGACTTTTCCAGTCATTCGTTAAATTTATTTCAGGAAGCAGAGGAAGAAAGTAATGCTCCGTTGTTGTCTAAATTATTAAACATTGATGCGGACAATCCGCCAGATTTCCTCGTTTTCATTGGCCGTTTCCATCCCTTGCTTGTCCATCTCCCGATTAGCTTCTTGCTGCTAGGCGGGTTACTGGAAGTATTATCGCGGATGAAAAGGTATTCAGAATTACGGCCCTCCGTTTCTTTCGTCTTGTTTCTTGGTGCACTAAGCGCAGTATTTGCGGTAATAGTCGGTCTGCTTTTGTCTATTACAGGAGACTATGGTGGAGACGATCTCTGGTGGCATAAATGGATGGGTATTGGAGTCGCTGTCACAGCAGTTGCTGCATATTGGCTTAAAAAGAGATCCATAAAAACAGAAGACATTAATGTCAGACGTGCCTATGCAGGTGTTCTTGCAACTTCTGCAGCCATGCTGGTTGTTGCAAGCCATTTTGGTGGCTCTCTAACACACGGATCTGATTACCTGACAAGCTACATGCCCGAGCCTTTCCGCTCTATTGCCGGCATCCCCCCTCGTGATGAAGTTAAGCCCATCGTATTGGAGAATGTAGACGAAGCACAGGTATTCAGTGACATCATCCACCCAATTCTGGATGCGCGCTGCGCGAGTTGTCATAATCCCAAAAAGAAAAAAGGAGACCTCATTCTAACCACTGAATCAGATATCCTTGCCGGCGGTGAAAGCGGTGAAGTGTTCATCTCTGGCAATGCAGATGACAGCGAACTCTACCGACGCTTGATCTTGGATGAGGATCATGATGATCATATGCCGCCCAGCGGACGCAAGCCGCTATCAAACGATCATATCAATCTGATTGGTTGGTGGATTTCAGAAGGTGCGCCGTTTGACGCGTCTACAGTAGCACAGGTTGGCACGAGCGACGAAGTAAGAGACATCCTTGACCGGATGGCCTCAGAGGCGCAGGCAGCAGCATTTGCGGTGCAAGTACCGCCGGCAGATGAAGATGCCCTGCAAGCCCTTTCTGCGCTAGGTGTCCTCGTCATGCCCCTTTCGCAAGAAACCAATCTCCTTCAGGCTACATTCCTCAATGTGTCAGACGAGTTTAGCGATGACGACTTGCAATTACTTGCACCGGTTTCCGAACAGATTGCCTGGCTAAATCTTGGCAGATCATCGGTTACGGATGCCGGCATGACCCATCTAAAATCTTTGAAAAATCTTTCCAAACTCCATCTGGAAAAAACTGCAGTAACAGATGATGGTCTGGCTCATTTAAGTAACCTGGAGCGTCTGGAGTATTTAAACCTCTACGGAACGGCGGTGTCAGATAACGGACTTGAACATTTAAAAACGCTGACAAACCTGAGCGCGCTTTACCTTTGGCAATCTAGTGCAACCAAGGCCGGCGCGGAGAAATTACAAGCTGCTATTCCAGGTCTTGATATTAACCTGGGATATGAGTTCACCTCTACGGAAGAGGCTGAAGAAGCAGCAAGTGATACACAGAGCCTGGACTAAGGTCGTTTTTAGGGTTCTGTGTGTTCAGGGTTCTGTGTTCAAGGTTCGGTGTTCAAGGTTATTGCACGCAAAAAACTGTACAGGCATGTCTTCCGTCCATTATAATTTCGGAAATCGCAAGCTATTGATTCTTTTCAATAAGCTTCCTTGCGATATAGGTAGAGGCTGTACCTCCTTCGAGCGGTAGACCGAACATTTTCTGGCCGGCATTCTCTGCAGGAATATTTTGCACAGCTGAGAAGATTGCATCTTGATCAGCATCAACCAATTGATTCCAACCATCGTTCAGGGTTTCAATCCATTCTGTTTCGCCCCTTACCGTCACACAGGGTTTCTGCAACCAAAACGCTTCTTTTTGTAATCCGCCAGAATCTGTTACCACAGCCTTTGCATTTTTGACAAGCCGCAACATCTGCAAATATCCTACGGGTTCGCAGATTTCAATATTGTTGGGAATAGTTTCTCCTTCAAGCTTCGCTTTGGTACGTGGATGAAGCGGCAATATGACAGGCAGAGACAACTTGCTTAGGCCGAGCAAAATCTCTCTTAACTTGTGTTTGTCGTCGGTGTTAGATGCTCGATGAATGGTGGCCAGATAATAACCGGCCGCATCGAGTACACTGAGCTCAGCCGATGACAGCTTCTGTTCAGATGTTTTCCCCTCTGCTAATTGCGAGAAATGCAGTGTGGCATCATACATGACATCACCAGAGAAATAAATGCCGTTTGATATGCCTTCGCTGTCCAGGTTTGTTATGGCCGTTTCAGTAGGACAAAAGAGCGCCTCGGATAGATGATCGGTAACAACCCGGTTGATCTCTTCTGGCATTTTCCTGTTAAATGAACGCAAGCCGGCTTCTACGTGCGCGATTGGTATATTCAACTTTGCGGCAACAAGAGCGCCGGCTAGTGTGGTGTTGGTGTCTCCATATACCAGAACCCAATCGACCTGCTTCAATCCGTTCAGGAAAGACTCAAACCGCTCCATCACCTGTCCCGTCTGGACTGCATGAGAACCAGACCCCACCTTCAGATTAACCATGGGCTTGGGAATTCCCAGTTCATCGAAAAAGATCTGACTTACCTGCTTGTCATAATGCTGTCCTGAATGCACAATGATCTCTTCGACGCCTTCCTCTGCAAATGCCCGACTCACCATTGATGCTTTAATAAACTGAGGTCGAGCCCCAACCAGCGTTACTACTTTCATTTCTACTTCCTCGTTACAAGCTCATCCAGTAATTTTGCCAATTGTGCAGTTTGTCCTTGACGACTGTACGCTGCAATGGCTGCTGCATCTACCTCAAGAAACGTCTCGTTCTTTTCCCACGCATTGTAAAGTGCGTGCAGGTAAAGAGACATGGCGTCATCATTTTCATAATCAATCATTTTGCCAGCCATGGTTTCATCTATGATGTTGGCCGCATCTCCATCACTTGGACCAATCCCGATTATGGGTTTACCGGCAGCAAGGTATTCGAATAACTTACCCGTTACAATACCTTTCGCTGAAAACACTCTATTGATAGGTAACAACAGCGCCCCGCTTACCTTCATATACCCTACGGCCTCATGATGCGGACAATAAGGTACTTGCTCAACGAGACGGTCCAATCCTGCCGAGGTCAATGATTGCATGACACTTGCATCTACATTCCCTACAAGCCTGATTTTAAGCTTTGGAAATTGGCCTGTATCAATTCCCTTAGCCAGCACGCGCCATAATACTTCCGGATTCCTGGCCGCATTCATGTTACCTACGTGGGATACATAAAAGAAGTCTGGCCGGCGCTCCGTCTTTGTTTGAAAGTCAGCGCCATCAAATCCGTTGTAAATGGTAGCGCAAGTTGTATTTGTCTTTGCAGCGAACTTTCGTTCTATGGCAGGGCTAACGGTCAATACAACAGAAGATTCATCCAGCACAGATTGCTCTAGCGATGCATTTATTCGCTTCGCAAATCCAGTCATGGGGAGTTCTTCTAAAAAATCGATATCAACCCACGGATCTCGAAAATCAGCAATCCAGGGTAATCCATATCGCCTCGAAAGTGAACGGCCAATCAGATGTGTTGAATGTGGTGGTCCGGTCGTAAATACAGCATCAATTTGTTCATTCTCGATGAGTTTTCGCGCTTGTTTTAAAGCATAATAATACCAGCCCACGCGAGCATCGGGTATAAAAACATTTGCACGAAGCCAGCGGGCAAAGCGTTCACGCAGGGTAATAGGCTTATCAGATAGAAAACCTACCGAAACGGCAGAATCTTTCGAGGTCTGTGTAAATCCTGCATAGAGATTGTAAGGGTCCCAGGAATCGGTTTTATATACCGGTACTTCTGCCGGCACGTCGGCCATCATTTCTGGATCAAGATTCGGATAAGCAGCACTTTCTGGATCTACTGTAACAACTACAGGCTGCCAGCCAGATGCCGGCAGGTACTTAACAAATTTCAATGCGCGTTGAACACCAGATCCCCCTGATGGAGGGAAATAGTAGGCAATTACTAATACGCGACGGTTGCTCAATCCTCACACCTGCCTTAAGAAACGGGGTTTTCTTTCCGTAAATACCCCATTCCCAGGAGCACGATTACAGTACCATAAACCAATAAGGTGGAGCCAAAGGCCAGCCAGTACCCAAGTTTATAACTTACTGGATCGAAGCGCATAACAAGCTCATGCTGACCAGCACTGATTTCAACGCCACGGACGAGATAGTTCACCCGATGGATAGGGATCTCTGAACCATCGAGAAACGCCTTCCAGCCATCAGGATAGTAGATCTCACTTACAACAAGGAGTCGATCTGCATCTGTATTCACCTGCCATACAATCTCGTGCGGGCTGTGACTTTGAAGCTCCGCTATCGCAGTACTTGCTGAATCTATCGGTGTGGTCGAGAAGTCTATTGCCGCCGGCAAAAGCGCCGTCTCCGCCAGATTAAACTCAGGACTTTGAATACGTGCCCATGTCGCCTCTGATGATTCTATGACGTCAGTACTTCCAACAAAATAAGCGCGTGGCAATGCATTTGTCCGCTCTAAAACGTACATCCCCGTCTGTTCATCCTGAAATACAACCCGCGCCCCAGGCAATCCGCCTCCACGTGCCACAACATATTTAGTATTTAAAAGATCGAGACCATTCGAATTTGGTAATCCGTTGCTCTCAAACAAAATGCTTTCAAGATAATCCTGGTACAATCGTAATTTTGCACCATGATATCCTCCCAACGTTTCATAATGGTACGCGGGGCGAGCTACTTCTGTGGGGTTACCTTCAAGCGACAAAACGCGAAAATGGCCGTTGCCGCCAAGTTCTTTTTTCTTGTTGATGAGGTAAGTATCAAATCCATATTCCATGACCAGCTCATCAACATTACTTTCATCTGTTAACCGATCTTCAGTGAAATATCGTTTTCCCACATCAGCCAAATCGTACGTTACCAATCCAACAATGAGAAAACACGCGATGGCCGCTGAGATTGTACCTTTTTGAAAAAGGAAGAATACAACGCCGGCAGCCAGTAACATAAGTATGGTGCGAATTGCATCATCAGAATACTGCTCAACTCGATCTTCCTTAATTTGTACAAGTGCCCTATCTACTGCTGCAGCTACCTGCGGGTCATTTATATCGACATTGTTCTGTCGGGCAACCTGCTGCATAAACAGTTGACGATCAGCAGGTCTTTCAAACTCGAAGAATACATTCTTCATGGTAAACAAGACCAGCATAATGACAAGGCCGGCGCCAATTGTTTTAAAAACCGGACTCAAGCTCACCTGTTGTTCTTTAAGCGTTTCGATCGCATGCGTTAAGCCATAGGCAGCAAGCAAAGCCAGCACGAGTGCAACAATACTTAGCCAGGTTTCGGGCACACGAAAACTGCTAAAGAGCGGAAAGTAGTTGAACATAAAACGGTTCAACAATTCAAAATGATGGCCCAGCGCAAAAAGTGTCATCACAAAGGCTGCAATAACAAGGGCTTTTACTTCTGGCTTTTTCACGCTAAAGCCGGCAAATACTGCCAGTATAAACACAATCCCGCCCACATAGTGAGGCCCGCCCGTTGGGGGTTTAGGGCCCCAATAAGCAGCCGCACCACCATACGCATCAGAAATAACAAGTGTAATTAACTCGCCCACACCCTGGCTCCAATTCATTGCATACGCCCAAGATAATCCTCCCGCATCTCCTCCAGGCGATGCCCCTCTAATGGTGTGCGCTTTGTATTCAAAATTTGACAAGAAAGGTTGGGCAACCATTATGATACCCAGTACAGAGCCCACGACGAGCCAACCGGTGCTCATTCCAAACGATTTAAACGTATTGCCTCGATACGCACTCAAAGCCTCAACAAGCCACCAAATGGCAATAACAAATGCTACGTAATAGGTAATTTGAATGTGGCCGGCTCTTAAATTGATCGCAAGCGCCATCGCAAAAAGAAAGCTGCTTAGTACCCCAGGCCGTCGTAGTGCATATACAAATGCCAGTATGAGCCATGGCGAAAAGGCCATTGTTATGAACTTGGAGTTGTGCCCTGCAGCCAGAATAATAGGGACATAGGTCGTCAATCCATATGCAATTGCAGCCAGCAAGCCGGCCCACTTATTTTTAACCAGCACAAATGCCAGCAAATACATCCCGAAAAGCAGGAAAAGAAAATGAGATGAGGGCCAAATCAGGTATCTAAGCTGGCGGGGAATTTCATCTAGTTGGGCCACCTCTACCGGAGAGGATATCATGTAGCCAGGCATACCGCCAAAAGGATTGGGCGACCACAATGCGGTCTCACCCGTTTCTTCTTTGTACAGCGCCATCTCATTGGACATGGCCTTAAAACTTACCGTGTCGTATGCAAATAGAGATTTACCCTTGAAGTGGAGTGGCGCAAAAAACGAAAAAGAGACAACTGCAAGCAATAACAGACAGATGGCATGCTGCACTATGGACGATTGACGGTCCCAAATACCAGGTGTATTCTCGGCAATTTTAGCCGGCGTAGTGCTCTTCGTTTTTGATTTATTCCGTCTGCTCTTTTGTTTTTTTGCCATAAGGGGAATGAAAAGCCAGTTGTCTATCTATCAATCGGGTACAGAAGAAAAAATGCAGTACGTATTGCTGCGCTACTTCCTCTATTCAGGAAATCACTTTAGGAACCCGAAAATACTCACTATCTGCTTCAGGTGCATTCTTAAGTGCTTCATCATGCGTAATTCGCTGCTCTACGGCTTCCTCCCGAAATACGTTTTTCATATCAAGCACATGTGTCATGGGCTCAACATCGCCCGTTGCAAGTTCATCGAGCTTGGCCATATAAGAAAGAATTGCACTCAGTTCTCCCGCAATCTTCGGTTGCTCGTCTTCTGCAAAATTAAGACGAGCCAGCGCAGCTATATATTTCACATCATCAACTGAAACAGACATTACAAAAACCAGCAATTAGTGGGTAATGGGCGCATAAATTGGAAATATTGAATAAAATAACGACGATAAAGATTCATTGAGCCAGATTTTCCATTTTTACAAAAAATTTCAGTTAAACAAAAAAGGGCCACGCTAAATGCATGGCCCTTTTTGTAAAAACGTTTGTCTTATCAGTTCTGGTGAGGATATTTGATTTCACGCGCAGACTCTGCATCCATGCGACGAATATCTTCCTCAATCTGGCGCCGGCGCCGTTCAAGTACCTGATCATCAAATGGCCGGTTGTTTCTTACCGTGATTGGCTCAAGTAGCCTGGCCTGCAGGATAATCAACAATTCACGTTTGATGTTATCGTGACGATTATATCCAAATAGATACCGCAATCCAAAGAACCAAGGCGGCAGGTCCTTAAGAATAGGGATACCACGTCTTGATATACTTTTTTCGGTAGAATAAAGGCCACCAATAATGGTCTGTTCACCATCCAGTAGCATAACTTGCGTATCCGCCCGGTTTCTATCGATGACAACCCCAGCAGCAGTTGGTCTGCCTGATGAGTTCTCAACATTTACATCCAGATGAATAAACTCAAGAATCTGTCCACCTAGCGTATCCGCCAATTGCTCTCTAATCACAGTAGGTGTCACATCGATAATGATACCTGTCTGGAAGAACTGCGTCACTGTGTTGCCGGCAAAATCTCGCTGCTGGACAGGCACATCTGAACCAATCTGAATATTACCCAGTTGCCCACTCTGTACCGTAACAGATGGATTGGCAATCGTTTTCCCTAAACCTTCTGTCTCAAAAACGCGCAAAAGCTGCGTCAATGAGCTGATAGAAATCTGATCAGGACCTACGATGAAATCTTGAAACTGGGAGAAGAATTCTTTGGTATTAATGGATATGCGTGGAATCTGGCCATTTCCGCCGGCTGCACCACCTGCACCACCACCTGCTGCACCGCCGGCACCTCCACCACCTGCGCCTCCACCTGCTGTTGGTCCAAACCATACACCCCAGTCAACACCAAGCTCAAGAGACTTCGTTAAGTCAGCATCAAATAGAATAGCATTGATCTGCACCTCACGCGTTGTTGAGGTAGCTGGTATCGCCACGAGGCCGGATGCTGGATCTCTCCCGGAGGCTTGATTCGCATCCATCACCAGCGGTATCTCAGGAGCATTTTCAATGATATAGTACCGATCATTCTCCCGATAGGTAAGTCCTTTTAAATTGAGCACAAACTCAAGTGCATCAAAGAAGTGAGAACTTGTAATGGCTATGCCAATGGGCTCCTGACGTGATTCAGGATCGATAACCTCCTTCCCTGTAACCCGTTGAAAAATAGGGTTCATGAATTGGATAAATCGATCCATCGGTGTATCAGCAGTAAAAGACACCACCTGATCAGGGGGTACATAAGTACGGATTCCAGATCCTACAGGGGGACGCTGTTGGGCGTAAGCTTCTTGTACAGAAATCAGTAAAAAGAAACAGATAAGTACACAAAAAATGCCCCGACTCATCATTCCCGGGATGTTCAACGTCATCATTCTCTCCTATGATCGCACGCCAATATGGAAGACTGGATATTATGGAAATGCAACACTATTGCTTGCGCACCAATCCACCCGTAACGTGAATGCTTTAAATAGATTAATTCAATAAATACTAAATAATATCAAAAACCTTACCAATTACTTGACGGCGTAAGGCGTGTTCCACCCATTGCCCGCCTATAAGAGTCTTCTGATTCCAAAAAGACTTCAACTTCATCAATAATCCCTCCTTTATTGAGGCGCGCAAGGACGCGTCCCTCCAAAGGCTCTATATCTGAGATCTGTCCAAGGTAGATTGAATCACCAATTCCTAAAGTACGGTATCCGGTTTCGTCTCTAAATACCGCTTTCCCTCCCACAATCGATATCAATTTTGCACCATCCGACTCGATTTCGAGCAGGCCATCCGTATTGGGTGGGATGTTTGTTAAGATCCCAGGATAAAACGGATTTATTGCTGGTGCATTAGCCGGCAAGATGTCTTTCGGCACTGGAGGCAGAGCGCTGGACCAGCCTGTAGGCAAAAGCTCTCCTTCCATCAATTCTGCAAAAAGCTCCTCCGGTGCACTAACACCTTCCGTTCCAGAGAAGTATGCATTAAGAGACATCCTGAAGGAAACCATTATCTGCATACGCTCCTTGCCAGAATTGTTATCTGTAGTAATCAGATCAATTTCATCCAGCGTAAGATTGTTAATCCGGTAGAAATTGCGATTATTCTCAATGTCCCAGATAAATTTGTACAGGCTGGAAAAATAAGCCCGGCCAACAACAGAATACGTATGAAAACTGAAATCAGGCTCTGTTTTAGTCCCAGTGGAAGTAACATCAAAGTTTTTAAACCCTGCAGCTGTTAACCCATTGAGGTATCCAATAACTTCAGGACTCTTCAATTCCTCAGGGATGATTTTGTATCTGGCAAACCAGCGGCGCGTAGCATCTTTGGCTGCTGACTCCGAGCTCGTTTGCTTCATAAACAGCTCATCTAGTTCCGCTTTTTTAAGCCGAACTACTTTTTCTGCCCGTTCTGCACGATCAAGGTCATCTTTTTTTGCGTTTAGCATGTAAACGCCGGCGATGATAACAATAACCCACAGGGCGCCCATTACAAGAACGCTATAGCCTATTCTAGACATAACTTAGTAAGATTTACGGATTTGGAATCCCTGGCTGAGCGGCTGTTTCTTGCTCGCTTTCATCCGGTGTAGTACCAACGCCTTCTACCTGGTTGCGCAGGTATATGGCTGCTTCGGGCAATTCAATAATAAGAGGAATGCGCATTCTGAAACTAAATACCGGTGCTTCACGAATCTCTGAATAGGTTAACGATTCAATGTCTCCGTCCAGCATTTCGGCCAGTTGCACTACGCGATCTCTTGCTGAAGAAGTACCAATAAGCACAAGTTGATCTTGCTCAGGGCGCCAGTTATCAATCCAGATACCTCGCACGCCAGCGGTTCCTTCAGCAACTTTCTCTAGCGTTCTACTCCATTGATCACTTCCTTTGAGGAGGCCATCAAGTACAGTCAGCGCATTCAAGTAAGAAGCTGTCACGGTATTAAAACTGTCAATCCTGGCTTGAAGCACACGAGAGTCAGCATTTAATATTTCAGGCGGATAGCCGGCGAGCTTCTGTTGCAAGGTTTCAATTTCTTTATCAACAGAAATGTATTTGTAAACGAAAAATAAACCCGTTAACATGATCAGCAATCCGATTACTGGTATATGCCAGGTAATAGGAATTTTAAATCGTCTCTTAATGAGACGATTAGGCATCAGGTTTATTTCGTCGAAGACACCGTTAAATCGTTCATCAGGCAAAAGTCTTAGCGCAGAAGCAACAGCACCAACAATGGCACTTGTATTGGCTTCTTCGAGGCCTAAATCACCCAAGTCATAAACGATGTGCCGCAAAGACGAAACGTTTGAGTCTGGAAAAAACATTTCAAAACTCTCAACCAGTTCTTCTTCACGTTCTTCACTTAGAAGAAAAACGTGCTGCACCTCATTAATCCCATGCTCATCCTGCTGCAAAAGCACCCGACTACAGATGGTTTCGGGTGATTCATACGCAGTAAGCGAGCGAAGGCTTTCATAATGGAGCAGTTGGCTGCCACGCATAAATAGCACGAGGGTATCCTCGGTGCCGGCGCGGACGATCAACGAATGAGTACGCTCCGGTGGTGTCTGAACGGTAGATGTCGCCAATGCAGAACGTGCCAAACCTAAGTAAAGGGGCACTTCGGCATCTAAAATCCGAACGGTAGGCAAGCGAGAGTTTTGCTGTTCTCTCATCGCCAAAAGTGTGGCAATAACAGAATCCCTTTGTTTAGGGAAAACAGCAAGATATCTCAGTTCACCTGGATCAAGGCTATTCATTTTCAAGAAACCAACACGGTTGGCCTCAAATCCACCTTGATACTGTTCTGCAAGCACCTTGAGTAACCACGAACGATCATTCGTACTTACCCGGAAGCTTGCACCATCCTCCTCGTCTTTTTTATCTTTTCTATCAGCAAGCGCACTTCTGAGCTCAACGTGCATCACATCAGATGAATCTGCACAAAAAGCTACAATAGGATCTTCATATCCAGTATCTTTGCACTCAGCCAGAATATCTCCCAGCTCCAATACAAATGTAGACGAAATGCCTCCCGGCATTTCATCCTCAGAATCCATCAATCCAGATGCATCTCCGCTGCCAAATTCTGAATTCAGGAAAAGATTCCCGCCACCGCCTGTTCCGTCACCAAACTGGATTGTAAAGTCACCGCCCGATGCTGCGTCCTCCTGTAATTCAGGCACGCTTGTCATAAGTCCGGCCTGAGCACCTTTTGTAACCCGCTGACGGGTAAATCGGCGCAGTACCCTAACGCTATCGCCTTCACCCTGCAATAATACAGCGTGAAGCATGCGGTTGGTTACCATCACACCGAGCACGAGATCCGAAGACCGTTTGTTTGCCATGATCAATTACTACGTTCTAGTGCAATTCGAAATCAATACGCGTTTGCTTATCAACCACCCGAAATGAGCTGCTTAAACCTTCGTTTATTGTTGGAATAATGCATTGCCGTTTCCGGTGTAATAAAGCGTTGTTGCATTAATCGATACAAATCTTGCTCCATTGTTATCTGTCCTGAGCTGCCACCCTCCCACATCATCTGATAAATCTCGCCAACATTATTATTTTTAATCGCGGCCCGTGTGGAAGGCGTCATCCAAAGAATCTCTTTAGATAGTATTCGTCCCCCGCCGACTTTCGGGCAGAGCTTTTGCGAAATAATACAGCGCAAAACATCTGCAAGGCGATTTCTGACGCGATCCTGTTCGTCAGTTGGGTATTCTGCAATAATACGGTCGATACTTTCAACCGCAGAACTGGTATGAAGCGTTGAAAAAACTTTGTGTCCGGAGTCAGTAACCTCCAAGGCAGCAGAGATTGTGGTAGGATCACGCATCTCACCAATGACGATCATATCAGGGTCTTGCCGTAACGCCTGCACCACGCCATCCTTAAAAGTTGCCACATCGCGGCCAACTTCTCTATGCCTGACTATGCAGTGTTTCGATTCATGCATATACTCAATCGGATTACCGATGATTACAACATGCGCGTGAACATCCTGGTTATTGGCGTCAATGATGGCATCAAGCGTTGTACTCTTACCAGATCCAGTAACACCAGTTACCAAAGTGAGTCCATCGCGGACATTACGGAACATGAGTCCATTTTCTATTATCGGATGAAACTTCAAAGAACTAAGCGTTCTCAGTTTATCTTCAATAGCACGAACGTTGAGCGCCAGATGTCCATAATCAAAATAGACTGTTACACGAAAACGGCGGTCACGCTTTCCTTCAACGTATAACGCGTAAGAGAAGTCTGCCGCAGAGTGGTTAAACAGGTGATCTATCTGTGCTTCTGACAACATATTCAGAAACAGGATATCGGCCAGGTCTTCATCGATCCTGCCCATTTCCTTGTGCGGCCCTTTGTTACCGTCAACCCTGTACCAGATGTATCCGTTACAGGCGGTGCCGCCGGCGTCAATATCACTGGCCCCGATTTTCAACATGTGTTTCACATAGTGATCTACATGCTGCCGCAGAATTGCCCGATCTTTATCAAGCAAGGCCATAACGTGTTCGCTTAAAAAACGCACACGATCTATGCCTTTTACGGCTCTAGGGACAGAATCAATGATGATCTGACAAACTTTGGGAGGCTGTGGAGCCAATGGGACCTGTACACGGGCCTTCATGGCCCCCTCTTTACGAGGGCCTCGATCCCAACGAATTTCGTTACTTTGAGGATTCAAAATTTAATTCGCGTTGGTAGTGAGAAAAAATCGAGATTCTCCAAGCGGTGATAGGCGTCTGACGTTAATCTGAACAAATCCCTAATAATTGATTGTCTTAATGTGGACCCAAGAAATCAACTTATTGAGATATTTTCTGAGGCGTTCTACTTAAGAACGTCCTACAAAACTTCCTTCACAGAGGATAGAGCGATCAGTTAATATAAAGACATGTAACATTAAAGCTCCACAATGGGAAATTTTACATCCTCTGGAGCAAGTTCTAGTAGATAATTCGCTTGAGTAAACTATGTTTCCCGGTTGGGGTCACACGCTTAATTTCTCATGCGATTATTGTAATTTAAGCAACTTCGATCAAAAACTAAATTTGACGCGCTAATTGGCTACAGAAAGCCCCACTGTTGTGCCCCAATGCGTTTCTGATAAGCGCGCCTCATCCCCAAATGGCATCGCCATAGCTACCTGAACGCTTACTTGCACAGCATCTGATGTGACCAACACCTCTTCGCCAAAATTATTCTCTAACGCTATTCTGAAATGCGTCACATACGGCGCACTTTCACCAGTGATCTCATTTGTACCCGTGATAGCACTTGGTGCAATACGTTGCACCTGCCATAAAGGCACAGATGTCCCATTAATGTTCATGAAGTTCTGTACGCCCAGACTATTGAGCGCTGGCACAACTTGATACTGCACATTGACAGGCACTACGATTGTCGAATCGGGCCGGCGATCAAAAGAAAAGGTTTTAGTCAAATTTGGGATCGAATCATTCTGCTGAAAGGCTGTTATCCCATTCGCCCCAACAACTCCCCAGCCTACGTTAACCAAGTCCTGCTCCAACCACTGCCCAAAACTTATCATATTTTCATTAGCGGCATACATCATCACCTGCTCTACAGACACGCGCTGTACGCGCTCCTGCATCAGCACCAGGATGAATAACACTGCTATACCGATCATGGTAGCAGCCAAATTATCGAAAATAAAAAACATGATAGGCGTCTGTTAAATTTCGGTCAGCAATAAGTAGTCAGCTACAAGCAACCATCGCCAGGCTCACATGCTACCAGGCGAGTTAAACGAATGGGCTGCAGCATTATGCCAAGGACATCCTGGGCAATTACAGCAACCGTTTTACTATAGGTTTGGGTACTAACAGCTGAATCAGGATTAACCACATCATCTACATAATAGATTTCCGCCGATACAGTAAACTTAAAATCTCCATCGCGCCCTGAAAAGACCATTGTATCAGGTAACATGCCGTGGAAATCATCTATATCAGTGCAGAAATTGATCGCTCCCTGAAGGGTACAATCATTACCAACATTAAAGGGGGATGCTTGTAGATTAGTCGGGTCAGTTACTGTTGCTGTGCCTGCCACAGCGGCATCAAAATCACGCTGACTGATATATTCCATGGCCCTGAGGGCAACTGCAGAGGCCATGAACTCCATCTCATCGTTCAGCATGAGTTCATATGCAAGAACCATAGAGTGTTGCTGATTAAGGGAGAGCATGGTAACGATCATCATTGCCAGAAAGGCAAGAACGGTCTGCGGCATAAGGCATTTCTCTGTTTATAACAGGTACCTAGCCGGGGGTCTTGGCTACCAGACGTATTGTAATGCGGATTGGCTTTATCCTTCGGCAGTTACAACACGGATCATTTCGCGAACTGAAGTTTCACCTAATTTCACAATTTCTCGGGCAGAATCACGAAGCGTAAGCATGCCTTCCTTAACGGCCTGCTCTTTAATAGCCCCTTCGTCGATCATTTTGTCAGCCTCTACAATCATGTGGCGAATTTCACGGGAGAAGAACAAAGCTTCACAAATTGCTCGCCGGCCTTTGTATCCGACACCTTTACACGTTGGACAGCTGGAATCGCTACCTGGTTCGTAAAAGGTTATATTGGCAATTTCTTCAGCTGTAAAACCTAATTTATCCAACATAACAGGATCTGGATCCAGATCTTGCTGACGGCAAGTAAGGCATAGCTTACGAATCAAGCGCTGAGCAACGATGAGGTTAATGGCATACGCAAGCAAGAATGGCTCAATACCCATTTTGTAGAGCCTGCTCACGGCACTAGGTGCATCGTTGGTATGCAGTGTAGAAAAGGTAAGGTGACCTGTATTCGCCAGTTTAATAGCCAATTCGGCAGTCTTACGATCACGCATCTCACCCACCATCACGATATCAGGGTCATGACGTAATATCGCTCGAAGTGCGTTTTCTAACTCAAGCTTAAAATTAAGCTTAATCTGACGCACGCCTGGGATGATATACTCAACAGGATCCTCAACCGTTAACACGTTCACTTCGCCATTAATTACATGGTGAAGTGCAGCAACCAGCGTAGTACTTTTACCAGAACCAGTAGGGCCGGTAAGGATCACCATGCCATGCGGCTGGCTAATTGCTGTCTCGAACGTTTCCATGGCGCTTTCAAGCAGGCCAAGCTTACGAAGGTCCCTAATCACCTTACGGTCATCAAGAACACGGATTACGATACTTTCAGAGCGTATTTCGTGGCTAACGTTTGCAATTGGCAACACAGAAACACGGAAACGAATGAGTACATCATCAATCCAACGCTGAATGTATCCATCCTGCGCTGCATCACGTTCAAAACGGTCTACGTTCATTGCGTTATCCTTGATAACAGCAAGTAACGCCTCTGGATGTACTTTATGTTCAGTGTGCCACAAAGAGAGACGTCCGTCAATACGGAAATGTATCTCTACTTTTTTCTTTGCATTTGGGTAAATATGAACGTCAGATGCACCTTGCCGAACTGCTTCAACCAAGGTAGCTTCAAACAAGTTGATCAGAGAAGATCGACTTATCTCAGCTTCAAGTGCATCCTCATCAATAATCTCTGTTTCTTCATAGGACATCCCAAGATCGAATGCCATAGGATCGTCAAGAATCCTTTCCATGAATTCATTTTTCCTGGGAAAGGCCTCAACAATGACTGACTCTACTGCCGATCTAGGGGCATAGTAGAGGTCAAAGCGATCAAGCTTTAATTCCTTCATGACCCTACGTACTTCTGTACGCATTGGATCATGAGTAATAAATACCAGCTTTACGGTGCCAGACTGTTGCTCGGTCTCACACTCAAAAGGCACCAGGTGCAAATTCAATAAACGATCTCGATTTTCCTCCGAGAGCGTCTCCATCACAGAACGAACAAACTTGGCATCAAGCTTATCTTTCGTATCTGCAATTGGGAAAGCATAGATACGCGCGGCTTCTTCAAAAACAGAATCACTATCAACAGATTCCATTGCCACAAGAATTCGCCACAGCGTTTCTTTAGAGCTTTCTCTCTCCTTAACTTTTTG
>JBGCEN010000111.1:0-10773 GCA_045106435.1 Rhodothermales bacterium
TGGCTAAACAAGATGTCTCGTCCATTTATTTGCATCTTGGGGCCGAAGTTGGCCATGTTTGCGCCAAGCCTGAGGTTCTCATAAGGCGTGGTGAATAAGACGCCGATATCAAAAGCAATGGCAGATGCAGAGCTATGCCAAATGGTCTCTTGAATATACTTAATCGTTGTCCCGACGGAGAATTTGTCGGTTAATGCTTTTCCGTAAGAAACTTGTAAAGCAAAGTTTTGCACGTCAAACTCTTCTCCTGTACCTTCGGGTGCTTCTTCGGTGCGTACCTGCATGCTGCCCGAGTCCAGGAAAATAAGTGAGGCAGCAATGGTGCCGGCATTACCCAGCGTAGTGCCAAATCCAGCAAAGCTGTAATTGACTCCAGCAAGATAGTCGGTCCTTGAAAGTTGTACAGCGCTACCTTGTAGCTTGGAAAGGCCGGCTGGATTCCAGTACAGCGCAGACAGGTCATTTGCCTGCGCGACAAAAGTACCCCCTAAAGCAATGGCTCTGGCCCCAACACCAATCTTTAAGAATTGGGCAGCTGTGGTCCCAACTTTTGTAATAGTCTTGTCACTAGGCTGGTCCTGCGCTTGCGCCTGATAGACAGGCAAAAGGGAAAGGCACACGAGTCCTAATGTGCCAACTAAGTTGCGAAGCAAAGCGCTGTACCTTTTATGTAAGTCGTAGTTATTCATCCGGGTTGTCATAATCATGGGATCGCGCTATTTAATCACTGCAAATTTTCCAATGAACGCGCCTTCATCCGACTCTACCTGGAAGAGGTACAGCCCGTAGGCGATGTTCATATTGTCTTTGGTGCGGAGATCCCAGAAGGCTTTGCCATCTGTAAGCAAACTTTCGTGGTGGATGGTGTCCACGAGTTCGCCGGCGAGGGTGTAAATTCTAATCGTACATTTTTGAGGTACATTTGCAAAATAGAGTCGTCGATCGCCTCGTTCTGCTCTTGAAACCGGGTTTGTAGGTTCAAATGAAGATGCAGCTACATACGGATTCGGCACCACATAAATATCTCTCAACTCCTCTGTTTCCCTACCAATATCTTTACTGGCTGCAACCGTGTTGACCGTGAAGGTGTCGTTCACGTCGAATGGTTTACGGGTACGAATAAAGAACACATCGCCGCTGGAGGGAAAAGCACCTATATCATCAAATTCTATCTGCCAGGAGGCCACCTGGTCGCCGTCTACTGTTTCGAGAATGATGATTTGCTCGTCTATATTCCAGACGCCATCTCGGTTAAGATCTGGCACAAAAGCGGTGAGTGCCTGATTGGATTGTGAGAGATTAAAGATTTCGAACGGTAGCTCCAGATCGTTTACAAACCCGGTTGAAACCGGTTGATCCGAAAACACAATCTCATAATCATTCGGTTGTCCCACTCTGCCGGGCCCCGAAGTGGCTACGCGCACATTAAATGGAATATTATCGCCTCCTTGAGACCAGCCTGTTTGCAAAGAGTCTATGCCAAGCGCATCCTCTTTTATAAACAAGTGCATGCCATCAAAAACCGGATTGGATTCTTCATTATCCAGTCGCGTGCTTTGTCGTACCGGTTGATATTTAAAGGTGGCTACCAGTTCAGCCTGGTCATTGCCTGTAACCTGCACCGAACCGTTTTCAGCATTCAGAATGTAGTCTGTGCCAGCGGTAAGCATCGACCCATCTCTGGTGAGCTGAAAGGTTGATTCAACAATGTTTTCGACACCGAGGCTGTTCGATTTGCCGGCCGCAGCCGCAAACGTAACCACCTGAGGCCGTTCATTGGTTACAGCATAAACGGTTTCGTCATTCTCTTCGCCGAATGCAATCGTATAAAGGCCATCTTCGGGGACTGCCAGTTGATCGATAATGTCTATACTAATGGCTCCCGTGCCTTTACCTGAGGCGCGTTGCACTGCATTAGAGCCTTCATTAAAAGAAGGAGGCACATAGCCGGCTACCACCGGTGAAGGTGTGACGGAAGCAGTATTGTCATCAAAGATGAAGTCATCTGTGACCGGGTTAAACGTAATGGTCTTACTTGTTTCTGAAGGGGGAATACCGTTATCAAACGCATTTTCGTCGCCACCATCCCAGCCTCTGTCGTATCCGACAACCGTGTAGTAGTACGTTTGACCGTTGATGACATTGTTTGAGTCGACGTAGGTGTGAAACAGGCCCGTGTCATTGCCCAGGTTATAAGAGACGCCTCTTTTAGGATAAGGGAACTGGGAGGGGCCTGAGATGCCATTGTCCAGGTCAAATTTAGCCTCTACACCCACCGAGTTGGTCAGCGGTGTGAACAGGAATTTGGAGCCGTTGATGTCTGTTATGGTTTGCTGGTCGCTAAATTCATGGTCTGTTGACCTGTAAATCGCGTACCCCTCAAAGTCTTGCTCACGGGAAAGGGGATCAACGGTATTTTCCGCGTTGTCATCCCAGTACAGCGTCACCTTTCTGTCGCCGGCTACGGCTGTTAACTTCGGCTTGTTGGGCGGCCTTGCAAAACGGTAACCCACATCGAATATTTGCTGGACCGTTTCAGCATTTAATACAAGGTCATTGAAGCTTTCGCCAACGATGAGTGCAATGGAAAACCGCTTGGTTTCGCCAGCACGCAGCGGGAAGGAGCCGGAGCCGTAAAGAAATACGTAATCGCCTGGCTGAGAAGGCACATCTTCAAAGTTGCCCGGCTGGATTTGCGCCCAAACGCGTTCATCATTAGAAATCCTGTTGCCGGCAAACCCTGGCGATGCAAAAGAGGTTAGTCCAATCTGATCGCTTTCATCGATGTCGGTAAATTCGAAATTGGGCTCACCGGGCTTTGTGATGTCAAACTGACTGCCTGCTGTTGGCAGGCCATCGCCTTCCCCTTCGTCTCCTGTGCCGGGAATGCCGTCTATGCCAACATCATCCAGATTGGGGTCCCAGTCGCCGTCATTGTCGATGCCATCGGTCCATGATTCATCAATCAGTCCGTCATCGTCGTTGTCAATGCCATCGCCGGCAAAGCTGACACCGTTGATGATTTCATTTCCAAGGCCCGGACTCTCAAGAAATTTGTATCCAAAGTAACCTGGTACCCTGCCAGGAATATCTGATCGTCCATCTGCATCCCAAGCAAAGACCATATTCAAGTCTTCGTCAAAACGGGCAAGGTCATCTGGCCAATCGCCAGGACCACCAATATGCGGATCCCCCCACATGCCAAAAATAACCTTATCGAGGTCTTGCTCGCTTTTGTTCGTGATCTTGTAGATCAAAAACATGGCATCTTCAGCAAGTGGATTGGCCCATTGGTAAATGCGCGTCTCTACTTCTAAGCCAAGTCCACGCTTTGTACTGTCAGAAGGGAAGGGGTAGTACTCAAATTCATTGTTGTTATAGTCGTTCATGAAATAAAGGGCTTCTTTGTCAGCATTAGAAGCACCTTGCTGGAGTGCGCCGGGCCACACAAATTCCTGCAGATTCTCGTTGAACCATGAAGCCGGCCATGAATCAGGCTTGCCATCGAGATCATTGTCTCTGGCATCACTTGTTGGAATAAAAGGGGACGTACGTTCAACAACGTCGAGCCCTCCGAATGAACCTACAGGTTCAGCACAAGGGATAGGTTGCCAGCCCCAGAATTCAGCGCCATCAGGGGAGACTTCACCGCCATTAGAGACAAGCCCATCCGAAACGACATGGATACCATAAATTGGATCACCGTTCCCATCGAGTCTCGGGTTGCCATTATCATCTACAAGCGGCACGCTTTGCGGGTCTTTCCGATCCGGATCCTCAATTTCCGCTGCCACAAAAGGACCAAATTCAAACCCGTAGCCCAGGCCGTTCCATACAATGTCTGTAATCGTATTTCCTGGTGAAGAGATCGACCCAAAATTGAGGATTTGCGTGGTAATCCTGTTACCATTTAAAATGGCGTCGCGTCGGGTGGTAATCTCTGCAACACAATTCAAACTTGCGCCCTGAACCATCGGGCGATCCGCCTGATACCGGGCCCAGCGCTGTACTTGATCTGTATTCCAGTCGTTCTGCCGGCCCTTTTTTAATTCTTTTCGCGATTGCGCAGCAGAAGGTAGTGCTGTGCAGATGGCTAATAAGATGATGAGGATCGATCTATATTGCATTCGATTTATCACAGTTGTATTTGTAAAGACACGACGCATCGCGTCCAGCTAATTTGGGTGAGTCACTCCCCAAAGGGGCGTACATATCGGCGTGTCAAAACGAAAGTGTGGCGCCAATTCTGATTTCTCTCGGTGGGCTATACCAATGTGGCCTCGTATTGTATTCGTCCAGTGTGCGTATGCCCGGCAATCCATACAGTGGCTCCCATGCAGCGTGGACGCCACGTTGTCCGTTTAATGAATATGTAGCTGTGCCTGTGTCGTTGAACACGAACCGCTCATTCAGCCTGTCCAGCACGTTGAAAATCTTCGCAAAGACACGCAAATTGGCATTACCCAGCGCGAACTCTTTGTACAAATGAGCATCCACTTTCAACTGTTCTGGCTTACGGCCGGCATTAGGTAACTGGTCGATCTTTTGATCTATCAAAAGCGGTGTATATGGATAGCCGGTTGAAAACTGTGCGATGAATGAAGCCCCCCAGTTTCCCGGTTTTGTTAAGGTGACCGTGGAGGAGACGATGTGTCGTTGATCAAAGTCGAGCGGGATGATTTCAAATTCTGTTTCTCTACCCGATAGCGAGTTGAAAAAGAAGGAATTGCTGTCGTTGTTGTTTCCTTCCGCAAGCTGGAATGTGTAGTCGAGATTTGCAGAAAGCAGGCCGCCACGATCTCTTCTTTTGGTCAACGCAAAGGTAATCCCGCGCACATTCGCGTAATCCCTGTTAAGATAAATGTTGTATTGATCTTCGCCGGCAATGGTGCTAAACCGGATACGCTGAATGGCCAGGTAATCGCGGATGTCTTTGAAAAAGCCCGTGACATCAAATGCGAGGTTCTCACCAATCTGCTGTTGAAGTCCCATTTCGTATTGTACCGTGCGCTCGGGTCGCATATTTGTGTTGCCAAATGTAGGGATTTGGCCGGCTGGGAATTCGAACTCTGGATTGAGATAAAGCCGTCTGAGCGGCGGCATCTGGGCGAAGTGTCCATAAGAAAAATGGATAATACCCGTGGTTGTAATCGGGAAGGAAACGCCAACGCGAGGCAAGAGCAAATGGGTTTGATCAGCTTCCTGGCGTGGACCTTTGGGATCAAGCAGGTCTGGTACAAACTCTCCATTGGGGTCAAAGTATTCGTACCGCAAGCCGGCATTGATAATAAAGTTGTCGAACTCCAGCTTGTCTTGAATATACCCGCTCAGTTCCAGTACTTGCTGGTCCTTGTAGACATCGTGAGAAGGCGTTGAGACGTCTGGAACAGTAGGGCCATCTCGATACAAAACATTTTCATTGAACAGGACCACGAAGTTTCGTCGGTCGAGGCTGTGTAATTGTGCTTCGATGCCGGCCTTGGTCTCATGAATGGCACCAAACTGTCTGGTGAAATCGAGCTTGCCCCTGAACGAGCGAGACGTTTCGTTGATGTGCCCTTTTTGATTGCCACCAAACAAAAAGTTGCTTCCGGGAAATCCTATGACTGTACCGTCTCCAATGCCACTTAGGTCGCGGACATATCTCGGATCATTGGGGTCTTCGTAAACAAATTGCCTGAACTCATTGCTTGCATACGAAAGACGAAGCGTATAAAAAGACTTGTCATTCAACGTATGCGTCCAGTTTATCCTGTGGCTATAGCCAGCGTCTCTCAAGTTGGTGATGCCGTCAGGATTAAATCTATACAGAAATGTTGAGGCGGATAGGGGCCGGCGTTTGCTGAAATCATACAAGTAGCTGTAATCCAGCTTAACGCTGCGGAACGGCTTAAGGGTAATCTTCCCAACAAAATTACTGCTGGAGCTTGGGTTAAGCGCCACCTTTTCATCTGGCAACTCGCGGCCTGAATTGGGGATGTCAGGATCAGCCGGTAAATATTCCCACCAGGGGTTGCCGCTAATTTCATAGTATGGTACTTCGCCATTAAAGTTGGCAGAATCGGAAGGGATATGCTGGCGAATCCCAAACGCGTATCCTTCATCCTCATCGATGCGACCGGATACAAAAAAACTGGCGTTTTTGAGGAAGGGGATAGGGCCACCCAGGGTGCCCTCCAGCGTGTAGATGTCGGCACCAAGCGAGGAGGGGGTGAAGAAGATATCACTGTTGCCGGTAACGGTGTCGCCACCGTAAGCGCTAAACGATCCTTCATATCGCTGCCGCGAGCCTTCTTTTGTGACCAGGTTTACGATCCCGGACATTGCTTTTCCATACTCTGCGTTAAAAGCGCCAGAAATGACTGTCATTTCCTGAATTGCATCTGCGGCAACGCCCGTTGTGAGGCCATTGGTGTCAAACGGGTTACCTACGGAGATGCCATCTACGAGAAAGGAGACTTCATTGCTGCGACCGCCGCGTATATGTATTTCACCGCTTGGGCCCTGGCTGACGCCGGCTTGCGTAACGAGCACTCCAAAGAATCCTTCAACGGGCAGTGCATCTATCTCTGCAGCAACAACTGTTTTTTTAGATGCTGTAAGGTCTTTTTGTATAAGCGGGCGTTCAGCCTGGACGATGATCTCTTCTCCTTCCAGTACCTGCTCTTTCATCTTCAGATCATAGCGAGTGGTTTGTCCCGTAGCGACCTGGATGTCTGTGATTTTCTGTGTTTGATAGCCGACGTAAGAAAAGACCAGCGTGTAGTTGCCGGGGCGCACGTTGACGATCACGTAGTTTCCATCAATGTCGGAAACCGTGCCTTGTCCGGTTTCTTCGAGGATAACATTCACCCCGATGAGGGACTCATTCGTTGATGCCTCTAAAATTTTACCAGCAATTTTGCCTTGTCCAAATGCAAGGGTAGTAGAGAAAAGTAAAGCAGCCAGAAAAACGAAAGAAAAACGAAAGAGGCGTTCAATAACCATGTGCATAAGGTTTGTGAGTCCCAGACAAACAAAGGAATGCTAAAGTTCGACGTTGTCCAAGTAGACAATGTCTCGAATTTCGAATATAGAACAGCAGAATGTAGAACTTCGAAGCGTTTTAGTGCGACGCTTCGATGTTCATAATTCCTTGTTAAGATTTACTCTAAACAATTCTAAGAAAAGGAATACCGGGGCAACGATAAAGGCAATAAAAAAGGGTTTCGGGTTTATTGCCTAAAATTCAAAGTAATACAACCTTGAACCCTAAACCCTAAACCCGAAACCCCGATCAAATTTATTTGATCAACACCATCGTTTTAGACTGGCGGAAGTTGCCATACTCCAACGTGTAGAGGTAAGAACCACTTGCTACCTGATTGCCAGCGTCGTTCGTTGCATCCCAGCTTACTTCGTGGAAGCCTTCTGAGTAGAACTGATTGTTGGCAAGGGTGCGAACCAGCCGGCCCGTCATGTCATAAACACGAACGCTTACTGCTTTGTCCAAAGGCAGTGTAAAGCTGATCGTAGTCGTTGGGTTGAACGGGTTGGGGTAGTTGCTGTGCAGTTTGTAGTCAGAAGGCACAATAATGCGTTCGTCTTCGATGCTTACTGCGATGCCTGAACCTGACATAACGCGCATGAATACACGATTCTCATTGTTTGAAGATGAGGTAACTGAGTAGCTACTGTCTGCATTCTGTTGCAATACATAAAGCGCGTCACGTACACCCTGAATACCAAAAGCCACTTCATTAACGCCATCATTATCGATGTCGCTAAGATATGTAAGTTTTGAGGCAAATTCTGGATTTGTATTTCCTATAGTGATAGAATCTGGATTCGCCATATTCAGATCGTTGCTCGTATAGGTAGTTGATCCATCCAGATTGTTAAGCGTATGGAATCCATTGTAGGTGTCCGTTGAGATTTCAATCGCTTCAACTTCAGAGTAATTGGCAGGGTCTTCAGGGTCACCACCATTGAATTCTACCACATTAACCCATGCTGCAGGAGATCCTGCCTGGAAAGTTGCTCCAGCATAGCCAGGTCCGGTACCAATCAATTCCATTGCACCGTCGCCATCAAGATCACCGGCTGTTATGCCTAATGTTGAAAAGCCTGGAATTGCATCAAAGGAAAAATTGTCCATGGTGAGCTGCATTACATCTTCACCACTTTCGTAGTTCATCACTGTGACTGCACCAGATTGAAGATTCGGGAAGAATACTTCATCATCTCCGTTGCCATCGATGTCAGCAACAACACCACCAAAGAATGATACCTGATCTTCAGGTGAAACCTGCAAGCTGAGGTTTGGTGCAGATGCATCTGGTATAACATAGCCACCAGCTCCATCGGTGCTTATATTCGTGAAGTTAAAGTTATTCCACGAATGTAGAACAAGCTCAAGGTTGCCGTTGCCATCAAGGTCAGCAGGATGTGCAGCATAGGCACTACCACCACCGCGTCCTACCGGATCAAAGTCTTCCGTTGCGCGAGAGCTAAGACGAACTTCCGTCGTCCAAACATCGAAGCCTCCGCCAATGTCCGTGGCAGAAATAACATACCAGTTATCATAACGGTTGTCGCCACCATTGTTGGAAATCAAAAGCTCCTCTGTACCGTCGCCATCAACATCATAAATGTCCATGACTTCTGTGCGCCAGCGATCGGGAAGATCACCGTCAAATTCATAGATAGAGGCAGGTGCAGTACCGAAGTCATTGTCCCCTACGTTTTCAAATACAAAAAGTCCAGCAGGCAATTGCTCCGTGGTTGTAACACCAAAGTTACGCCCTGAAAGAAATACAATTTCGCCAAAACCATCACCGTCAAGGTCACCGCCGGCAATCGCACGAATATTGTTACTTGTTGCCGTAGAGTCCATCCATGGCGTAGAGTAAACCAACTCCCATGTGTCAGCGCCGATGTTTTCTAAAACATGAACACGGCCACCGCCTGTATAGTCTGAAACGAGTACTTCAAACTGTCCGTCTGCATCAAGGTCAAAAGGACCAGCGATGTCACGCGCACCAGATTGGAGGCCGGCAGCGTAACCATCTGTAATTACTTCAGTAGCTGGCAGACCCAGCGTGTAATCAACTTGCTGTGCCTGAGCCGTGCCGGCTAACAGGAACAGTGAAAACATAAAAATAGTAGCTTTTTTCATTGTATAGTATTGGGGTGTTAGGAATAAAATGCGTTATGGGTCAACCGTGTTAGTAAACACCGAGGTGTGCTGAGATAGGCGTAAAACGGTCAGCACGGAGTATACGGAAACTTGGGTACCTAATCAATGAAATTATGGCTGCCCGTTGTTACCATTTTGTTTACCGCTTCCTCCAACTCATCTTTGCGCCGTTTAGTTGCTTTTTCTTGATTTCAGATTGGCAAAGGAATGATTTCCAGCCATTGATATGGCCTCCGCACCAATTGAGGTGTCTGCTATCTGTTGACCATCAATGGCCAGGAGGACAATCCATCTTCTGTTCTCATCACAACCTGGTATACACCGCGAGCCAGGGATTGGGTATTGATTTGTGTGCTATACAATCCGGGCTGACCACGTTTGTTGGAGAGCTGTGTTGATTGCCGGCCTATGGCGTCGTGCAATCGAATTTCTACATAAGTATCTGATGCAAGGTAATACGTTAATGTTGCTGACTGATCAGAAGGATTCGGGAAGACACTGACAATGGTGGTCTTTCTGTTGTCAACCCGCTCGTCTGCAATGGCTGTAGCAGCCTGAGTGCTTACGCTTTCAGAATAGTTGGATACAATGCCAAGTGCACTACGAGATGCAATACTGTAATAGTAAAGCTTGCCTGCATCAATATTTGTATCCGAATACGATGTAACGCCGGCATCAACCACAGCAAGAATCACATCAGGGTCGTTTTCCTGTGGAGGCGTATTTTCTTGGCGAAGAATAACGTAGGATCTAAGTGGATCTGAAGCAGAGCCGTTGGCGATTGCCCAGTCAAGCTGGATATCTCCTGCATTGCTTTGTGTAAGCATGAGGCCGGCCGGCGTAGTCGGGGCATTGGCTTCAAATCGATGTAACATCGGTGCAGGGAGTGCCGGGGCGGTATACTTCGACGTGATCAAATCTGCGTACTGCATGAAGTGATCGTATCTAAAAGCCATGTGGCCGGCGGCATTGGCATCTCGCGCCGCGTCAATTTGCACAGGGAGATCTGAGGCGGGGAATCTGCCTTCGGATGGTTTGTAGGCTCCATATCCTGCGAAGATGGGGCGGCCGCCAGATTCATCGACCCATTCGTTTACGAGAACGTTGAAATCAGGAGAGGCCCAGGTATTCGAGCCTTCAGGATCTGTGCCCGTGCTGAAGTAGATTTGCGGGGCAAGATAATCGTGCCACCCATTCTGCAGCCACAGCCGGCTTTCCTGGTACGCATCGCTAAAGGCCCAGAATGCCGGCCAGGCGCTGGTCTCTCTATAATTACCAATCGGCGCTGATCCGATTTTAACCCAGGGCTTTAGCGCTGTGACTGCCTCGAACGCTGCCTCAACAAAGGCAGTGACATTGCCCCGCCGCCAATCTGCCAGATTGCTAAAACCTTTATTGTCGAATTGGAAGTTCGCGCCATCATTCTCAAATCCACCCTCAGGATACCGGATGAAATCATAATGCACGGCATCTATATCGTAGTTTTCTACAATTTCTTTGACAATCTCTACCAACCAGTCTTTGGCGCCATCTGCCGACGGATCGAGCCAAACCTGACTGCCTTTCTGCGCAATCCAGCCCGGCTGGGAAAAACC
>JBGCEN010000112.1:0-7071 GCA_045106435.1 Rhodothermales bacterium
AGGACGCGGTGGTGATGGTTTTGCATTTGGTGAAGGATTTGGTCCATACGTTATGGCACCTGGTGAAGATGTTCGCATCATCATCGCAGAAGGTATCGGTGGTATCAGTGATGCTGCTGCAGTTCATGTAGGTCGTGCCTACAAAAGAGCCAACGGCGACGAAAATCTTCTCAGTGAATTTGATGCAAACGGAGACGGTGTAATCAGCGATGCAGTTTACGATTACAACACCTTGAACACAGGTGCTGAGCGTATGACGAAAAACGAGTGGTCACTGTCCGCAAAAGACACCATGTTCCAGACCTTTGAGCGTATCAAAGCGAACTATGAGTCTGGCTGGAATATTCCGAAAGGACCTATGCCACCGGCACGATTCTCTGTTACGTCTCAGACAGACCAGATTCTCGTTGAATGGGAATCCTACCCGGGTGAGTCACCTGCAGGTGGCTGGGAACTGTGGCGTGCACAAAATCGCTTTGATGGCTTGCCCATTGACCCGCTTTTGGGTACTCCTTTTGAAGAATGGCCAACGGTTTACAAACTCGCCGGCACATTCCCGGCTGGCACGACAAGCTATGAAGATGCTGAGGTTATTCGTGGTATTAACTACTACTACTATCTGCAAGCTGTCGGGGATGTAAACAACGATGCTACCGGTAATACACCCGTTGGTGTGCCGTTGAAGAGTAATCGCTACTGGGCGCAGACTTATGAGCCTGCACGTTTGAAACGTCCTCCAGGTGCGAATATCTCTGATGCCCGCGTTGTACCAAATCCGTATAACGTGAATACAGAGCAGAGCCTTCTGTTCAGTAATCGTGACTTGATGGCGTTCTTTAATATTCCTGGCCAGAGCACAATCAAGATCTATACTGAAATGGGAGAGCTTATTCGTACGCTCGAGCAAACAGACGGTAGTGGTGACAAGTTTTGGGATATGCAAACAGAGTCGTTGCAACTTGTTTCTACCGGTATCTATCTCGCTGTTATCACTGATAACGAGACCGGTGAGAAAGTAACCCGCAAGTTTACCATTATTCGATAACGATTTTTAAGGCCCTGGCAACCCCGGGGCCTCTATCCAATCATGCAGATGCATATTGGGCATAAATCTCAAAGCAAAATTGGTGTATCATGAAATCTTTTATTTTGCGAACAACACTGTTTAGCGTCCTGAGTCTGTTTTGTGCAGTCGCGACCATGGGCCAGGCAGAACAAATTCCTGAGGACGATCTAAACAAACGTGCTCAGACGGGTATGAAATTCCTGCAGATGTCTGTAGATGCGCGGGCTGCCGGCCTTGGAAGCGCGGTTACGGCTATGGAAGGGTATGCCAACGCCATGTTTTACAACCCTGCTGGTCTCGCTAAAATTACCAAGCCGGTGAGTGTTTCTTTAGGACAGACGCAATGGTTTGCTGACATTACTTACAATTACGGAAGCATCGCTTTTGCCCCTTCAAATGGTGCGTACGGAGTATTTGGTGCGTTTGTAATGGCAGTTGACTATGGAGCATTCCTCGGCACTATTCGTGCAGACAATGAGGACGGCTTTGTTGACACTGGAGAGTACAGTCCCTCATCCATGTCGGTCGGATTTAGCTATGCCAAGTCACTGAGTGATCGGTTTGCTGTGGGGGGTAACTTCAAATATGTATACCAGGATTTGACGGAGAGCTCAATCTCTGCCGACGAAATCCAGAGCAACAACCAAAATGCATTTGCTGTTGATTTTGGTGTACTTTACAACACTGGATTTGAAAGCCTGAATTTTGCGATGAGCGCGCGTAATTTCTCTAGCGAAGTTCAGTATGAAGAAGAAGCGTTCGAATTGCCACTGACCTTTACCATTGGCGTTTCCATGAACATGCTCGATTTGACAAACTACGATACAGACATGCATGCGTTTGTATTGTCAATTGACGCTGAGCGTCCTCGTGACTTCTACGAGCATTTGAATATTGGTGGCGAGTATGTGTTGGCGAACACGCTGGCATTACGCGCCGGCTACGCATTCCCTACAGACGAAGAGGGGATCAACCTTGGTGTTGGATTACAACGTGATCTTGGTACCGTAGGATTTGCAGCCAACTACTCTTATTCAGATTTTGGCATCCTTGGTACGGTTAGTCGACTCGGTGTCAACTTATCCTTCTAAGGAAAGCAGCGCACATGATATCTTGGAAAAAACGGCAGGCCAATGAGGCCTGCCGTTTTTTTGTTGGATGAAAAACCTGATGGGCTTGAAATTATGCCGGGCCGCGCGGGGAATTTGAGTGGGTGAAGACACTTACTGGCATTATTATTCAAATTGCAAGCTTGCTCCCTTGATATTTGCGTGACTGTCTGACATATAGAATGCGCACTTGTGGACTGTCAGCAAAATTAACAGCCATTGATTCGTTTCCATTGGAGAAACGGAATTATGATGACGGTATTGAAAAAGGGTTCACAGGGGTTTCACGCCGATTTCCGTTAGCTGGCCCTGTGTTATAGGTATGTTTTTGTTATCTTTAAGTCCCGTTATAAGGCGATTAAATCCACCATTAAAGCCTTTTGCTATCCATAAAAGCGTTGCGTTTTATCGTGTCGAATCGAACCCATCACTCCTTGGTTATAAGGTTTTTTGCACTTGGCGTGCTGCTCTGTTTTAATTTGTCTTGCACAAAAGACCACGTTGCAACACCTCCTCTGGATCCTGTTACGCAGCGACATTTGGATGATGTACAAAGTGCGTTGAATGGTGGTAGTCTGGAAATGGCACTGGCCTTTGCTGATAGTGCGGTCTCTACCCAGCCTCAAGCTGCAGATGCCCATTTTACACGGGGACAGGTGCTTTTGCAGATGAACAATACGGCGGATGCTGCACAAGCTTTTAGGGAATCCCTGAGTCTGAATGCTGATTATCCTTCTGCCTGGTTTAATCTGGGTAATATTTCTTTTGTGAACCGTCAATACAGCGATGCCATTGCTTCATATGAAAAGGAAGCGGTTGTCGAGGAAAGGCAGCAAGAGAAATTTGGTGCATCTTATGCCGTGAAATACAAGGAGACCATGAGCCGGCTGTCTTTGCAAAAGGGACGTGCGCATCGTCAGTTGATGCAGGAAGAAGAGGCGATGACGGCGTTTAGAGAGGCCATTGCGTTTGACAAGATGAATGCCGGCGCATTTGCAGACTTGAGCCAGTCTTTAAGAGACGCAGGGTTGACCGATGAAGCGCTTGATCATGCCGAGCAAGCACTGCAATTGGTACCCGCACACCCTGATTATAATTATTTAGTTGGGGCCCTGAAGCAGGAGCATGGCAGTGCAGAAGACGCTCTACCTCTTTTGCAGCGTGCAGTGCAGCTCAAACCCTGGTTTTCTCAAGCCCGATATAGCATGGGACTTGCCCTGGTGGAGTTGGGTGAAGAAGAAGCCGGCAAACAACAATTACAAATAGCCGATACACTAAAAGCGCTTAATGACCGTATTGAAAAAGCCCGCATTGAAGCACAATCATTCCCTGACGAGCATACCCGCTGGCTTAACCTGGGCCAGTTGCTGATTCAGTCTGGGCGCCTGGGCGAGGCCATGCAGCCATTTTTTGTTGCAGAATCGCTGGAACCAGATAATCTCGCCATCAAAAACGACATTGCAAACCTTTCCCTGATTCAGGGAGATACGCTGGGCGCGATTCGCAGACTGGATCAAATGTTAGCCAGGCAGCCGGCGTTTGCAGACGGATGGTATAATCTCGGCGTTATGCACGCTTTAAGAGGAGATTTTCAAAAGGCCAGAAATGCGTGGCAGCAAACACTCAAATTGAATCCAGCCCACCCTGAAGCAAAGCAAAATCTTGATAAGATTTCAGACAAATAAGCCTTCAATGCAGCAGATCAAGGCCAGGTATAAACCAATGGATCTGAAGGCTCTATCGTTTTTCATGCGATATGGCCAGTACTGTATGTTATTGATGGTGCTCATTGCCTCCGGGTGCGGGAGCGAGCCTGAACCCGTGTTAACGGAACGCTTTATCGACCCGCGTTCTCGGATCCTTTTACAAAAAGGCGCCGGCGCACTTGAGATACACGAGTTTGATTATGCATTGGCTTTTGCAGACAGTGCTGAATTCTTCACCCCCATGTTGCCTGATGCGGCATTTCTACGCGGGCGCATCTTTTCAGAATTAGGTGATTTCGAAAAAGCGCAGAGAGCATACGAACAAACACTTTCGCGAGATGCTCAATACCGCGGTGTTTGGCACAATATCGGAAATAATGATTTCCGTCAGAATCAGTTTGAAGAGGCCATTCAGCATTACAAGAAAGAAATCAATCTGCATGAAGCACCTATTCCGTGGCGTGGGATCGGGAGAGCATATGTTGAATTGGGGCAGGTAGATAGTGCCCGGTTTGCTTTCGATCAAGCGCTGCAACTAGACAGTACCTATGCGCCGGCGCATTTTAACCTTGCCCTTCTTTTGGAGGATGAGGGGAGTTTTGAAGAAGCATTACATCATGCTTTGAAAGCATCTACATATGATGCGGAAGATTGGGATTACCGGTATTTGATGGCTTCCCTTTTGGTGACAAACGCACGCGTCGAGGAAGCCATTCCTCATTTGAAAGAAGTTACCCAAACATGGCCGTGGCATCATGCTTCGCATTATAAGTTAGGGCAGAGTTTATTGCGTGCCGGGGAGGCCGAGGCTGGGGAAGCGATGATAAAAAGATCTGAGTCTTTACGTGCACAAGACGCGAAAATCTTGCAACTGCTTAACTCTGCCCGGTCCGCGCACGACGATCCCCTCCCGCATGCAGCGCTTGGTTCTGCCTTGCGCCGTGTTGGCCGATATGAGGATGCAATGCGTGCGTACAAGATAGCTCGGCATCTGGACCCTGGAAACCTGGAAGTACAGACCAATATGGCAAACTTGATGCTTATACAGGGAGATACGTTGTCTTCCATTCGAGGGTATCAAGCCATCTTGCAGCAAGATCCGGCCTTTACCGATATATGGGTTAACCTAGGAATTGTTTATGCCATGTCAGACCTCAACGACGAAGCACGCCATGCGTGGGAACGTGCGCTCGTTCTTGAACCAGAAAACGGATTGGCCAAATCATATCTCGCTCGACTGGGTAATTGAAGATGGATGATATTATGGCCGGATGTGCTGCAAGTCTTCCTGTTAAACATGCAACGGGGCGTTCGGTGTTATGCAAGCTGATGATCATCGGACTTGCTCTGTGTACACTGATGGCTTGCAATACAGACAGTGGTATATCTGAGAACCTGGCACCATCATCTCCCGCCGAGACGCTCACATTTGCAGATCTGTCTGAGACAGCCGGCCTATCTGGTTTTCAACATATAACTGGTGCTGAAGGAGATAAATATTTTCCTGAGGCCATGGGGGCAGGTGCTGCATTTATTGATTATAACAACGATGGATGGCAGGACATCTTGTTGGTTGGTGGTGGCAGGTGGGAAGGATCAGCACTTGAGCCTGCGCCGGCACTTTGGTTGTACCGTAACAACGGCGACGAAAGTTTTACTCTGGTGACTGCAGAAGCTGGCCTGGGATCACTTGCGGCGTATGGTTTTGGATTGGCTGTTGCAGATTTTGATAATGATGACGACGATGATTTTTATTTCACAACACTTGGTCCCAATTATCTTTTTGAAAATCAAAATGGGCGCTTTATTGATGTAGCTGAGAGATCCAATGCCCTGGCAGGGAATACCTGGAGTACCACACCCGTATTCTTTGATGCAGATCAAGATGGCTGGGTTGATTTGTACGTAGGAAATTATGTGGATTGGAGTCCTGAGAACGACATCTTTTGCACATTGGATGGAAGTACAAAAAGCTACTGTACGCCTGAGCTCTATACTGGAAAGCCAAGCAGGTTTTTACACAACAATGGAGACGGTACGTTTTCTGATTGGACCGAGCAAGCCGGTTTTTTGCCTTCTCCCGGAAAAATGCTGGGGGCCGTTGCTTTTGATTACAACAATGATGGTTGGCAGGACCTCGTTGTAGCCAGCGATACGCAACCCGATTTATTGTACAAAAACAAAGGGGACGGGACGTTTGAAGAACTCGGTGCCCTGAGCGGTTTTGCCTATGATGAAAATGGCCGCGCAAGAGCGGGCATGGGCATCGATACCGGTATTATCGATAGCTCAGGCAAGCAAAGTGTGTTTGTTGGCAATTTCTCCAAAGAGATGATCGCCGTTTTTAGCCATGTTGGCGGAGATTTGTTCGTGGACAAGGCAGCGGCCTCTAAAATTGGCCGGCCAAGCCTGATGACCTTAACCTTCGGACTGTTTTTGTTTGATCCGGATATGGATGGCGATCTGGATTTGTTTACTGCCAATGGCCATGTACAGCAGGAAATCGGTATTACACAAGACGGTATTACCTATGAACAGCCGCCGCATCTCTTCCTAAATGATGGCAGCGGGAGCTTCGTCGATATTGCTCCAGAACTTGGCGGTGTGTTTCTGGAGCCCCTTGTTGGCCGAAGTGCTATTTATGGCGATATCGATCGAGATGGCGACCTTGATATACTGATTACTGAGAATGGTGGAGGGGCGCATCTATGGCGAAATGACCAGTCAAGTGGGAAATCATGGTTGCGCGTTCATCTGTCTGGCCAGGTAGCGAATCGAAGCGGTCTGGGCACACGCCTTGAAATTCATCACGCAGGTGCTGTACAGGAACGCTGGATACGGAGCGGTTCGAGTTTTCTTGGACAACACGAAATGGTTGCTACATGGGGGATAGATAGAGCGCAGCGTCTGGATTCGCTCGTTGTTTATTGGCCGGCTGGTAGTCCACAAGTATTTAAAGAAATAGCAGTCAATCAGGAAATAATGGTTACGCAGGGAGAAGCAGAATTTGTAGTGTTATCACCCGAAGCACCGTCGAGTATTATACAATGAGTCACTTCCTAATAATCTTCAGGATATCTTATGGGAGGCCAGTGATTTGGAGGAAGTGCCTGTTTCTTGGTTTGCTTGTGTTTCTGTCTGCATGCAGGCAGGAGACGGAGGGTGTGAAGAGCGATGGCGAATCATTGGC
>JBGCEN010000113.1:0-20713 GCA_045106435.1 Rhodothermales bacterium
CCCAAACTTGATTTGGGATCCATGCGCATTAAAATGAGAAGATAGTCCATTGGATTGATTGAGATGCTTGAAGCACTGCACAGTTCAGAAGATTTCTGATCATGCTATCTTTTCTGAAGACATGGATGGATCCCAAATCAAGTTTGGGAAGACGAGCGGAAAAGTTATAATCAATTAGAAAACAGTTTTTCAACCTTTGATTCGCATTAATAATTAGTCAAAGAACTAGGTCGTTACATAGAAAGCCTTCTAACTTTTTATTTTTATTGAACATAAGTGCCTCGTCCTTGACGCCTATGTGTCTTCGTGGGAATGACAGTGAAACCCAAATCTCAACAGTTTCTCAGATACTGGAATCCACAGACGTACCCTGACACAGGTGGTATTACCAGATAAAAGTGTGCGTATACTTAAGCAATACGGTTCTACTTTCAGTAACAGGTAATCGCGGTCCTATCATTTGGGTTCTATCCGCATTAACCCCTTCGTTATAGACAATCCAGAGATCATTACCCTCTCTAAAATGATAGCGAAGACGTGTATTAATATTCATGCGATCTGTCAGGCTATTGTATTGCACAAAAGACGCCGCTGAAAAATGCCTGTTCAACGCGGCTTGTACCCGTATTCTTGGCAGGTGCGCGTTAAGGCGCTGATTGCGGTCTGGAAATCGAATGATATTTAGTTCATAATCAACGCCTAGCTCAAGATGTTTGGACACATTCCAGGATACGCCGGGAGACAAAGAGGTTCTCCAGCCATCATAAAAACTACCACTGATCAAGGTAGCCTCAGGACGGAATTGCCATCCTTCGGGTCCTTCAGCGGATAACCAGACATCATGAAACCAATAGGAGCCATCTGGTACCGCTGTATCCTCACCGATAGAAAACGGCTCTCTTACATCCTCATAATAATGATCAGTAGATATCAAGAAAGTCGCACCATGCTTGAGTTCAAACCAGTAGAATGGGTGCGTCCAAAAGGATTCAATAGAACCATCTGAATTTCTAAAATAAGTAGACGCCCAGTTGCCAATCCAAATTCTACGAAATCTGGAAGATTCGTCTTTAAATACCTGGTAGTTAATATCCGGCGAAACGTATGTGAAATCAGAACGTCGGGTAAATCCCATGTCTGGCAGATAATCCGCCCCCGACCACGTAATGCCCAAATCATAATTCAATCCTTGAATCTTACGTCGCGTCCAGTTAAACACAGCACGCCCGGCATTTATTGGATTGTAGTTGGCTCCGTTCACGTGCGCCTCATCAAAGCTCTGCGCCCATTTCAGCGTCAAGTACTCATCGCCAATTATTCGAACGATTCCATCTAGCCCGTAAACAACGTTGTAGCTCCCCTCTTCATCAACCCGACTTGTCACCATTCCGCCAACCGTTGAATAGTCATTGAAAGCTTTTCTTCTCAAACGTAGGACACCAAAGTTTTCGGTAGGCAATCCATCCTGACGTGCCGTTTGCATATTCAATAAACCAACATCCCAATCTTTGAGGCGTCCGACCACACGTGCACCTCCCAAAATCCGGATAGGTTGCCCGTTGACCAGACCAATTCTTCGGCTATGAAAAAGCCGGCTGCTTGTTTCACCAGTATCGAATTCAAAAATGCCCGATCGTTCTTGAAAAAACTGGCGTTTTTCAGGGAAGAAAAGGGAGAATCGCGTCAGGTTGATCTGCTGATCATCTGCTTCAACCTGGGCAAAATCTGTATTCGCCGACACATCCAACGTCAGATTTGGAGTCAAATTATACTTCAGATCCAGCCCCAACTCGTTGGTCAGATTCCTATCCAATTCATATCCGGATCCCGCGTCATTCAGCTCCGAGAATTGGTTGACACCCGTCAATCCATATGGAGATACGTAGACTGGATTTCTACGATGGATGCCCTCTAGAATAACATCTTGCATCAGAGAGGGTTTTCGAAAACCGTTGTTGAATGCTGGAGAAATATCAGGATATACATGGCGCTCATTGGTTGTAGTCAGCCACCTGTATACAGATAATCCAAACACCGTTTGATTGTCCTCCTGTTGAAACGCTAAACTATTGAAGGGAATTCTCATTTCTGCAAACCATCCATCCTCGGTGATGATGGCAGCGGAATCCCAAAAGCTATTCCAGTCGAAATTCGGACCAGTCTCAGCATCATTAACGACGAGTCCATCTGCTCGTATGCCCAGCGGTGTCGTATAAAACCAGAGGGCCGATTCGTTATCATTGAACGTATCTAATAATAACCCAAACGTATCATCTCCACTCCATCCGTCACGATAAAAGGAATTCCCACGCATGTCATCGAGATCTTCCACGTAAAAATGGCCGGCTGCATAGAGGTAGTTATCATCATAAGCCACCCGGATCTCTGTGCGTTCGGACTTGGTACCCCGATAGGTTGGTTGATAAGTGACAAGCGGAAACGGCACAATATCAGCCCATGCGGCTTCATTGATGTGACCATCAATTTCTATTGGACTAGTGATCCGCTGCAAGTGGACAGGAGCAGTCGGGGCCTGTTTTGAAAACAAGAAGTCTGACCGGTTGCTAACCTGCGCAAACACAGTACATGGCAAGACAATCAGTGTAATAGCCAACGCAATAAAATTCTGACGCTTTAATAAATTTATTCTCATAAAACCTCTTCACGAGGATGTGGGTGCCTATTACTCAAATGCCCATAGATCAATAAAAAACTGGCGGCGCTTGTCATGCTCACTTCAAAGACTTCCCCCATCATCTCACCAAAAATAACGGCAGCGATGAGTATCGACAGCCCAGCAACCAGTAAAATAACAGGCCACCTTTTTTTACCCGTAAGATAGGTCCGTCTTGATGCGATGATCGTGATAGGGAAAAGCATAACGATGAAGAGCACATGTATCCATTCGGAAAGCAGCCAAAATGAAACCCCTGCCAACAACAGAGGTGTAGCAACGCAATGCAAGAGACAAAGTCCGGATAAGAAAATACCTGACCAATCCCACCAGCTGATCGTTTTTTTGTTAATCGTTGTTTCCATTGTTTGTGATTTCCATAGGATATGATTTGAGAAAGATTAGGGCATTCAATCGACCAGCTCTGCATCCTTCACTAAAAAATACACGCCTATAGGCGCATCGGGTAGCAACTCGAATGTGCCGGAGATATCAATGGGCTCAAGTGTATACTCAATCCCTTCTCCTTCGCTTACCTTAACCTCGATAAATTGGGCCTGCGTTCCAGGTGCGCAAAACTGGCACCCGTCGAGCGGCATCATGCTTAAGATGAAATGACTTTGCTTCATTGAATTCTCCAATGGCATCATAAAGCCATAGATCTTGATAGAGGTACCGGCCAGTTTTCTCACAGCCTCACCAAATTCTATCCCCCAGAAGCCATCCTCCTTTTCGACATAATCAAAATCTTCGAGCGTATTCCAGCTCAATTCCTGCTGCGCCCACACCTGGGTCGTGGATATCCAGGTAAGAAGAGCAGCCAGTATCAAATGCCTTATAATCTTTTTAAATGATTCCATGATATCCCATATTATTTAAGTCGCGAGAGTTTGTGCAATGTCCGTTCGATATGCCACTATAGCCGGTAAAACGGACGCTACAGTGCCAGTACCAACTGCCATGAGAACAAGCCATAATTCATTTATTGAAAACATGAATCCGCTCAATCCAATGCCCTGAGAATCATCGAGTAGCCGCCCAAGGATCTCAGCCGACAGATGACCTAAAAGAAGTCCCACAAGTGCGCCTAAGAGAGAAAGCATTATCCCCTCCAGCATGACCTGCCAAACCAGGAACTGCCGGGAGGCACCCATTGTCCGCATCATCGCAAGATCGTATGCGCGTTCTTTCATGGCATTATAGAGCGCGATAAAAACACCAAGGGAAGCAACAACGATCAAGACAATCGCAAAAGCTCGAAAAGCATCGATGCCCGTTCCCAATAAGTTTAAAAGGCGAGCGGTTTGATAGACTGGAGCAGCCGCCTGCATATTCGTCTCATTATTGATGTATCTGGGCAATGTAGCTGCTGCAATAGGCGTTTTATATTTCACAATCAATGAGGTGTACTCCAGCCCTTTTCCAGCATCACGCGCAACTGTGGCAAGGTCATCACGATGTGTTGCTTTATGGTGGGCTTCATCATGGTGGTGTTCATCTTCCTCTTGCCCATCCTCATGTGCCAACGCTCCAGCATTTTCATGGTCATCTCCATGCATGCCATGTACAGCCCAGACCGTTTTTATATCAGTAATTATCAAGCGATCAACCACGGTACCGGCTGGTTCGAGAATACCAACGACTTTAAGTGGGTGGTCACCATGGGCTCCTCCTCCACTGATGCCGTGTGCACTTATGATCGTCTCACCTATAGAAATATTCGATTGCTTTGCAACCTCCGCACCAACAACCACCTCTAAGTCAGTTTGCCAAATCCGCCCCCTGTCAAAGGATGTTTCATAGTGTTTCAGCAGCGCCGGCGATGATCCAACAATCCGGTACTGCTCATAACTATCACCAAGGGCCAACGGTATGATCTCAGCAATCATCGGATGCGTTTTGAGCGCATCGGCTTCTGAGGCGGAAATATTGCCAGTAGGCGTATCAATATGAAATACGCTAGATAAAATAAGCTGTAATGGGCTTCCCTTGGCCCCAACGACCAGATCAACGCCTTGCAAGTTGGATTGCAGATTTTTTTCCAGTTGCTCGCTGAATAACATGAGTACCACAATTGTGGCCATGCCCAATCCCAGCAGCAGCACGTTCAGAAACGTCCCCAGCTTTCGAAAATTTAAATAGGCTGTGGTGAGTTTTACTATATTCATGATACGTCCGCGTGTCTCATCGAGGGCTTTTTCGGGCTGGATTCCGTAAGCGACAAATGGTTCGAGAAATAGGGCTTTATGCGTTGGTCGTGTGTGGCAATGACCAGGGTAGCGCCATAGGTTTCCGCTTGACTTATGAGCAATTTCAGCACTTGCGCACACCGCACATCATCCAGGCTTGCGGTCGGCTCATCTGCAAGAATCAGCGCCGGCTCGTTGATCACGGCACGCGCAATGCATGCCCGTTGCTTTTGCCCTTCACTCAATTGATGTGGATAGACTTTCGCTTTATCGAACAAATCCAAGCCTGCCAATACATCCCGAAGCCGTTTTGTACTCAGGGATTTTCCGGACAGATACAAAGCCAGCCGAACGTTTTCTTCGACGGTCAGCGCCGGCAACAAATGCATTTGCTGAAACACAATCCCGATGTGCGCTCCCCTGAACCGATCCAGCTGATGCCCCTTAAGACTATACAGGTCCCTGTTAAGAACATGAACAGTACCCTGGGATGGCCGCAACACGCCGGCCATGATATGCAGCAGCGTACTTTTTCCGCTACCAGACATACCCAAAACCAGTGTATGCTCCCCTCGTTTGGCAGCAAGATGAGGAAGTGATATCACTGCTGCGTCATCGTAACGATGCGCTATTTCTTGAAGTTCAAATATGGAAGACATCTATTTAGAACCTGGATTCCTATATATAAAAAGGGGTTGTCTAGCAGCCAATCATGGCATATGTATCGTTTGGCTTCGATACCTGACAAATGCAAGTCCAAGCAAAATCAGCCCGCAGAAGAAACACATCAAAATGGGAGGAAGTAGCCGGCCAAACAGCCGCTCATTTCTTATGTCGTTTGGCAAAAACGGTGGCAAGACGTCAAAATCGTTTGCCCGGAAGGCCACATCTGCAAAATATTTTGGTACAAAGTGCGCTTTCCAAACAGCCTGATAAGCATGTGCATGTTCTAAAAAATTTGCAAACTGTGCTGAACCCGTGCCTGCGATATCCATGTATGCCTGATGCGTCAAAACAGTAGGCGAGAGATATCCCATTCGAGCAATCAAAGCTTGCTGCTTGGAGCGTTGCTCGTTGTATCTGCCTTCCAATGGAGCAAGCTGTTCCGCAATTTGCTCTTCGCGAGCAATCCGAAGCATAGCAAAGTTGGCCTCGTCATCGTTTACTGGCGCAATCTCTGGATGGTCTTCAAAGAACTGGGCCAAGGAGGCAGCACCTTGCTGTTGGGCAAGCGATGACTCTGTCCGCATCGCAGTTATATATTCCATTCTCGAAGGAACTGGATATAATGTGGATGCAAAAAATGAAATCAGTGCCGGCGCAACCACGGCTAGTAAAAGCCAACAGCCCGCAAGTACAATCGCGCTTGTCGAAGCAGCGTTAACACGACTGTCGACAAAGACACATAGACCAAGCCAGAACACACCATACGCAAAAGATACCAGCAACCAGCTCACCCAACCATCATACAGCCCTTCTGTCCCAGCGAATCCCCAAAGTACACTGGTGCCCAACAGAATACTGCCAGCAAGGATCGCAGCACGTACACTGATTTTACCCACAACAAGCGAGACAAGCTGTATGGGCTGGGCCAGCAGCATACGTAGTAATCCGGATTCTCTCTCTGCAGCGGTTAATCCATATGTGAGCGCAATAATCAGCAGCGGGTAAATGAAGAGGAAGACAAATGAGAGATCGAAGTGCCCTACCAACAGCTTAAAGGGATTTTCAAGGGTCGCTGTGGGCCCAACGGAGCGTACACCGGCAACAGATACTTTTAATGCCGCAGGATGGAGATCACTCTGTCCGATGGCAAAAGCCGTCAATGGACTCATGTTTAGCGGAATCACTTTCCCCAGGGATGATCCAATAGCATATGGATTTCGGGGCCCCCAAACATACGTATCCAGCGAAACACTGTCTCGAATCATTGCCCTCTCCTGCTCTCGTGCTTCTCCATATGATTCAGCAACGAGTGCTTCATAATTTGCCAGCTGCGTTTGCTGATCTTCTTGCAAAGCACGGGTATAGGAAAACCCGACCCAGCCGGCATACATCATGGCTCCAAGAAACAGTAACAGCGTAAGGCTGGCGATGCCATCTCTGCGTAACAATTTCAACTCGTATGTAAATATATCTTTCTGCATAATGTCATCCTATCTTCATGGATTTAATTGAGAACCAGGTGAGCATCAGCAGCGCAAGATTCCAGGATATGATAACGACAAGGCTGATCTTGTAATGATCAATAATTGCTGACACGGAAGGAGACTCGTATGTAAAAGCTGGAATCTTTTCCCAAAGCGCTCGACCAATTTTATAATCCCAGCTCGCACCTGTATCAATCATGTCTTGATTGAGCGTCTGCACATATTCGAAACGATAGGATTCAGCTGCTTTGACGAAGTCGCGATGGTGCATATAGTCGCTGCCGGCCAGTCCCATTGACGTGAGTTGTACAGCAAGCATGGGTGATAACAAAGCTCCACCCTGGGTCACGATTTCCTGTTGGGCATATAGATCCTGTAGTGCATCAAAATGCTTTCTGTACACAAGGGTCTCATCTCGCTCCGCCTCTAAAAGGGTGTGACCAGCCACACTTGTTGGAATTGCTTCAACGGTTTCAACGTCATACTCCTCCATCAACCTGGTCTGCACCGCCGTTGTCCGATTGGTCCACGTCGGCTGCGCATCCATATCCGTTTCGATGGCCTGTTCGAATGCACTTGCAGAGGGCGTTGGATATATGGACTGCGCAATATCCGTAACAAAGCGAGGCACGACAAAACTGCCAAAAAACCAGATTCCGACGAGCACCAGGAGGGCTTGCCTGGAAGATGTCGCGCGCGCACTTACGAGCAAAGAGACAAGAACATAGATGCTGAAGTACAGGAGATAGAGGAGCACAAAGAAAACATAACGGCCTCCACCCCACATTGTAGCTTCAGGGCCCTCAAACAAAACAATCGCCGCTGTTCCGAGCAGCGTGAATGGAATCAGCACAAGAAACAATGGACCAGCCACACCCACGGCTTTGCCAAGGCCCAGCATGTACCTCGGAATACCCAGGCTCAGCAACTGCCGCATGGTACCCTTTTCTCGCTCGCTACTGAACGTTCCATAAGCAAGCAAAATGATGAGGAGCGGCATGAGCAACTGCAACGTGGTTGAAGCTGTGAGCGTACCAAGCCTCTGCACTGCGGTTGCATCCTCAATCGGGCGAAAAGTAGCATCTTTAACACTGTGCGCTTCCATAAACACGGAAACACCCGTGTAGGGCAAAACACCCTGATCTACCGCCGACAATGGCGAAGATGGCTTAAAGGCATAGACGCCGAAATGAGCCGCTGAATGCTGACTTTTCTCCCCCTGATCCAACCAGAGATCGCGGTCTGCAGATTCAGAAACAGCCCGCTGTACTTCGATGGTGTTGTAGTGCTTCCAGCCGGCCATGACGGCGCCCAGCAGTAAAACGAAAAGAATGCTTGCCGCCCACCGATACCTGCCATCCCGCATCATTTCGACGGTTTCTTTTTTAGCAATGCGTAATATCATTGTGCTCGTAGTTTAAAAGGGTTTGATTTGAGAACATCACGACTGGATGCTTAGACATGAACTGCTCCGCGCATGTGCTCCAGATAAATGGCTTCCAGATCAGCATGCTGTAATTCGTCACCAGACAACTCGCGCACAATTCGACCATTATGCATGATGCCAACCCGTGAGCCAACATCTTTTGCGCGAAATAAATCGTGTGTAGCCATGAGCACAGAAACGCCCTGCTCGCTCATGCTGTGCAATAACTCTGCGAATTCGTATGAAGCAGAGGGGTCCAGGCCACTAGTGGGCTCATCTAAAAGCAGAGCTTTGGCTTCACGAGCAAGCGCCAGGGCAATGCCTACCTTTTGACGCATGCCTTTTGAGTACGACACGACACGCCGCTTATGTGCCTCCTCCTGTAGGCCGGCCCGCGTTAAATAGCCGCGAAGATCGTCTTCGTTGTACTGGTCCTGGCCAGCAAGGGCTGTTAAATACGCGAGGTTTTCGAGGCCGCTGAAATTGCGATACAGCATAACCTGTTCAGGGATGTAGGCCAGTTGACGCTTGGTTTTCAGGGGGTGCTGCTGCACATCCAATCCCCCCACATGGACACTCCCGCCAGAGGGACTGATAAATCCCAAGAATAGATTGATGGTGGTGGTTTTGCCGGCACCATTGGGGCCAAGCAGACAAAAAACTTCGCCTTTGGGTATGTGCAGGGTAAGTTGATCGACGGCCGGTACGCCATCGAAGTCTTTACTCAATTCAATAGCTTCGAGCATTATGCTTCCTTTCACTCATCTGAATTAAACGCATAGATGTAGTTATCCGAACAGCACGTCGGATAAACATCATGAAGTGGTTTAGAACTATATCAGACGAGTGCAGGAGGTGCTCTCAGGCGGGTAGAAAGGCGTAAGCGGAGATCAGGATAGGCATTTGAAACAACGCTCAATTTTGCGAAGAAAACCGCGGGGGGTATAGCAATTTCTGTGTTCGCAGACGCGACATGGTGTGATATGGCATCGCAAAACGGACAAAGGTCCTCCGCTGACCACGTCGTATCTGACACATGCTCGGTGGGATCTACTAACTCATCAGTATGAGCATGACCGATGGCATGCAGCACTGGATTAGACACCAGAGCCAGTACTGCCCACAAGAGCAGCACGGCATAGCGATATCGAATCGAGTGTGGAATCATAGCAAATGCGAAAGTGTATAATTGTGTGTATATTAATACACACTCATTTAATAATCAACAGACAACCTGGATTTTATTTTCAAGGTCGACACGCTTTTATGAAACGAATCAACATTACCGTTGATGAGCCTACGGTAGCCTTGCTCAACGAACTCGCTGAGCGATATTATAAGGGCAATAAATCAAAAACAGTACGTGCAGCACTCGAAAGTCTGGCTGCACACTCCGGGTATATGGGCTGGATAATCAGGGGCTACGTTCCGATTGCAACGGATGTAGACACCTCATGTCACACCTGCCAGACACTGCATCAAAAGGGTGATGTTTTGTTTCGGCCCGTATTTGAGCGCGGGCGTGGCCCAAACGTATATTCCCACATTCCGAGTGAAAGCTGGATGGACTGCCCGGTTTGCGCCGAACAGCAATTCAAAGCTTAGTACTCTGTCAGCAAAGTAAGTAGAGTTTACTTCTTTTGATTTGAGAATATCGATCAAGGATTTTTGATTTCTGATCTTTATCAGAGCTTATAAAAACAGAGAAAATATTTCTAAAATCTCCACTCCTTGTTCGATATTCTCAAATCAGATACCAAAAGTACCTTCAACAACTTTCCTGACAGAGTACTAGCCTTCAACTCTACAGAAAACAGACCGCAACTCCCCCGCTTTTCAGCAGGTCAAAATCAAAAGAACTGATTTTTTTGTCCCGGCAACAACCTTGTAGCAGACTCGGATAAAGATCCGACTCTCCAACTCAGAAAAACCAATGGTTGGTCGATGGCATGTAGCATCCCATCGACCAACCTGTTGGGACGATCGTTTTAAGAACCAGTAATTGTAATCGGGAATACTACATCAACGTCCGACTCATCACTCATATTCACCCCATCTTTGGGGCCATCATCATAATGACTTAGCACTACGCGAAGGGTGCCGGCTGCTGCCGCACCATCTGAGACCGCCAGTGTGAATTCGATACCCAGTGGTAGCGCATTGCCATCCTGATCGGTGACGGTGACGGTCACACGTGAGGCGGCATCGCCACCTGCGACATAGAAGAATTGATGCTCATCAGCTTCTCCCTCTACCTCCTCTGTGATGTCTTCTCCATTCACATCATCAAACACAATAATACTGCCCGTGTATGTTGTGTTAGCCGTCAGGTTAAGCGTGCCGATCTGAAAATCTGCGCCATCTCCATCCGGATCTGTGGCTTCAACAATCACATCGGCGCCACCGTCTGAAGGACTCAGTGTAATTGTAACGCGCGTGATTAGCTCTTCTTCACCTGGCCCATCATCGGGCTCATCGGAGTCACAGGCAGAAAAAAGAACAAGAAGTAATACAAATAGTGGGAGGCCGAACAGATTTGTTTTTGTAACTCGCATTGTAATTGAAAATTTGAAAAGTATGTATTAGATACAGAGATGTCCCGAGCTTCCTTTTGAAATAGGCACAGCTCATGTACAATTCTCTGATTGACACGAATGCAATACCGCCTCTATACCTGACGAATTTGACGATCAGATAGAGATAGGGCTGGCAAGCGATAGATATGGGAATATGCTGGCAGTCGAAAGATGGGTGCTACATTGACCAGCTTTGCCGGCAATGGTGGTCCCATACGTTTGAAATGAACTGCCTTTAAGTAAGCGGTGGGCCTCGTACAGTCAGCACCCCGTATGGGCGCTCTACGATCCAGACATCTGAATGATAAACAAACGCCTGGTATATCCAGGGATACAGAAGGCCGTGTCTGGTCGTGGACCGAAAAGATGTAGACTGATTATTACACTGGATACAATCGATGTGTGTATCCAAACGATGCTGATTGGCATCAAGCAGCGCTTCATAGTCGGGATGTATGTGCGTAGCATGATCATCATGAGAAAGCTCCAAAAAGTGCGCAATCTCATGCACGCCAGGAACCACGAGGCTTCCCCACAAGAAAACGCTTAACAGCGCGACGGCGATATTTCTTGATTGCGTATTCAAATTTTGCAAACTTTCTATGCTCTAGGGAAATATACAAAATTTCCTTAGAGCATAGGCCTAGTTCATTGTTAAATCTTTTTCAACCTCAATGGGCTCCATCTGACAAGAATCACTACACATCGTGTCGGGGGCCGAGTGTAGTGTCAAGTTAGTTTTTAACAGCACGTGTATGAAGAGGGTTAAAGAGAAGAGAGAAAGAGGGAAAAAACAAATCCTCTTCCCTCTCTTTCTCTCATGCGCTCTTCTGCAAACATTGAAAAAACAGACAATAATAAACTTGACACTACACCAGGAGGAAAGATGATACCCCATCGTTATATTCCAGAAGCAACTTCGCCAGCAGCATCCACCCGGCGAAATCAAAAACCAACTTTTTCTCTGGAGTGTCCCTTAATGAAACGGCTTTTACACTGTTTGATATTGACCTGTATCGTATCTGGTTGTAATCCCGCGGTTTCCGACGAATGGAGATTGATATTCACGGATTCGGGTACGAGCGATTGGACGAAAAAATGGTTTCTGGAGGGCGCTAAAGCGGCCGTGGAAAATGGTTCAGCCGGCATGGTGTTCAATGCCGGCCCTGTCCCAGGAGAACATGCAAGCCACGCAGTCTTATGGACACAGGATAGCTTTGCGGGTGACTTAAAGATCGAATACGACTACACCCGCCTGGACACGATGACCCATGTCACCTCAGTGAATATTCTTTACATCCAGGCAACGGGTCTCGGCACGGATACATCGCCGGCGGACATTCGTCTGTCAACCGAGCAGCGCGAGGAGCCCTGGATGAGCTCCTATTACCTGAACATGAATGCGTTGCATATCTCTTATTCCACAACTGGACCAGAACGAGCGTACTATGTCTCCTCACGCCGCTATCCAGCCAAAGACCTCGATGACTTTGGGGACGGGACGCAGATCCAACCCATCTACGAAAATGTAGATTTGTTTAAGCCGGGCGAAACGTATCATATTACTGTTGTGAAGCAGGACAACCGCCTTTCCTTCACTGCAGAACGAGCCGGCGAAACACACGTTTTTGATTGGGACACCTCTGCATTCCCCCTGGTTATGGAGGGGCGAATAGGATTTCGCCATATGTGGGCACGGAGCAGTCGCTACAGTAACATTGAGGTGTATACAAGAGATTGAAAGCTAACTTCACCCAAGTTTTGCAGGACAGACTATCAAGTCGGAATAGAGTAGTTAGTTTTTAGTGCAGTGAATTCCGTTTATTAACCACTAATGCGAATCATGGGTTGAAATGCTGTTTTCTATTTAATTTCAACTTTTACGAACGTCATCCCAAACCATGTGCTCAACTTGATTGGGTATTGATTTGGGATCCATCCGCGTCTTCAGAAAAGACAGCATGACCAGAAGTCATCTGAACTGCGCAGTGCTACAAGCAAGTCAGTCAATACAATAAGCTTTCTTCTCATTGTAGCTCTCATGGATCCCACATCAAGTGTGGGAAGACTACTCGGAGACAGATCTACAAACCGGTTGGAAATTCCACCCCCTGATTCGCATCACCAATAACTCAACTTAGTCCAGTGTAATCTCACGCATGGGGCCGGGATTGAATTGTTTCTCTTTTTGGTTATGACTAATTATCGCCGGCACCTCATTGTGCAGCATAATTTTACCGCCTCTTTGCTCAAGTACAACGTTCCCGACTTCATTTGCCGAAATGGAATAGCCATTTGATTCCAGTTGCTTTCCATTGCCCATGAATAGAATAAAGTTACCGTCGATCTCATTACCGACCAATGCATAAGCGGCATTGGTGAATGCGTCGCCGTATTTCACCATGGCTCCATTTCTGGAAGAGAAAATCAGATCCTCACGTCCTGATTTATGAGTAACACGCAACCCCACAAAATCTGAACTCCCGTTTTCATCTTCAAACCCTGTAATGCTGGCAATAGCTTTCCCTTCAACGGAAGTAAATGGCTCAAAAACAGAGACAAATGGGTGCTCCCAGGCCTCACCGTGTTGGCGGGCCACAAAGGTCAAATAAGGCACCTTGTCAACTTCATATGGAATCCCGTGTCCGTCGCGAAATGCCTTGTTCGGTGGGGATTTTACAGAAAACACTTCTCGCCCCGCCATGCCCTTCATCCACAGGTTCATAAATACATCTTCTCCCTCAAGCCTGTCAATTTTCCACTCCACCTGATAATCATCGCTGGTACGAACAGATTCCTTGTCCCACATATAATCCAGCGCATAAAGATGTCCTCCGGCAAAAGCCATTTCTTCACTTGGAGAAAGTTCGAGCTGATTACCCTTTACATCACTCACCTGCATATTTTGACCCAGGTTATGGTAATAGTAATCGTGGAATTTATCCCCTGTACGCTGCTTTCTAGAACGAAAAATATCGATGTAGTAGCCGGTAGCTTCGCCTGTTTTTATAATGCTCACCAGACGGCTCTGGTCACTGCGGCTTTCCGGCTCCAGGAAGTAAACATCTGAATAGGTGATGTCTTTATAAAAACCTTGCTTCTGGTTCGACTTCGGGTATGCTCCTATTAAATCAAACGCATGGTAACTCAACATCTCCGTATAGGAGGAAACCCCATCTACCATGACCGTATTGTGTGCCGGAAACTGCGAATAATATTCGAGATATATCGGCTGAAAATAAGCGGCACCTCTGCCAGGATCGGCTCCCTGCACAAAGCCTTTCCCGTACAATTCCATGTTGATACCGTTTGCATGCATGTGATTTCCAAGAGATGCGTTTAAAGAAACCATCATGCCGTCTTTCCCTGCCCCCATGCGCTGCACATGCCAGCTAACATTTGGGGCATAAAAGGTTTGGGTGATGTAATTTTGCCGTTCCCCTTTTTCATATGCTGGATTCAATTCCAGGGGCGTACTTGCAAAAAAGAAGAAATATTAGCGCTCGGTGTTCGTCGCTGCCCCAACTGCTCTGCGTTTCGGTCGAATAAGAGATACATGGCGGTAAATTCTTCTTCTCGCTTTTCATCGCCGTTTTTCATCGCCGTTTTTCTGCGCAATACGGATCATGTCACTCATGGCTTCCGGGTTTAAGGAGCCATAATAAGAATCTCCGAAAGCAACCGATTGACCATTGGGAAATAAATATTGTGGCAGCACTTTTACCGCTTTATCCATTACCGGCATGTAAGGCAAAATATTATGAATGAATTTAATGGCCTCAGGTGCATCTTCGTGCACAGGTATCTGTTCGCCGGCGCTGTTAAATGCCCAGGCCCGGTCGTAGCCATAGTCTTCAGGGAGCGGTGAATCAGGAATCATGTTGTTAGCCAGGTGCCACTTCCCGAAATGTCCGGTACGGTAGCCAGCGTTCTGCAGCATACGGCTCAACAAGGGTGCTTCAGGATCCAACCAATCAGGCATCCCCCGCCTTGCATTGTTCTCGACCCATGCAAAATGGCCATCAATATTATAACGGCCCGGGAAGTGCCCAGTCATCACTGCGGTTCGGCTGGGCGAGCAAACGCCACTCGCAACTGTGAACCGGTAAAAATCAGTCCCCTCTTTGGCAAGGCGGTCGATATTTGGCGTTTTTACATAGGGATGTCCATGGGAACTCAGGTCGCCCCAGCCCCAGTCGTCCGCAAATATGAACAGAATATTTGGCTGGTCGGCGGCAAGGTCACTGGTAACAGGATCTTCAATGCGTTCTGTGCCGGCCGGCTTGCATGAGGACACAGACAGAAGCAATACAATTATGAGTACCGATTTCATGTATCCCACGAAGCTGAGAGGTTATTCTGAAAGATCGGCCGTTAATATAACTCAATTCGGGATAAGCGCTTTTAATACACGCACAAAGCTCTCTCGAAAGCCATCATGATAATAAAGACAAACCGTCTTATTCCTTTTTCCACCGTGCGACCAACCAATCTGCTGTCGAAAGGTAAGCAGCATCTAGATCTTTAATGTCTGATTCGCTTCCACCGATATCAATTCCGAATCGCCCTTGATAATTGATGTGCTCCAGTTCCCGAAAGAACACATCCCACTGAATCGCTCCCTGGCCTGGCGCGAGATGCTCTACCTTGTGTCCTCCGTTATCAGATAGATGTATGTAATCAATTTTCCCGGCCAGCCGGCGCAATGAAAGCGCAAGATTGTCCTTCTGCACAAACAGGTTGGCTGTATCAAGATTAAACCGCAGGTTCTCCCGTCCAACAGCCTCATAAAAATTGAGAAACCCATCGGTTGTAGCGCAGAGCACGCCCATACATGGATGCATCTGGTATGTCAAGTTGGCCTTGGCTGCGATGTCGCATGCCTGACGAAAAGTGTCAACAAGGTCTTTCCAATATACTTCCCATTCCAGATCCACAGGGAAGGAGGTGTTCATCAACACATCTTGCTCGTAGTGCCGCACAATGGGGATGTCATCTGGAAACACATACGGAGGGAGCGGGGCATTGTCTAGTACGCCGGCAGCGCCGAGTACTTTGGCCGTTTCGCATCCACGCTCAAAAAGTTTGAGGTTGAATGCGCGCGTCTCCTTATCTGGAGATGCCAACCCGGGCAAAACAATACAATAGTACGGTACTTCCATCCCCAGGCGTTCTAACATTTCTCGTGTTGCGAACCGTCGATCATACATCTCCATCAGATGTCCCTCGTGTATCCCTTCCAGTTCGACACTGCTAAATCCCAACGCATGCATTTCAGTCAGATAGGTCTCTGTTTTTTCAGCCGGCGGTGGATATCCGTATTTGGTGATCGGATACAGGTAACAGCAGGTTATATAAGACGGATACATGTGCAAACAAGAAGTAAATGACACAAAAAAGGGGAATTTATCCGATCGATCCAGCAATTCCAACGACACCGACCGCCGCCATCAGCAAAGAAAAAAGTATGATGACACCCATGATCACATTTTGTCTTGTTGTAGCAACGTATGCTCCCATTTCTTCTTTCTTGTTCAATAAAATCCACATCAAAAGAAGAATCACAGGAGTTGCGATGGTTATTAAGGCCTGTGAAATAAGCATGACGAACACAGGGCGTGCGCCAAATATTGGAACTACGAAGGCAATAAGCACGACACAAAGGACAAGGAGTCGATTTTGCCATGTGTGCATGTCTGCCTTCTTCCCTTGAAAATCGGCCAAAAGCCAGGGGCCCAGCAGCATGATGGGAAAGAAAGAAGACAGGCCGGCACACACGATCCCGGCAACAAAAATGGATAGCGCAAAACGGCCGGCAAACGGTTCGAGCAGCCGTACCATATCTATGGCATTTTCAATGGTATGTCCCTGCACATAGAGTGTACCCGCTGCGCTCGCCATAATGGCAAAGCTGAGGACAAACATCAAAAGAGCCGAGATAAAGGCATCGCGCTTTTCTTCAGCAAAATTCTCAATCGTCCATCCTTTCTCTTGCACCAGAATCGAACGAATTACATACAGTACGGCCCCCATTGTTGTCCCCACCATGCCGGCCACCAGGAGCGCAGCATTCGATTCCTTCGGAATGCTTGGCACAAGGCCTCGCATTATTTCAGCAGGATCAGGGATGACAGCAATCGAAGTAACAAGAAAACTCACACCCATCACCGAGACAAAGATGACAAGGATTTTTTCGAAGAAAGAATACCGGCCCTTGAGAAACAGGACGTACAATAATCCCCCAAAAAGAAAGGTCAACCATAGCGGACTAAACCCTTCACCATCACTGGTTAACGTACGAGACCACTCCTGAACAGACTGGGTAACAACGGCCATTACCCCCATACTGGAAACGAATTCACTAACGATAAGTGAACCGAGCACAAACAATGTGATGCCCTTGCCAAAGCTTGTTTTGAAGCTAAAAAGCGCAGTTTTTCCTGTAACAGCCGTATACCGGCCAAAAGAGACAATTAATACGTACGTAAATATGCAGGAGATCAACAGGGGCCAGACCAATGCCATCCCATATTCTGCACCAGTTGCCGCCATGGTCGTCAGGCTGCCTGTGCCTATGTTATACCCGACGAGGAAAACGCCGGGACCAAGCAAGGCAAGGAGTTGCTTCCATTTTTTCGCTAACATGGGTACAAGGGGCAAGTCGTTAAGATTGGGGTCTCATAATAACGTCAATTCGGGACAACAGCTTTTAAAATAAGCTCAACGCTCTCCCCAAAGTCATCCTGAGCGGAGCCGAGGGATCCATAGAATTCATTAGGTCACTTCAATTGACGGACGAATTGTATGGATCCCTCGACTTCGCTCAGGATGACGCCGAAAGGCCCTTTTAAGTACTTCTTATCCCGAATCCACGTTATAATAACAAATTTTCTGGATAGGACAAGGAAACACTCACATCTTACAAAAATTGAGGGAGCGGACGGTTTTTATTACAGTGCCTCCCCCCCACCAACTCAGGTCCAAGGTCAACCAAGTCGTTCGATATCGCTTGAAATCACAACATCGCTTTAAATCACAACATTGACTTTAAATCACAACATTGACTTAAATCACAATATTGACTTGATCCCCCCTTCCAGCTGATAAAGCGCCATCACCTGCTCGTCCGTGAGCGGCATGTTGAAAACCGACAGTTCGTCCATTAAACCGCTAAAACCCAATCCAAGGAATATTTTGGCGTTTTCCAGTTCCAGGGTAAAAGGATCATCGACGCCGCCGACTTCACCCATTTTCTCACCATCGAGGTAAAGATTCGCCAGGCTATTTGTGGTCCCCAGACTATCATACGTTATGAGTACATGGGTCCAGGTATTTCTGGAAAAGGAGTACGGTCCAACATTAACAATTCTTTTTTCAAAAACATCCTTCACGGGCGCACTCAGTGTGTCCTGGGTCCAGGCACTTCTATCACCAATGACGCCTAACCTGAAGTCGGGAGGATCTGCATCCGTGAAATCTACCCAAATCGAGGCATCATTAAAATCTGTATCCGTGATTTGAATTGGGTCTGTATACCCATCGAGCTCAGTGGCAGGATCAACGCTTAGCCAAAACGAAATGGTGCCAGACCAGTTTTGTGGATTGTAGACAAGGTTATCTTTGCTGTTATAAAAAAGGACTGGACCACTTTTTTCGCCAAACTCAAATGCATCACCAATCAGACCTCCTCTCTCGACAATTCGATGATTGGCGTTATGCATGCCAACCTGAATGCTATCCAAACTCCGTCTTGAATTGGCATAGGTAGCCTTCGCTGTATAAATGTTCGCGTCGCCCAATGCAAAATCTGCCGTGGTACCGTTATCAAAAGAAACGTAAAACGTCAGGGCGTCTTTGTAATCAGAAGATGTATTGGGCTGGCAAGAAGTAAGCAGGAAGAATACTCCCACTAGCAGGACGGGCAGGCTTTTCATGTTTTGCGTTTTTTTGGTTGAATCAAACTCTATGCGTTAAAAGGGCGACTACAGCATGCAATCACCACAATATAGCAATATAGCTATGTTCCTATATAATGGAATATACAAACGCTTTCCTTATTATGCATCGGTTAAAAGCTATATTCCTATGTTGATAAAATTAAAAGCCATTTCCAATGAAAACCGCCTGCAAATTTTGCACTGGCTTGCAGACCCTGTGTCAAATTTCCCGCCGCAGGAAGCCGGTGATCTGGCCGAGGACGGCGTGTGCGTGATCAGCATTGCCGAGAAGCTTGGCGTTTCACAGCCAACTGCAAGTGAGCACCTCAAAGTATTGGCTATTGCGGGGTTAGTAACAGGTACGAAGGTCAAGCAATGGACCTTTTACAGGCGTAACGAAGAAGAGATTAAGGCTTTTAAAGAGGAAATCAGGGATACACTGTGATTTGCTGGCAGGCAGAAGCTCACCTCTCATAGAAGGGCAGATTGAAGTTTTGTTTTAGCGTAATCCGTCAGTTCAAACGTTTACCTGATTATGGAGCGCTATTTAAATGATAACTTTTCTGAATTCATGGAGGCGTTTGACCAGACGCTTCAACGATTTGTCCGCTCCAGGGTCTCGACCGATCAAGCCATGCAGGACATCGTTCAGGATGTCTGGTTCGGATTCTTTCGTTCGCTCAATCGGGGCGCTATCATAGATGATCCTGAGGCGTGGCTCTATCGATCCGCCCGAAACCGTGTCATTGATGCCTATCGAAAGATTGAGCCGGCGGGCTTGCCTGAAGAGGAATTCGAAACATTCGAAGACGACGAATCCCCCGAAGATGACCTTTATCGGGAAGAATTCTTCGATCAATTGGAAGCTGCACTTGATGAATTGCCAGACAAGCAACGCGTTGTCTTTATGCGCAACGAAATTGATGGGGTGACCCTCCGGGAAATAGCTGACGAAGAGCACGAGAAGCTAAAGACAATCATATCCCGCAAACGGTACGCGGTTACCCGCCTCCGCGCCGCGCTCGGCGACTATTACGAGGAATTTCTGGGAGAATAAAGTATTTCTGTGTTTCGTCCGTCTACATGGACAAATAGAACATCGAATTAAACACCGAATCAGCATGCGACATAGTGGTAAACATTGGAAGCGACATGGCTTTGAAGGCTGGGAAAGGAAATTAAAGATGAGTCGAGGCAGTTGGGGGTATCGCCGGCCCAAGCACAACATCCCGGTCAACATCATTGAGTATGAAGATCGCATCGATGTGTGCGTTCACGCACTTACCTATGATCCGGACGATATCGACGTGACCGTTACAGACGGCGTGCTTTACATTTCTGGCACAAGAACGCCTGAGGTAGATAAACCAAATTTTCTCGTTCAGGAATACCCGATAAAATCTTTCGAGCGTTCGTTCGAACTAGGCAATCACCTCAATCTGGATAACATTCAAGCCAGGATGAAGGAAGGTGTGCTCGTGGTTTCTGTTGCGAAGGACGAGAAAGCAAAAGGGCCCGAAAAGACCATCAAGATTGAGTAAGGTCAGGATGACTATAAGTTGATACCACAGAAGATGGCTGTAAAGCTGTCGAGTAGCTTCCACCCCGCTTTCGAAACACGCAGTAGCGGCTGTTCTTTCTCAGGAGCAGCCGCTTCTGCGTTACTTGAGGCAAGGCCTCTTCCATTCAACTGGATCCAGTCCGATCTTTCACATTTCAGGAGCACCTTATGCTGCAGTTGATCCAGCATCCATGCAAGCC
>JBGCEN010000114.1:0-19801 GCA_045106435.1 Rhodothermales bacterium
TCCAGTGCAGGCTGAAAATCGCCCAAAGGCAGATACCAATGCGTCGTCTTCCGTAATTCAGGCGTTGCATCAGATAGCGTACTCTTGGGGTTAACCAATTCGCGTGGACTTAGCGTGGTGCCGCAATTCTCACACTGATCACCATAGGCATCTTCATACCCACAATTAGGGCAGTTTCCTTTTACAAACCGATCGGCCAGAAAAATGCCTACTTCTGGATCGAACAGCTGCTCTTCCGTTCTTAATCGAAACGAGTTATTCTCCGACAAGCGGTTGAAAAAGGCCTGACTTGTTTCGCGATGTATATCCGTTGTTGTACGGCTATAAATATCAAAGCTCATCCCAAATTTCTCAAAGCTGTCTTTGATCATTGGATGGTATTTATCTACAATATCGCGTGGACTAATGCCTTGCTGTTTGGCGCGAATCATAATCGCAACGCCCATCTCATCTGAACCGCTCACAAAGACGAGGTCCCTCCCTTTCATTCGCTCATATCGGCAATAAAGATCAGCCGGCAAATAAGCGCCGGCCAAATGCCCGAGATGTAAAGGACCATTGGCATACGGCAACGCCGCAGTTACCATAATTCGTTTGTGTTTCGATTCACTCATCTTCTTTTCCTGTAGAACTCAAATAAGGCCATAGAGTACGATTACCCACGCATCTGGTTCATTTTTAACCTGAGATAATGCAGCACAACCCACCCGTATCACGTGAAGAAATGACTATAATTCAAGTATGTGCGTGTATTCAAGAAACGTAGCACCAGACAAGCGTAATAACTGGAGTTGATTTATCTGGTCTTTATGATTAAAGACTGCAATTTAATTGGCCGGATTTTAATTGGCCACATTTTAATAGACCGCATCTTTATTGACCACCATGCAAAACGCCACACGTCCAAGACAGGCTTCTGTTAACCGTGAAACCAAAGAAACCAAAATCAGCGTATCCCTTACCCTCGACGGCAAGGGCACTTATGAAAATAATACAGGCGTAGGTTTCCTGGATCATATGTTGGACTTGTTTGCCAAGCATGGTCAGTTTGACTTATCCGTGCATTGTGATGGGGATTTACACATCGATGACCACCATACTGTGGAAGATATAGGGATTACAATGGGGCAAGCATTTGCAGAAGCACTCGGCGACAAAGCGTTCATAAATCGCTACGGCACGGCATATGTACCTATGGATGAAGCGCTTGCCCGGGCCGTGGTTGATCTATCTGGAAGGTTTTATTTGCAGTATGACGCATCCTTCAAGAGAAACAGAGTGGGTGCATTATCCACAGAAATGGTTGAGCATTTTTGGTACAGCTTTGCTGAAAAGGCACAGATGAACTTGCACATCAATGTACTTGCCGGCCGGAATGAACACCATAAAATCGAAGCCATTTACAAAGCCGTAGCCCGTGCGCTTCGGGAAGCCATCAAACGTGACACGACAAATCCAGAGATGGCTTCTACAAAAGGCATGCTTTAATCTGGCTGGCACGGCGTGACCAACAAAACGAGTGTTTACTAAAGCATAAATTAATCTTTTACCTAAAGAAAAAGCATGGGCACATCAAGGCTACTTTCAAATCATAAAATAGCAGTTATCGGCGCCGGCAACATGGGCCGTGCTATTATTGGCGGGCTCTTAAAAGGAAACGATGCAGATGCAGGACAAATTAGTGCTTCTCGCAGAAGCGAACGAGCTTTAAAGGCGCTGGAAGAACAGTTTCCAGGAATAAAAACATCGTCAGATAATGTCGAAACAGTAAAAGATGCAACGATCGTCATTTTGGCTGTAAAGCCTCAAATGGTAATCAAAGTTATTAAAGAAATCAAAGCGGCTATTACCGAAGAAACGCTCATTATTTCGGTACTGGCAGGGATTACAACGCAAACACTGCAAGAACGATTTGAGCTTAATCTGCCCGTAGTGCGCACAATGCCTAATACCCCGGCACTGGTTGATGAAGGTGCAACAGCCATCTGTGCCGGCGATTTTGCATCAGAAGAAGATCTTAACAGTGCGCGTGCAGTCTTCGAAGCGGTAGGAAGTGTAGAGGCCGTTCCTGAGTATCTGATGGATGCGATTACAGGATTATCAGGGAGTGGGCCAGCCTATATCTACATGATTATAGAAGCCCTGACAGATGCCGGCGTAAAACAAGGCATCCCACGCACCATAGCGGCCTCTTTATCTGCACAAACCGTGCTTGGAGCGGCCAAGCTGGTTATAGAAACAGGCAAACATCCGGCTATCCTGAAAGATGAAGTAACCACGCCGGGCGGCACCACCATTTCAGCCATTGCCGAGCTCGAAAGCCACGGGCTTCGCAACATGCTGATACATGCTGTCGCCACCGCTACGGCACGCTCAAAAGAACTGAGCGAAGTCAAAGAAAATTAAAATCGACTGGAGACGTTGAACCCAGAACCCAGAACCCAGAACTTTAAACCCCAATCTCCCCCACCGAACAAGTCAAAAACGATGGTCTGCATTATAGATTATGGCATTGGCAATCTGCGCTCCATGGAGAAAGCACTAGAAGCTGTTGGTGCTACTGTGATTCGCTCCGATAAACCAGTAGATATTGAGCGTGCCAGTCACGTGGTTTTACCTGGCGTAGGCGCGTTTGGGGCATGCGCAGATGAAATCAGGAATAGAGACCTCATACCATCGATACAACAAGCGATTGATTCGGGCAAACCCTTTCTTGGTGTCTGTGTAGGCATGCAGCTGTTGTTTGAAGTAAGCGAAGAAATGGGGTTGCATGATGGGCTGGGCGTGATGCCGGGACGGGTGGTCAGGTTTAAACACGTGTATGAACCTGCTTTAGCTACAGCCGGCAATAGCGATACAGGCAGTTTGCCAAATGAAGCAGCAGGAGCAAGCAAGGGGCTAAAGATCCCGCACATGGGTTGGAATACGGCCATCCCAACGAGGCCATCTCCACTACTGGAAGGATTAAAATCGCCGGCCTATTTTTACTTTGTACATTCGTTTCATGCAGTGGCAGATAACCCCGAAGATGTGCTTGCGAGTACCACATACGGCACGCATTTCCCTGCGATTGTACAACGGAACAACGTTTTCGGGGTCCAGTTCCACCCCGAGAAGAGCCACGACAATGGCCTGTTGGTATTGAGAAATTTTGCCCGCCTCAACAGTAACGTTTAGTCGTTCATCTTCATTATCCCTCAAATATTATAATCTGATGGAAGGAATTGCAGCGCATAGTTTATAACATGCAGAGCTGTTTCAACATCACTGAAAAATAAAAAGCACAATGCTGATTATTCCAGCCATCGATTTAAGAGGCGGCCGATGCGTTCGGCTATACCAGGGTTCTTATGAAAAAGAAACCGTCTATTACGACGACCCGGTGAAAATGGCGAGGCTTTGGCGTGTTCAGAATGCCAAAGTATTACACGTTGTGGACCTGGATGCAGCACGAGGAGATACGGAAGGCTCTGCCCCGAATCGTATCGTTATCAAAGATATTTGCGAAGCGCTCGATATCCCTGTACAGCTCGGTGGCGGCATTCGCTCGATGGAGGATATTAAAGCGGCCCTTGACCTTGGTGTTTACCGCGTCATTATAGGCACAGCTGCAGTAAAAAATCCTGCGCTCGTATCAGAAGCGGTCAAAGAGTTTGGTTCTCATCGCATTGTTGTTGGTATTGATGCAAAAAATGGCGAAGTCCGGACAGATGGTTGGATGGCGGGCAGTGGCATCGACGCCATAGAACTCGCATTGGACATGCAAAGCCGCGGCTGCCGGCGTATCGTATATACCGACATCAGTCGTGACGGGACCATGGAAGGCCCCAATATCGAAGCGTACCTCGCAATGGCCAGCAAACTCGATACCGTCTGCCTCACCGCTTCTGGTGGCGTTGGGGATCACACACACCTCATCAACATCGCCAAACTCAAATCAAAAAAAGTCGACTCGATTATCGTAGGCAAGGCCCTCTATGAAAACAAATTCCCCTGCCAGGAGATTTGGTGCTGGCACCAGAAGGATGACGTTAATTTGAACGAGTTCTCTACGGCAAAATTGAAGGATTGCTAGGGTGTGTGGACAATTAGCAGGGAAAAGAGCATTCGATGGCATTTTTGTTCAGATCAAGGCGCTTTTTGAGTTCGATGCAGCGCATCGGGCGCAAAAAGGAACGCAGATATGGGCAAAAAGGACGCGAAATGCATTTTGCAAGTTAATTGTCCACACGCCCTAGTACTATGTCAGGGAAATAAATGAAGTATTGAGCAACATAAGGTACGATGAGTACGAGTGGTGCGAGGTGTACGAAAGAAGAAAAGAAGACTTTTTCGTACCCATCGTACGCTAATACGCTTCGTACCCTGAAAATCTGATACTCCATTTATTTCCCTTACAGAGTACTAGTCCATATACAGCAGAAGCGTAAAATAACCGGGTGGGGCCACCTTCTGCTCGTATCTACTTGTAGGCATATCATATTGTAATATCTACGCCTGCTGCTGTCGGTCTTAATGTGCTTTTCTTGAAAAAATGATGTGTTGCCGTTCGTTGGATTGGAAATTGTGATGAATGACTTAAGAACCAATGTTTAAATTTTGAATAAACCACACTGAGTGGATAAGCACTGTGTAGAAATGCAGCAATCAGAAACATCTCTTGATTTATCACTATCAGCAAGTCCTCGGAAGAAAGCCGGCGTCATGGCTCAGCAAGTACTTGATGAAATGGTCTTGTATGATGGCAATACCGAAATGGGTTATTCTTTAAATGCATCTGCGCGTTCAATTTGGGATTTGTGTGATGGCGAGCGAAGCTTGGGCGCAATTTGTGATGAGATCGCACAAGACCTGGATATCGAGGCCGGGATGCTTCATAATGACGTTATGACAACGGTCAAAGAACTGATGAAGCTGGGATTACTTAAAATTGGTGCACAAGAAGACGCATCCGAGCTCGGCGAGGCCGCGGTATAAAGATGGTGGAAACCAAGCAGATGCATTACATTTCCTTTGCAAACCAGGAAGTTGCTGTACTGTCTGATGTACCAGAAGTTATTGCACCTTTTTTGTTTTCTTTCAAGGAGCTATTGGTTGAAGAACCGGCAGATCTTCTTGCTACACTGACGGTCGTGCGAGACGGCGATGGGTTCCGTGTTGAGGGGGCTCGTATGTTTGAAGGAGAGAAGGAGACGCCGAAGGGGGTGTTACAGTGCTTGAAATTTGAAGTAATCCACCGATTTGTGGAAGTCCATCCTGAATTATTGTGGTTGCATGCCGGCGCAGCCTCGTTGGAAGGCAATGCCGTGATGCTTTGCGGTGCGTGGGGAAGTGGAAAAAGCACCATGGTAGGGAATCTCTGCAGGAAAGGCTGGACCTATCTATCTGACGATATTGTGCCGGTGAAGATGGCCGACAGTTGCCTCGTTTCCTTTCCGCTTACACCCATGATGCGGTTTCATGATCAAGCAGACGGAGATATCCGTTTATCGCCTGAGGAAGTTTCAAACTTAAGTAAACAGGTGGTTGATTTAGATGAACAGGCATTTGCAAGAAGCACGAAGCAACTCTCAGCCATCATCTTCCCCCAGTACGACCCCCAGGCAGAGCGCATGGAATTGACGCCGATATCGCCGGCTACTGCTACCCTTGAGCTACTCAGGAATTGTTTAAACCTGAAATTCCACAAAGAAGACGCCGTGCATTATCTCGGCGGACTCGTTGAGAAACTACCCATCTATATGATGCGATACAACGACGGAGAAAAAGCAGCAGACGTGCTTATAGAAACCCATCTGAAGAATTACTCCTGAGTTATTTGTTCACTGGGTGAGATCGAGGAATCAGCCAGAGAGACGTTTGCCGACCGTCGATATACCATGTGCTGCTACCATCAAAAAATGCATCTTCTTCAAGCATAATACGCACGTTTTTGTTATTCCATTCGGGAATTGGTACGCTGGCATTTAGTTCGATCGAATAGGCTGTGTTTGCAAACATGGGATAGTCACCGCGACCCGCTACGCCGCCTTGTTGGTCCCATAGTCCTATGGTTGGGCCGGCACCGTGACCCTGAAATCCAATCGGATGGGTATAGATCGACGGTGTGATACCTTCGGCGATGGCTTGTTTGCGTGTGTCGGCAAGAATTTCGTTTCCAGTACGGCCTTCGCCAAAGTGGGATGTCAGTATATCTTGTAAGCGGTTACCTGTCTTGAGCGCGTTTTTTAAACCCGCCGGCGCATCTGTTTCTCCAGGCTTTAAGATATATGCATGTTGCTGGGTATCTGTATTCAGTCTGAGGTATGTTATCCCAAAATCAACATGAATGAGATCGCCCGGTCGGATGACGTCTGCATCAGCCTTGGAAGAAAAAGAGTTTCTTGCTTCGGTTGCATCATCGCGTTGAATGGAAACGCTTGGGTGAAACCAGGTCACAAGTTTTAGCGCTCTGATGCGTTCCCTGTACCACCACTCAACATCGGATGTAGAGGTAATGCCCGGTTGAATTACTTGCTCGGAGAGTCCTTCAGATATGATCTCATGCGCAATCTTGCAGATCATTGGGTAGACTTCCATTTCGGCGGCTGTTCTTGTTTCAAGCCAGCCAATAGCGAGGTTCTCTCCAGATACAATTCGATCTTGATAGGCAGCCGGCAATGCTTTGTGCAAGCCGTCAAACTCAGCATCGGTGAGCCCATCTGCCAGGCCAAAGGTTGTCGACCTGTTTAGTGCAATTTTGTTTGGTTTTGCGATCGTAATGATTTCTGCAAGTCGGGCCCATTGATCGGGTTCTTGCTCTGGTTTCCAGCCGCTTGGGAAGAATTCGCCGATGTCGTATCGCGCAACTGCAATTCTCTCAACTCCTTTTTCCTCGCCATGATCAAAGAAAACGAGAATGGTACGGCGGCGGGCGGCGATCCATGTGGCCGGCAACATACTGCGAATGACAGGATCTTCATTGTATTCACGTGCGCTGACAATCCACATATCGATGCCATTGCGTCGCATCAGTTGAGGCACTACGTTCTCAAGTCGATCCATTAGCCAGTCGTCAACAACCGTAGCACGCTCCCGCATCGAAAGAATCACGGGCATGTTTTGTTGCGCGGCGGCCGGCATGGGCAGGAATAAAAAGATCAGGAATACAGTGGTCCAGGCTTGTTTTCTCATGTAAGGCAGGCTTCATATTAAAGTCTCTGCAAAAGTAAGAAACCTGACCTAGATATGCGTTATCTGCTCCGTTTATTCTGTATAAAAGGCCTTGAACCAGGACGATGAGCGTTTGGCTGGTTTGTTGGCCTTGGTTAAATGGGATACTATTGAGGGGAGGGTAAGCCGTCGTCGGGAATCTGGATACCGAGAGAATCAGGTACATTATTGTCCTGGACCTCGGGATTGACAATCGAAACGAGAGGCATGTCGATTGCTGTAAGAAACTTGCCAAGGGCTGAAATAAGAAATTCCTGCTGGAGTTCAACCATATCCGGGTCGAAGCGGCCTCGTTCGTCGAGGTGGCCTAGTATATCCAGATAGAAAACGCGAGGCCAATCTGGAAAACGTTTTTGACCATCAGCAATTAGATTGAAAATATCCTGTGCTGCTTTGTCAAACGAATCTCCTTCTTGTACGATGTGATACAGAGAAACAGTATTGTCGAAATTCATCGCAATACCTGGTTGCTCGGGCTTGTCGTATTTGGGAATAAGTGGAGGATTCATTTGAGGTGTAGATAGTTCTGTGTTTTCCGTTTATGCTTAAAACATTGATGGGTAAATAAGTTCTAGATGCGGGAGCACACAGATATTATCTGTGTGTGGTTTCGGGTTTTGGGTTTAATGTTCAGGGTTGGGCTTTATGGAAGCCTGGATGTGTCTGTGAGAATTTTGTTGGGTATTTTGATGATCTATCAGATCTTGAGGAGTTGGCTGGAGTCTAGCAGTCCCAAAGCATAGGGCTGTGGAGTGCGTTATTGCCTTTGGCCAGGGAATGCTTCACATCCTACCATAACAGACTCTACGCGGCGATTGATGAGGCACTCGGGATCTTCTTTGCGCAGGCATGCAAGGGCAGTACCGCGTTCTCTGATGGCCAGCCGGTCTTCGGTAATGCCTTCATTGGAATAGAAGTTAAACACAAATGCGGCCCGTTCTCTGGAAATCTTCAGTGCATCCTCTTCCGTATCTGCTCCGTCCGTGTGGCCAATAATACGTGCGCAGCAAAGCGGATTGAACTGGAGTGCTTCAACGTTTTCTGCCAGAAGCGCCATGGTCTGATTTGTGGCAATGGCTGTTCCTGAGTCAAAGAATACTGTGTTTAAGTCGGCCAATACACAGCGATCCGCCGGGTATTCGGGCGCCGGCATTGGGGGATTGTACGGAGGAATTTCGATAGGATCCGGCAAGTCGGTAGGAGGAATTTGCTCTACTACCTTTTTGATTCGTGAAAGGTTGAATCGCATACCAAACATTACAAGTGAGGTGTTGTGAGGATTGCGATTGCCTTCGTTGCGGCCGACATAGTTAAAGTTCACCCGGTAGCTTGCATCTGCAAAGAATGAGAAACGGTGAGAGACCGGGTAGTCAACACCGAAGCCAAATGGCAAGGTGAAAACAGAGCGGTCTGGTCCGGGGGTGCCGGCGTTGGGTTGGTTTACTTGAGACGTAGCTCCGCCAAAAGGATCCGCGATCAGGGTGCCAAATCCTGTGTAGACATAAGGGAGAAAAAGCCTTTCGGAGCCTCGCGTGAGGGTGTAGATGACCTGGGGTTCAAACCAAAAAAGCTCTCTGTTCAGAAATTGATTCTCCGAAATGCCGCTTTGGGCGCCCATGGCGCTCAAATTGGTAATACCAGCCATGCCCCTGAAGAAGAAGCGATCTCGTACGATTGGGAATGAGCCCAGTAAAATACCGGCTACATCGCTTGATCGCGTGAAGTTTGCATCGCTGCGGTCCGTATTCAGGTCAACTCTGCCGTGGTAGGTGAATACACCCAGGGCAACACCAAAGTTTGCCTGAGATCCACGTAGCTGTGTACGCTGTGCCTGGGCCTCGGTTGAGGAAAGCGTAAAAAGGGCGGGGAGAATCAGAAGCGCCAGGAGTCGGAGAATCTTCATTTATTGGTACTGTGTTCGTGCTGTAAGCCGTGCAGGAATTGCCGGGAGCGTATGAGGTGTTGTCGTTACATAATGAGTAGATAGCGGGCAAAGTTCCGAAAAAAGAAAGGCGAACCCCTGTTGGAGGTTCGCCTTCTAAATCTTATCTGAACTCAATTATATGAAATTGAGTGAGATGTTATGCTTATCGAATCGGCTTTGTATCAGCGCGACGGAACTGCTCAATACCTTCTTTTTTGCTTGTAGTGCCTCTCTGCATACCTGTTCCGGTAGCCATAGAGCGGCTTACTGCAATACCATTGTCAACGTAGTACTGCTCAACAGCGCGAGCGCGGTCTTCAGAAAGGCTCTGTGCATTACGCTCTCCAGGAGCTGCAAGGCCTTCAACGCTTACGTTAGTATTTGGGCAATCCTGAAGGATTTCAAGATTTTCCTGTAGTGCAGCGCGTGCTTCGTCTGTTAGAACGCTTGAATTGCGTGCAAAGTATGCAGCATTCATTTCAACAACTTCAGAGCAATAGTCTGCTTCGTACTGGTTGACAGTGATTGTCATCGTACGAGAGTCGTCGCCGGCATTGTTAGATGCGCGAAGCGTTACAGTGTAAGTACCAGGCTGGTCAAAGGTATAAGATGGGTTAGCAGAAGTGCTGCTGCCCATGTTGTCGAAAGACCAGCTGTAGCTTACAGGTACATCACCGCGAACATTCGAAGAGAAGTTCACAGGAGTACGTGTATCAGGGTTCTGTGGGTTAGCGCTGATCGTAACAACTTCGGCTGGTACTGGTGGGCGGTATACTACTACAGAAGCTTCGCCAGTATCAGGTCCTTTTTTGTTCGTAGCGGTAACAGCTACACGATACGTTCCTGGTTGATTGAAGGAATGTGTCGTTGCTTTGCCAATGCCTGTTCTGCTATCCCCGAAATTCCAGTTGTATTCGATAGGATCGCTTGCATCTTCGTTGATCATGGCAGTAAACGTACCGGATTGGTTAATCCGGAGGCTATCAGGACCGTCGACGGATAAAACCTCAACAGCCGTTTTGCAACCGACCATGCTCATTGCACCTATAAACAAGGCTGTGGTAAACAAGAGCGAGGAGCGTAGTTGTTTCATCATGTTTGTTCTTCTTACGTGTATTTCGAAAAACCAAAAAAAAATGGGTCTCGTGACATTTCAATATTACAACAGCTGCTGAGTATTACAGTTGTTCAGCGCTGAAGTTAACAAATCAGAGGCCGTAATTGCCAGCGAAATCCCTATTCAATGAGTATTTACTGTAAATACTGTGTTTTTAAGGAATTTTGCCACAGAAAATATGAAGATCTAACATCAGAAAGTACTGATTTATCAGATTTGTCCAATATTTACTGCTTTCTTAATAAGAATTCTGACTGCTAATTTACAGTAGAATTGCGAAAAGGAAAAGCATGTAGCATGATCTCCACCGGAGATTAGCGCAGTCCAGATTCAAAATCCAGGCCAGAAAAAATGCCAGGATTGCTATAGGGAAAACCTGTCAAACGCTACGAAAGCGAATTAACATACTTTTCCAAAGCACTTTTCTGGTTGGCAGCATTATTCTTGTGAATAATGTTTTTTCCAGCAAGGCGATCCAAAGATGCCTTGGCTTCGCTTAACAAAGCCGTTGCTTTTTCCTTATCTTTTTCGTCTTCAAGAGACTTAATTAATGTCCGTATCTTGCTTCGCTGATTCCGGTTACGCAATCTTCGTGTTTCCGACTGACGTACTCTCTTTTCAGCTGATTTATGTTGTGGCATAAGATTCGTTTACTTCTACAAAAAATGAAGTTAGCGCGATTTTTCAGCCGAGGATAAACAAAAGCTTTGTAGATATTGTTTCCTTGCCCTGTAATCTGTTGTCAGGAATTGCGTACGTTTCACAGAACTTTAGCAATCGCCCCCCGTGTGTACCTTGCGCCGATTGTGCTATTGTCTGTTAGAAATTGTTCGTGTGAGTTGGAATTGTTGTTGCGTGTTTTGATCTGGCTCTGTTGAAATAATCTTTGTGTTGATTGTTATCCTGCGTTTTGGCAGGAATCATCCATAAATTTCCTATGTTTCTAAATTTTCTATCTGAATTTACCAAGGGGATCCGGAATACGTTCACCGTCATTGTGATGGATGAAAAGCAAATCCAGGACCCCCGGCAATATCGCATCAAGTCGAGCCGGGTATGGCAGTTTGGCTCTTTTCTTGTTTTTCTGGCTGGCCTTGTGGCAGTTTGTGTGGTTGCATTTACACCGCTTCGGGAGTACATTCCCAGCCATGGTACCGAGGAGATGCAGCGAAAGATTAAAGAGCACGCATTGCGCGTGACTGCGCTCCAGGATTCTTTGGAGGCGCAGGTAAGTTACGCTACGCAGCTCAGAATGCTGATGATGGGGCATGTTGATTCAAGCATGTTTTCTGTGGCACCAGAAACGATGAGTCCGTCTATTACTTCTCCTAGCTTTAGTGCACGGGGAAGTGCAGAGCCGAGGACCTCTTTTTCTGCGGATCATGAGCAGCCGGCGTTGCCTATTCCGCAGATGCCGGCGAGTTCAATGCCGCCGCCCGTTCGCATGGCCTCCGTAGAGGGACGATATTTATCCAGTATACAGTTTCCTGCTCCCCCTCCTGTAGATCAAGGTGTGCTGACCAGGGGCTTTGATGCCCGAAGTGGTCATTACGCCATTGATATCGCTGTTGAAGAAGGCAGTGTGATTCGATCTATGGGAGATGGATACGTTATATTCTCAGATTGGACACATGAAGGCGGGTACGCTATTGCAGTGCAACACGCTGATGGGTACGTTTCTGTATATAAACATGCGAAACAATTAGAGAAAAGAATTGGGGATCGCGTGAGAAATAGAGAAGCTGTTGCACTTAGTGGAAATTCTGGCGAGATTACGACTGGCCCTCATCTACATGTCGAGATCTGGCATAATGGACTTGCCCAGGATCCCCGTTACTTCTTTGTGGGTTTGTAGATTGACGACTATCGTTTCTGAGCTGTATATCCCTCGCAGTACTATTTGATTAGTACAATTTGCAGTACATCTTCTTGAGCATTTCAAGTTTTCGGTTGCAAACTGGCCGTTTCAGGTTGCGCGTTTCTTGTGTGTCTTTGGGATAACTCTCTTCAGTGATGAAATCCATGAGTTCTGCCTGGATGGTTTTGGGCATGAATTCTCAGACGAAAAATTGTAAGTAGGCTATTATGGCTTTATTTGGTAATAGTAATAAGGGTAATGGTAATAAGACAGAAAATATGGCAAGGAATCAAGGAAATGGACCAGGTGCTCCCCAGATCAATATGATCGTTGAGGGGACTGTGTTTGAAGGAACGCTTCGTTCTGAAAATGATTTGCGCATCAGTGGGCGAATCGTTGGTAAACTGCATGTTGGCGGCAAAGCTTTTGTTGCGCCCGGTGGTGTTGTGGAGGGAGAATTGATTGCGACCAATGCTGAGGTGGCTGGAAGTGTGCAAGGCGAGCTCAAAATTAAAGAGCTGTTGATACTTAAGGGCTCTGCCCGTGTTGATGGAAATATTGAAGCTGTTCGTTTGATTGTAGAGGAAGGGTCAAGCTTCAATGGCAAATGTCAGATGACGAAAGATGCCGGCAAAGCTAAGATGCACACCGTCAATCAGGGTGGTGGTAAAGGGAATGAAGCCAAGCGCATGGCAGCAGGGCAGGGTTGATTAAGTTAACAGGTTGATCATTTTAGTTAACCTTTTAATCCCTGTTCGCGTGAATCCATTGTCCAGCAAGAAAAACAAGAAGCCGGAACCATCTAATTGGATTAGTGGGATGGGGGGCGACCAGAAATACATGGGGATTGGTATCCATGCTGGTATTTCTGTAGCCTTCTATTTAGGGTTGGGTTTGTTGCTGGATAAATGGCTTGACACCTTGCCTTGGTTTACGCTTGTCGGTGCCTTTGTTGGTGTTGTTGCTATGTTTGCCATGTTTTTGCGAATGAATAAAGCGCTCAATGAAGCGAGCCGGCAAACAGAGGTGGAGAAGCAGGCAGAGGGGCAAATTGAGAAGCCCGGATGACGCATGTCTCTGTTCCGGGTTGCTTTCATTTAGAATTCATTGTTAAGGCGGTTATGTGCGGGGGCTTTCTGGCCTCTAGTGCGTTGTGTATGCGGTTCTTGAATTGAGAAGATCCACTTTTATCTACAATCACGCTTTTGACCATGATGCCTGAAACTTGGCTTAGTCTTCTTTTAGGATTTGGTGTTGGCAGTCTTTACGGCCTGGCGTTTTTCTTTACAGCCTCTTTTGCCAGTAAGTTTGCCGACAATCGCTTCTTGCTGATTGTGTTTGGCGGGATGCTGTTTCGCATGGCAGTGATGCTTCTCAGTGTAAGTGCCATTGTACTCTTTGTCCCTACGATTGATATTTTTGTTTTTGTTATCGCACTCGTTGCAGCTGTTCTGCTGAGTCTTTCTGTTGAAGTATGGGTACTCTATCGACGCGTCAAAGTACTCTCGAAAAACGGACAGCAGACACCAACGTGAAAATAGATTGACGATGAACGCTACTGCGTCAACTTTTTATATAGATCGAGTTTTGAAAGTCCTGAGCATGTTCCTGCTGCTGATGTTTGCATCCAGCAGTTTTGTACTGGCTGCGGATGAGGAAACAGGTGATCCTGATGCCGTAGGGCATTCAGCCGACGGATATTATTATACCATACCTTGGTTTAAGGATGGTGGCAAGTCTGTAAGTGTCGAACTGCCGCGCCTCATGCTGGTCAAAAAAGACGCCGGCGGTGTTCGCTTTGATGTCTTCGGTTCTACCCATAGCGCAATTGAGTATGGTGGCTATCAGGTCATCAATGAAGAGGGAGAGGCATTTCCGGCGGCGAAGGTGGCTGAGTTTATGCAGGATTCGCATCATCCATATCTCTATTACCCTGTTAAGCCGGCTGACGGCTCTGTTCTGATAGACTTCTCTATTTCACGCCAAATCTTGTTTGTCTTTATCTCTGCCCTCGTACTGCTTATTGTGGTATTACGATTAGCCAGAAAATACAAAAAAGGGGTCGGGCGCGATGTAGCGCCAAAAGGCACCTGGCAAAACATGATGGAGGTGATGATTGCTTTTATTCGTGACGACGTTGCGAAAGTTGCTATCGGCCCCAAGTATAAAAAATACGTCCCGTATCTGCTTACCATGTTTTTCTTTATCCTCCTTGGCAACTTGCTCGGGTTGGTGCCATGGGGTGTTACGGCGACATCAAACATTATGGTTACAGCTACGCTGGCCATCATGACTTTTCTGATTACGCAGTTTTCGGGGACTAAGGATTACTGGAAACACATTTTCTGGCCGCCTGATGTGGCTGTGCCAATCAAGCTAATCCTGATCCCGGTAGAATTTCTTGGCATATTTACGAAGCCGCTTGCACTTGCCTTTCGTTTGTTTGGTAACATGGTGTCTGGCCACTTGGCCATCGTAAGTATCCTCGGTTTGATATTTATCACAACAGCCAAATTGGGTACCATTGTCGGCAGCTTCTTTGTTGTTATTAGTCTGGCGATTGTTGTGTTTGTTTTCTTGTTGAAGGTCTTTGTGAGCTTCGTTCAAGCATACATTTTTGTTATGCTGTCGGCCGTGTTTATCGGAATGGCAGCGGCTGAACATCATCACGATGATCATGCCCATGACCACGGTGAAGCACACGGTGCGGAATCCCTGGCAAAAGCATAAGCGATGCGGTTCAGCGTTAAACGAATATATTTTAATCCTCCATTACATCACTACACAGAAAAAAGGTAACGAAGAGATATGGGTAACTTAGGCTTAGCATACCTTGCCGCAGGTTTAGCAATGTTTGGTGCAGTCCTTGGTGCTGGAATTGGTATCGGTAAGATCGGTGCATCTGCCGTTGAAGGTATTGCGCGGCAGCCAGAAGCAGGCAACGATATCCGTGGTACAGCACTTATCCTGAGCGCGTTTATTGAAGGTGTTGCGATTATCGCTGAGATTCTCGCCTTCTTGTTCTTCTTCATCGCGCAGCCATAGTTCGGAACGAATAGGAGTAAGGCACCTGTAACGTTACGGGTGCTCCATTTTATTTAATCTGAACTCAGCATAGAACTATGTTAGCAACGTTTTTAATATTGCTGCTTGCTGAGGATACGCCAACGCCATCTTTGCTCAGTGTTGAGCCTGGATTGGCTATTTGGACGGTTATCTCATTTGGCATCGTGTTTTTTATTCTATACAGGTATGCATGGCCGTCTATTACAGACGCCATGGAGACCCGTGAAGAGAAAATCACAGAGTCAATGGAGCGCGCTGAGAAAGCATTGGCAGAAGCCAAGCAAATTTCAGCCGACAACCAGATAGCACGTCGCGAAGCTGAGCAGGAAGCACAACGCATTCTCCGGGAAGCCCGTGAGGCATCGGAGCGGCTGCGTGCGGACGAGCTGGATAAAACGCGTGCGCAGATCAAACAATCGCAAGAATTAGCCCAGGCTGAAATCGAGCGAGAGAAACAGTCTGCAATCGAGGAGCTTCGCACAGAAGTTACTGAACTGGCGATCCAGGCAGCAGGAAAGATTTTGCAGGAAAACATGGATGACTCGCGTCAGCGCAAGCTGGTAGACAAGTTCATCGATGAGCTTCCGAAAAATTAAGGTTCGATACGCATAAAGGGTTCAGGCAGTCTGTTAAAGACCAATCAACCTTGAACCCGAAACATTGAACCCAGAACTCAAAAAAGAATGAGTTTAACGGTAGCACGGCGTTACGCGCAGGCATTGTATCAAGATGCATTGCAGAAAAAATGCGTAGAACGCGTGGATGAAGATATTCTTATGATCAATGAAAGCATCGCCGGCTCTCCCGAGCTCGACCGCTTCTTTCATGATCCTATTTTGACGGCTGATAAGAAAAGCAAAGTCGTCGACGCATTATTTGCGGATACCGTCCATGCAACTACCCTTTCACTTTTGCAGCTTCTCGTGTCAAAAGGCAGGGAAAACCTGTTTTCTCAGGTAGCTTCCTCCTATAAAGCGATGAGAGACAACCAGCTCGGCATTGTTGAGGCGGAAGTACGTGTCGCCTTGCCACTCAATGCGGCTGATGAGAAAAAAGTTGTGGAAGGCATTGAGGCAATGACGGGTAAAAAGGTTCGCCTGAATGCAACGGTGGATCCGCAGATACTCGGTGGTTTGATTATACGCGTTGGAGATACGGTATATGACCGCAGTGTACTACACCAGTTGAATACCTTACGGGGCCGGCTGGAGCAAAGTACACTCACTGCAAATTAGTGCGCGAGATTTCGACGTAGAGATTATAGTAGCAGAGCACGTTTGATCGTGTTTAATAGAAAATAACCTGGGCACATTAAATGTGGCCCTACTGTCCATAGAGCACAAAAGATTATGGCAACGGCGATTCGACCTGATGAAGTCACTGCAGTACTCAAGCGCGAGCTAGGCGGTTTTGAGTCTGGTACTGACGTATATGAAGTGGGCACTGTTCTCCAGATTGGTGACGGTATTGCGCGCATCTACGGACTCACCAATGTAAAAGCGGGTGAGCTTCTTGAATTTCCTCGAAGTGGTGTTACCGGCATGGTACTCAACCTCGAAGAGGATAATGTAGGTGCAGTACTTTTTGGTGAAGTAAATGCGGTTAAGGAAGGAGACGAAGTTCGCCGAACCAACCGGATCGCTTCTATTGAAGTATCTGAGAGCATGTTGGGCCGCGTGGTCGATGCCCTGGGGAAGCCTATTGATGGTCAGGGACCACTCAGTGGCGAGAAGTATGAGATGCCGCTGGAAAGGAAAGCACCTGGTGTTCTTTACAGGGAGCCGGTAACTGAGCCTTTGCAGACAGGTATCAAGGCGATCGATGCGATGATCCCGATTGGACGTGGACAGCGTGAATTGGTAATCGGCGACCGTCAGGTTGGTAAAACTGCTGTACTGATTGATGCCATCATCAACCAGAAGGCAACACATCAGACAGACAAGCCTGTTTTCTGTATCTATGTTGCCATTGGCCAAAAAAACTCTACCGTTGCTACAGTAAAGCGTACGCTTGAAGAATACGGAGCCATGGAGTACACGGTAATCGTGAACTCGCCGGCTGCCTCTCCTGCACCTCTGCAATATATTTCACCTTTTGCCGGCGCATGTATTGGAGAGTTCTTCCGCGACACGGGGCGCCATGCACTGGTTATCTATGATGACCTTTCCAAACAGGCTGTTGCTTATCGTCAGGTATCACTGCTGCTAAGACGTCCTCCGGGCCGTGAAGCATATCCTGGTGATGTATTCTATCTCCATAGTAGACTGCTGGAACGTGCGGCTAAAATCAATTCAACCGATGCCGTTGCAAAGGACATGAATGATGTCCCTGCCTCTTTGAAAGACAAAATTAAAGGCGGTGGCTCATTGACAGCCCTGCCAGTAATTGAAACGCAGGCCGGCGATGTTTCTGCATACATTCCGACAAACGTTATTTCGATTACCGACGGACAGATTTATCTGGAAGCTGACCTCTTTAATGCGGGTGTAAGACCGGCCATTAACGTGGGGATCTCGGTAAGTCGTGTGGGTGGTAATGCGCAGGTTAAGGCGATGAAAAAAGTAGCGGGTACGCTACGCCTTGATCTTGCTCAGTTCCGTGAACTCGAAGCCTTCTCAAAATTTGGTTCAGATCTGGATGCCGCAACGCAGCGTCAGTTGAGTCGTGGCGAACGGCTGGTTGAAATCCTGAAGCAGGGACAGTATCAGCCGGCTGCCGTAGAAAATCAGATTTCGATTATCTACGCAGTAACCAAAGGTTTTGCGGATACCGTGCCCGTAGAGAAAATGGGTGAGTTTGAAAACGAACTCATTGAACGGTTGTCACTCAACCACGCCGACGTAATGAAAACGCTCCGCGAAACAGGTAAGGCAACGGATGAGATCAACGCTACGATCCAGAAAGCCGCTGAAGATCTGGCGAGTGTTTATAACAGCTAATTAAAGCACGAAGCGTTCAAGCCTTTCGGCAAGACCTTCGTTGTATTCTGATTATCGCTGTATTTTGACTTTTACATTTTGACTTTTGATTTTTGAATGGCCAGCCTAAACGACATTAGAAAGCGTATCTCTTCTGTGAAAAACACACAGCAGTTGACGCGTGCGATGAAGATGGTTGCTGCGGCGAAGCTCCGCAGGGCGCAAGAGGGTATATTCCGAACGCGTCCTTACTCGTACAAAATTAGCGAGATCATTAGTCACTTGAAGAGTCACGTTGATCCTGGCACGCATATGCTGTTTAATTTGCGTGATGTGGTTGATAACGTCTTATTGATTATCGTAACCGCTGATCGTGGTTTGGCCGGCGCGTTTAATGCAAACGTGATTAAAGAAGCTGAGAAAACGATCAAGGAAGAATATGCTGAGATCCATGCCAATGGCCAATTGTTTCTGATGTGTGTTGGACGTAAATCTCATGAGCATTTCTTCAAGCGTGGGTATAACCTCGTTGGTGACTACCGCGGTGTATTTAACGAGCTCACGTTTGATAGCGCGCAGGATATCATTAAAAATGCGGTTGATGGGTATGTCGAAGATCGCTGGGATGTTGTAAAAGTTGTCTATAACGAGTTCAAGAACACAATTTCTCAAAACCGAATTGTTGAGCCGGTTCTGCCAATTCCCAGGGAGCAATTCATTACGCCAGTAATGCAGCGCGACGTAGAGCACTTTGCCGAGGAAAAAGAAGGTGTTGAGGTGGATTATCTGTTTGAGCGCGACGCAGAGTCTATCCTGAAAGCATTGATTCCCACGTATCTGAACTATCAGTTCTGGCGTGTACTCCTCGAGTCAAACGCAGCGGAGCAAGGTGCGCGTATGGTTGCGATGGATAACGCGACTTCAAATGCCGAAGATCTGATCAAAGATCTCAAGCTTGTCTACAACCGTGCCCGCCAGGATGCCATTACAAAGGAGCTGATCGAGATTACGAGTGGAGCTGACGCTTTGGAAGCCGGCTGATCTTGGAGTGTCGAATGTCGAGTTGCGAGTGACGAGTGTGTTGGGGTTAGCGGTTCGTTTTTGCTGTTTTTCTGGATGCGACGATGATTGCTGTTAGTTGATTAGCTTCGTCCTGTAGTTGCTTGAGTAAATTTGTATTGTTTAAACCAAGTTCTTCGATGAGTTCTAACCAGAAGAGAGACTCATCTGCTTCCTCTTCTACAATTGCAAGTTTTGCAATGAAAGCTGCTTTTGATTGGGCGCGGCATGCTGCACGATAATTGGCTGCAACAGATGTACATGAACGCATTAATTGCTTCTGGATGATTTGAACGGTTGAATTCTTTTCGAGTGAATCGCAAAATTTGAGTATTCCAATCGAAAACTGTTTTGTTCTATTCTTGAGGTCCTGCATTTGAAGTAAGGCTTAAATTATTTTTATATAAAAGACACAATGTATCTTTAAAAAATAACCTCAAAACAAAATTTCATTCGACACTCGGCACTCGAAACTCGGCACTCGCAAGAGCGTTGCAGGTTACTTCTACTGTTTCAGACGGTCGACCCTACAAGGAGAGGTGGGTGAGTGGCTGAAACCACCGGTTTGCTAAACCGGCGTACTCCTATAAGGGGTACCGAGGGTTCGAATCCCTCCCTCTCCGCTGAAGGCCTCAGAAGTAATTCTG
>JBGCEN010000115.1:0-6966 GCA_045106435.1 Rhodothermales bacterium
GTATCAGCCGATGCTATCTCTCCCCCCTCTTTCCACTGCCGCCATGCGTGCTCTATCTTTTCAATAGACACAAGTTGTTTAAAGCTCATCATGATCACGACGCGATCACGCAGCTCTAATAAGGAAAACTCTTCACTTACAGCCGATGCATTATTACCATCTCCCTGTAAGACCGGACGGGCATTACTCATAGATCAATTAGTCCTTGCTCAGATGGACAAAAAAGAAAGCCGGCCCAACGATGGATTAGCGAGGCCCGACCTCTTTTAGGATCGGCCCGAGCGGCTTGATCTATAGGGAATTCTTGAGGTTAAAAGTTAAAAATCAAAAGCTAAAAGTGTATTCAGGCTATACGTTACACTTTTAACTTTTAGCTTTTGATTTTTAGCTTTTGATTTTTAACTTCCAACATGTCTCACTTGCCGATACAGAAGCGGGAAAAGATTTGATCGAGGACGTCTTCGTTGGTGATTTCGCCCGTGATGTGGCCTAGTTCGTGCAACGCAATACGGAGATCAAGTGCGAGGGTGTCTCCTGTTGCATCCATCGCCATTGCTTGTTGCGCAGAAGTAACGGCTTGAAAGGCATTGCCCAAATGTGATTGGTGTCGTTGATTCATCACAACGGGAGATCCTTCCATCTGGTTGAGGTCTTTTGCGACAATCACCAGCATTTTTTCAATCAGTTGCTCCAGTACCGCAGCATCTTGCCGGCCACTTTCTGCAGAGAGGAGCATCGCGTCTTGATTTTCCTGAATACTGCTTTTCTTGACGCTGGCTTCTTTTGTCTCTGCTTCTTTTGTGCCTGTTTTTTTTGTGCCTGTTTTTTTTGTGTCAGCATGATCTGCAGCCAATTGATCACTTTTGTTGGCAATCAGCACGACGGGTAGATGATCATGTCTCTCTTTGATGTCGCGAAGCCAGGCTTTCTCTTCTTCATCCAACCCAAGCGTTACATCAAATACGTAAAGCAAAAGATCTGCAGACTCAATGGATTCTTTTGCGCGACGCACGCCTTCTGCCTCGATCACATCCCGTGCTTCGCGCAGGCCGGCGGTATCAACAAAGCGAAATCGCAGGCCTTTAATTTCTACTTCAGCTTCAATTTCATCACGTGTGGTGCCCGGAATATCGCTCACAATTGCGCGGTCTCTGCCCGCGAGCGCATTGAGCAACGTTGATTTCCCCGCATTGGGCCGACCGCCGATCACAACCCGTACGCCATCCCGAACGAGAACCCCTAGTTGATAAGAACTCAGTAATTCGTTCAAGAGCCGGCTGATTTGATCGAGTAATGTTACCAGCCTGCCCTTATCCGCAAAATCAACATCTTCCTCAGAAAAATCGAGCTCCAGTTCGATAAAGGCACAAAGCTCCAGGAGTTCAGCCCGTAATGCAGACAGTTTTTCGGAATAGCGACCTTGAATGTGATTCAACGAAACACGATGCGCCATAGAAGAAGAAGCGTGAATCAAATCAGCCACGGCTTCCGCCTGGGTCAGGTCCATCTTGCCGTTTAGAAAAGCCCGCTGCGTAAACTCACCCGGATTCGCCAGTCGAGCACCGTGATCTACGAGTGTTTTCAGAATAAACTGAGAAGCAAAGTCTCCCCCATGACAAGAAATCTCTACAACGTTCTCCCCCGTCACACTACGCGGTGCCTTAAAAAGCACCACAACAACCTGATCCACCTCGTGCCCCTCTGCATCAATGATGTATCCAACATGCGCAGTATGAGATGCCGCATTTCCCAAATCTGCCCCGCGAAAGCACGACGTTGCAATTTGAACAGCCTCAGGACCGGACAACCTCACAATAGCGAGGGCAGCCTCCCCTCGAGCCGTAGCGATTGCAGCAATGGTTTCGGTTGACATAATCTTTTTAAATTAAAAAAGCGGAAAGAAGCCAAAAACAAAAAGCTAAAAGTTAAAAGCATTTACCAGCAAACTGGCCACTTTTAACTTTTAGCTTTTCACTTTTGACTTATAAATTTCCTTACCGTTTAACGCTCGATGATTTTCCTTTTCGTCCGTTGGCGCGACCGTTTTGAGATTTACCGTTGGACTTGCTTTTGGATTTGTTAGCAAATGGCTTCTTCCCTCCTTTCTTGTTGCCTTCTGCTTCTTCCGCCACTTTTTCGTTCTCGATCGACTTGTTGATAAACTTCTGCTGAATCGCGGTCAGAACGTTATAACAGAGGTAATACAAGTTCAGTCCAGCTGCCCACTTGTTGAAGATGAAGAAGATCATCGCCGGCATCAGATACATAATCATCTTCGCCTGTGGATTAGAAGATGGCGCAGACTGCAGTCGCATCTGGAACACCATCGAGATGCCCATCAACATACAGAAGCCGGCTACAAAATCTCCATACAGCGGAATTTCGAAAGGAAGATTGAAGATGACATCAGGTGCAGATAAATCCTTCGCCCAGAGAAAGCCCTGTTGCCTGATTTCAATGGATTGTGGTAAGAACTGCCACAAAGCAATAATGATAGGATACTGGAAGATCATCGGCATACACCCGCCCAAAGGATTCACACCTGAATCCCTGTAAAGCTTCATTGTGGCTTCCTGCTGCTTCTGCGGGTTCTCGCCATACTTTTCTTTAAGAGCTTCCAGCTTCGGCTGTAACTCACGCATCTGTGCCATACTTCTGTATGACTTCTTCGTAAGCGGATACAGCACGCCCTTAATCAAAAAGGCCATGATGACGATGATAATCCCGTAGCTGGGAATAAAATCATCCAGGAAATTGAAAATCGGGATAAATACGTATTTGGCGACAGGCCGGGTCATGAACTCGAAGAAATCCCAGCCATAATCCACCATATCATACAGGCCAAGATCATAGGCAGAAATACGGGGATACTCGAGGGGGCCCAGATATAAGCGGAATTCATCCGGTGTGCCTACAGAAGCCGGCATTTGCAAGCGGGCTTCAAAATCTTCCTTCAGCAAAGGATCATCGATTTCACCAAACCGCTCCCCTATCAGCTCTGCGCCTCTTGTTTCACCCGAAGGTATAATGACCGCTGCAAAGTACTGATTTTTCACGCTCACCCACGATACAGAGCCTCTCATGCTCTCTTCTTCGTAGGTTTCGCCATCCAGTGTTATACCTACGACATCTTTGCCTGTACGGGCATAACTGGCTGTTTTAATTGCTTCTGTTTCGTGATTCCCTTCTGTATAAGGCAAGCCGCCATCCCAGAACAGGTCATATCCTTCCTGCGTCGCAAAAGACTGCGCATTTTGTTGGTCAATGCTCAATCCTACTTCATAAGTCCCGGGAGTAAACGTATACTTCTGGATGATTTTTCCTTCCCCTACATCCACACTGAATTGCAATGTCGCAGGGTTATCACCTTCATTCAGAAGGAGGCGATCGTTTTGGATGTCTACATCAAAGTAGAAAGCGCGCGTATCTACGTTATGGCTGGTCGGCGTAGTGAAAAACATTGCCAACGCGCCGACTTTTGTAGAATCAACAAGATTTACGGGCGTTTCCTGGTCGTATTGTTTGTATTCCTTTAATACAAAAGAAACCAGCGTAGCACCTTTGGTAGAGAATTTTGCCTCGTACAGATCAGTATCGACAGTGATAATGCGCTCGTTTCCAGATTGCGCACCAGCGAATGTAGAATCAATGACGACCAGCTGCGTAGCTGCAGTTGGCTGTGCATTGCCAATTTCCTGATCGGTATTTTCTTGATCTGTAAATTGCGGATCGGTTGTTACAAGCGTGCTATCAGCGCCCTGGCCTTCGCCTGGTGGCGGAAGCGGTGGCGTAATAAAGTAAAACCATACCAGCAGAATAAGCGTGATGAGTACGGTTGCAGTGACTACGTTGCGATCCAAAATATTGTCCTTTTTTATCAGCGAGCGCTGGTGCCGTAAGTCGTTGTTCTACCTACAGTTTAATGAGAAAGGTTCATTAAGGCATGGAGCCTTCTTGAATTTTCACTGCAAGCGACGAAAAAGCGGTGGGTATAGCGCGAGGGATCTGTTGGCCGGCGGTTTCAAGGTTGCCCCTGAAGATTACCATAACGGTAAGCATTTTATCCGGCCGACTTGCCATCAGGTCAAGCAATAGATGCTGGTTCAGGCGAAAAGATTCCCGCATGTACCGTTTTAGCCTATTGCGATCAACAGCTCGTTTGACACCACGGCCTGTGGTAAATCCAATTTGCAAAGGGACTGCAACACCCGCATCGACGGGGTCTGCCAAACGGTACAAGAGGCGAATACAACCAGCAGTGGCTGTTCCTACATCTTTTCGCCCACGATCAAACAAGGGGCGGATGAGGCGTTTTCGCTTTAGCCGAAAACCCTGGGGGAAGGTATGTCGTCGACGAAGAGGCTGGTCTTGGGCCACGCCAGTTCAGGATTCCGAGGTGTTCATTGCGGCAAGGGTATTTGCTACAGCCGTGCTCGTTAAAGCATTATGTATTGTAGCATTGCTTGCCACAAATTACTTGCCGCTGCGGGTATCGCTAACAGTGAGCGCTTTGCGGCCTTTTGCACGCCGGCGAGCTAATAATTTGCGGCCATTTTTAGTAGCCATCCGAGAGCGAAAACCGTGCTTGTTGGCACGTTTGCGCCGGCTGGGCTGGTAAGTGCGTTTCATTGATCTCTATTCAGCTAAATATCTACTGCGCGTTAAAAAAGATAGCAGGCTTAAATGCACGTGGGTGTTTAGAGTTTCGCGTACAACGCACCTAGTTAGATGAGGCTTTGATGAATGAGGGTTGGCTTTGCCTCGTAGACAAAGCCTTTCATTTTAATTTGAGTAGTGCAAATTGGAAATTTTCAATGGGTGGCTTGGTGTTTTTGACCTCTATAATAGAGGGGATTCTATAAATTGAGAGGAAGCCGGCCAAATTTACACACTGCTTGAAACTTTTAACTCAACCATTAAGTTTACCGCCTTCCCTGAAAAAAGAGATTCGACACGCGCAATTCGACACTCGAAACTCCAAAAGGGGCGATTAGCTCAGCTGGTTAGAGCGCCTGCCTTACAAGCAGGAGGTCACTGGTTCGAATCCAGTATTGCCCACACAAAGCCCTGCAAGTTCTGCTTGTGCGGGCTTTTTTGCATTTATACGTTTGTAGCAGATTCTTGTCAGACACTCATCGCTGTGTTTCACCCCCATCCAACCTCGACCGCAACGCCTTGAGCTTGGCAATCAACTTCTCGTGGGTAAGCGTAATCAATAGCCGGCGAAATAGCGCAACAGCTTCAGCGTTTTTCGGAGGTACTGATTCTGGAGGGTCAATGGTCATAAGAAGTAATCGGGCTAAATCTTAGAACGTTTATGTCATCTCCCTGGAGATGGAGGGTTAGGCTGCATCGAACTCAAAAAGCGCCTTGATCTGAACAAAAACGCCATCGAATGCTCTTTTCCCTGCTAACTGTCCATACACCCTAGCGTTGCAGTGTCTGTTGATTTTTCTTGCTGGAATTAAAGCAAACATTCAGCCATTCTTCGGGCAGGTTCAGTTGGCCGGCGGTAAGGAGATCTTTTCGAAGGTGTTCAAGGAGTCGGTTCAAAACCCCGTTAATCGAGACAATATAATGTTGCCTCCGTATCTACCTAAACATCCGACCATTGTCGAAGAGTATGCAAATCATCTTGATGCCATCCAGATTACCGACAGGAAAGTAGGGCAGATTATGGACGACCTTCGGGCAAGCGGATTGCTAGAGAATACCATCGTGTTTTTCTTTTCAGATCACGGGATGAGAATGACGCGAAACAAGCAATTTCTGTACGACGGGGGACTACACGTGCCGCTCATTGTTGCGGATTATCGGAAGAAAGACTTGGCTGCCGCCGGCACAACGAACGACGCGCTTGTTAACGGTCTTGACCTTGGCACAACAGCGCTCGGCCTCGCGGGAATAGAGATTCCGGCCTACATGGAGGGCATGGATTTTCTGGCAGAAGATTTCCAGGGAAGAGGATACGTAATTTCAACACGCGACCGCTGCGATTTTACGATCGACCGCATCCGTTCAGTACGATCAAAACGGTTTAAGTACATTCGCAATTTCATGACGGACCGGCCCTATTCGCAACCAACGTATATGGACGTAGATGGCGTTGAGTTTGTCCAGGTGATGCGACAATTGTTTGCCGCAGGAGAATTGAACGATGATCAGGCCCGGTTCTTTTCGAGTGATCGGCCGGCTGAAGAATTGTATGACCTGGCAGCTGACCCCTTTGAATTGAATAACCTGGCAACAAACGCTAATTTCGAATCCACTCGAAAACAGTACGCGTCGGTACTTGACGATTGGATCACACAGACGGGAGATCAGGGCCAGTTTCCTGAGCCTGTTGAAGGGCTAAAGTTGATGCTTGGTATTTGGGGCGATCATGCGACGAATCCTGAGTACGAGCCGTTGAGGCAGCAATTTGAAGATTTATCGAGCTCGCAATTTAATTTGAAAAGCAGTGGATGGGTGTCGGTTGATAATTAAGTAATCAACGTTTAGTAGCTGTGTACATTGCAGTGTTGGCCTTTTGTAGTCGCACTCTTTTGTTATTGCCATCTTAAAGCAGGCGAATTGGTATCTTTTCTAGCCAATGGCTTTGGGCGTACTTTTTATCGATAAAGATTTTTGTAATAGAGTTACAGATTTAGAGAATATGAGAATTGAACATTGGGGATATCAGGTCGCAGATCCTGCAGCAGCAGCGCAGTGGTATTGTGAGCATTTGGGGTTTACCGTCAAACGAGTCAATCAAGACAAGGCGATGGCGCATTTTTTAGCGGATGAATCAGGCCAGGTGATGATCGAGGTTTACTGCAATCCGCGCGTAGCAGTACCTGACTATAAGAACATGGATCCATTGATCTGGCACCTGGCGTTTGCATGCAAAGACGTACCTGGAGCAGTGAAAGCGTTACAATCTGCCGGAGCAGTGGTGGTAAGTCCGGCGGAAACGATCCCGTCTGG
>JBGCEN010000116.1:0-8905 GCA_045106435.1 Rhodothermales bacterium
TGGCACGAAAGAATCTGGCGGCTCATCGCAGAATACAATTTCCCGCTTTTCCTGTTAACCGGTGATAATGTATATATCGATGACCCGACAAGGCCCGGCGTTCAGGACTATACCTATTACCGCCGGCAATCAAGACCAGAGTTTCGCGAACTCACCGCCGGCACCTCTATTGCCGCCATCTGGGACGACCATGAATTCGGCGACAACGATAGTTGGGGCGGACCAGAGATTGATCAACCCGAATGGAAGCTACCCGTATGGCGTGTATTCAAAAACAACTGGAATAACCCATCATATGCAGGCGGTGAAGCACAGCCGGGTTGCTGGTTTTCTTTTTCGATAGCAGACGTCGAAATATTTATGCTCGATGATCGGTACTATCGAGACAACCACCAAGAACCACCTACCGACAGGCCGGCGACGATGCTTGGCCCCGATCAAAAAGCGTGGTTATTCGAAGAGATCAGCAAGTCTACAGCTACCTTCAAAATGCTTGTCACGTCTGTGCCCTGGGCTTATGGCGTGAAACCTGGCAGCAGCGATCCATGGCAAGGCTTCAAAGAAGAACGCGAAGAGATTTTTTCTTTTTTGTCTGATAATAAAATCAATGGCGTCTTTCTTCTTTCTGGAGACCGTCACCGGGCAGACATTTGGAAAATAGAGCGCCCGGATGGGTATCCGATGTATGATTTTGAAAACGCACGCCTCACCAATCTGCATACCCACGATGTGATTCCTGGCGCTATTTACGGGTACAATGAAAAATGCACCTTCGGCCGGCTTCGCTTTGACACGGCCAAGGCAGATCCGGAAGTGATATACGACATCATTACAATCGACAACGAAGTAGTTTATTCATTCCCCTTGCGGCTCAGCGAAATAAGTCATGGCTAGAATACTGCTCGTTGTTTTTCTTTGTATGGTGTTTTCGGGAGCACATCCATTGAAAGATGATCATCCCAATGTCGTGCTCATTATCGCAGATCAGATGCGTGGTGATGCGTTGGGCGCGCTCAATCATCCAGACATAAAAACACCTTTTCTGGATGAGATGGCAAAGCAAGGGGTGTTGTTTAGGAATTTCTTTGTCAACAACCCCGTATGCGTCCCGTCCCGCATGTCCATGCACAGTGGCCAGTACCCGCATCAACACGGATCCATTTCGAACAAGGAGAGCATCAGGTTTACCTCACTGGACGGTACGTTGCTCGGGTATTTCAAACAGAAAGGGTACAAACTGGGCTGGTTTGGCAAAGACAACCATTCTTACGACCGCAGCTTGCTGGATCAAACACTGGACGCGAATACAAGCAGAAAAAGAGAGGCCTTTCGTGCCTACACGCCCTACATCCCTCCATTTTGGTACAGTAACACCCCCTGGCCCCAAAAAGAACTCTTTCCAGTAAAGACTACAGATGATGCGATTGAATTTATCAAAGATGTTGAGCATGAAGATCCGTTCTTCATGGTCCTGAGCCTTTTTGACCCCCACCCACCTTACTTCGCTCCGGCTGCATACACAGCCCATTACCCTCCTGATGACTTAACTCTCCCCCCTTACATAAATCCCGAAGAACTCAACCCGCGCCTCGCCGATCAGCACCGTGCCTTTCTTTACAATGAAATGCCAGAAGCAACCTTGCGCGCAACCATGGCGCATTACTATGCTGCAATTGAATGGGGCATTGATTATCAGGTTGGCCGGCTAATGAAGGCTCTCGAAACTGAGGGCATAGCAGACGACACCATTGTCATATTCACCTCTGATCATGGTGATTTTATGGGCGAATTTGGGATGGTAAGGAAAAGCATGTTTATGTATGATGCACTGCTCCACGTCCCACTCATATGGTATGCCCCGGGCCGCATCAAAGCAGGCCATCAAACAGACGTAATCGCTCAAGGCGTAGATCTTTACCCAACGTTACTCGACATGGTAGAGCAAGGATCTCCTGAACATCTTCCCGGGCGTTCCCTCCTGCCATTTATGAACGGCGAGCCAGAGCGTAATCCAGACCATGTAGTCTTTGCCGGCGCCGGCTACAATGATTTGCCGGAGGGCTACTTTGCATCACCAGAGCCTCCTTTTTATGACCCTCCATCAGATAACGCCAAACCCTTTCACTCTAGAATTCTCAGCTTGACCACACCACCCCGACACCGCACAGCCATGGTCCGCAACGCTGAATGGAAACTAATCATGAGCGAGACACACGCACCTGAGTTGTATCACATGGCGGGAGGTTGGCAGGAAAAGAAGAATCTCGCAAACGTAGCGCAACACCAAGCGGTGCTTAAAGAGCTACAGCATTCTTTATTGTCGATTTGGGCATGGGGTGATTAGGCCTCTTGCAAGTTCATAATGCGGGGTAAACTGACCATCATCTTGAGCCTGTTGAAGGATCTTACGAATCACAGCATTGAGTCTCAAATCCTTAACTGAAGCTAAGCGAAGCAATTATTTGATATTTTATTAATCGGGGTTAGCTATTTCAAGCGTTTCATTTCAAACAGATCCTTCACGTACGTTCAGGATAACATGTTTGAGGCACAGCACCAGGGGGTGTTCAGAACCTTGTGTACTACCCAACCTGGATAATCCAACGAACATCAAAACATGCCCAAATTCATAGTTATCGTCCTATTACTCGCCACCGTAGGTTTTTGGCAAGAAAAGCAGGTTGATGTGCCGCCCAATGTCATCCTCATACTTTCTGATGATCAAGGCACCCTGGACCTGCATAGCTACGGGGCAGAGGATTTACATACACCCCATCTCGATGCATTCGCCCACAAAGGCATTAGATTCACGCAGTTTTATGCAGCAGCACCCGTTTGCTCGCCCTCGAGAGGTGCTGTGTTAACAGGGCGGTATCCACAAAAGAATGGGGTCATCAACAACAGTCATTCGCTCAAACCCGGCGAAATCACCATTGCTGAAATGCTCAAGGGGGCCGGCTACACTACAGGTCACTTCGGCAAGTGGCACATCGGCCATGGCAGACCGGGTAAAGATTATCCTGCAAAAGCACATGGGCCCAATACGGAAGGGTTTGACGAATCAACTGGATTCCTAAGCGGAGTTGTTGATTACTGGTCTCACTTCAATTACGGCGGTGCTTCATGGGGCGACCCGCCACGCCGGCACGATCTGCAAAAAAATGGTAAAGAGATCTGGCGCAGTGGTACGCATACAGGAGACCTTATCGTTGATGAATCGCTGAACTTCATCGACCAACAAAGCGATACGCCTTTCTTCGTTTATGCGGCGTTCGGCTCCCCCCACTACCCTATGCAGCCTTACGACAAGTACATGGCACTGTACGAGCACCTGCCCATGCAAAGGCGACAATACGCTGCACTTGTATCAACAATGGACGAACAAATTGGCCGGCTGCTCACCGGTCTCGATGATAGAGGTTTGCGCGAAAACACACTCATTATCTTTATGTCTGATCACGGACACTCTACCGAAGCACGTGCCGACCACGGCGGTGGATATGCAGGTCCTTTCCGGGGTGCGAAGTTCAGCCTCTTTGAAGGGGGTATTCGCGTGCCGGCAATCATCTCTTTACCGGAGCAGATCCCTACCGGCGAAGTCAGGCATCAAATAGCTACCGGAATGGACTGGCTTCCTACCATTGCTGACTATACCAATGCTGAATTGCCGGAGCATGGTATTGATGGGAAAAGTTTGCGCCGGCTCATTGAAAACGCAAAATCGTCTTCACCGCATGCGGCAATCCACTGGCACCGTCCAGGCGGAGAATCTCAGTGGGCCGTACGGGAAGGCAATTGGAAGCTGATCGGCAATCCCAGTGACACAGACAGATCCAAAGTACCAGCCAACGAAAAGATCTTTCTTTCTGATTTAAGCAAAGACTCCACTGAAACGGTTAATCTTGCCGGCGAATACAAAGATGTGGTGCGCCGACTGACCAAACTGCACGAAGAGTGGTTGGCGTCGGTCACTCTGCCCTAGGTTGATTTTGACTGATTGTCAAAATCGTGAATATCGAATATCCAGCAAGGAATTCTGAATTTCCGAAGGAATGGAAAAACTACTTCATCATTGGAAATTCCTTGTTGGGTGTTCGATATTTCATCCAACCCATAATTATGTTATCTACCTATACGAATGTCGGTAACGTCAACTGGTTGGCCATGCATACGCACGGTTGGCGGTATCGCAAATGCATTGCCTGAGAAAATAACGGATAAGCCATCTATCCAAAAGGCTTTTTTCACATCTCCAGAAGCCGTTTGATAGGTTTTGTAATAGTTACCTTTGTCAACTTTCAAAAGCAAGACGTCATTCATTTCAATACTTACAACGGCTTGAACATCCGATAGCCTTTCTATTACTTCCTCCTCTGAAAAATCAATTTCGTCTACTTGTTCAAGCGCATTAGATGAGCAGCCGGTTACAAGGAATACCAACAATACTAAGAAGAAGTAGTATTTCGCTGTTTTCATTATATGCGTCATTAAATATGGACAAAGAATTGGATCCCCAGTCAAGCTGAGGAATCTACCAAAACTTACGCTGTCCCCAGAGAAAATATCAATGATGAAGTTTTTCTAATCCTTCGAAATTCAGAATTCCTTGTTGGGTGTTCGATATTCCTCACGGGGTCCCCAAAAAATACCAAAACGCGCCTTCCTGTTTCTCATATCCCAGTTTTTCATACAACGCCTGCGCCCCAGTGTTATCCACGCCTGTTTCAAGTGCCAAACCCTTTGCACCGGTTTCAATAGCAAACAACCGCGCTGCATCCATCAGCATTTGGGCAACCCCTTTTCTACGTGCATGCCCTGCGACAAAGAGGTCATTTAATTGCCATATACGCCGGGCCGACACTGAAGAGAAAAGCGGATAGAGTTGCGTAAAGCCCAGCAAATCTCCCTCCGGAGTTTCCACGGCAAATATTACAGACTCATTGTTCTCGAGTCGATCTTTCAGGAAAGCCCGCGCTTTATTCATATCTGATGCTTGTTTATAAAACACGCGGTAGCCATCAAATAACTTTGATAATCGATCGAGATGTTCTAATCCTGCTCTTACTACTTCCATGAACAATCCTCTTTTTCCTTTATATTATATCGGTGCCCTTATCAAATCCGATTCAACATCATCAGTCGTATTTCCATAACCTGAGATCCAGGCATGTCCAATGCTTTGAGCGTCAGGGGCCCCTGCCCTTTTTCAAGGCGAATCGAACCTAATTTCATCGGCTTGAAATCTTTTACATAAGACTCTTGACGCGGATCGCGATCATTTTCAGCGCCTAACAATGGGGGGTCATTTGCTATGGTAATTTCACCGCTGACTGAATGCTCTCCAAAACTGAGTTCGATTTTTGAGCCCAGATCCTCTTCCGGACAGGCGTAGTACAGCACAACTTCATAATCGCCGGCTGTCAGCACATCGACATTCCAACTAATTTCATCGTCAGGATTTGTCCAATTTCTGAAGAATGAGTCATTCGGGTACCGATTTGATCTTTCAATGCTTCCGGTACCCAATGCATCCCGAATAGGAAGTTGCGTGAAATCAAAATCTGCATGCCCAACAGGGAAAGGCCGCTCTTCTACTGGATACCCGGCCATGACTTCGGCTATCCAGGCTTCTTTTGCAGCAATCATTTCGCCGGCCAATGCAGCGTTCTCTTCGGCTATATTTTCGCGCTGCCCAGCATCGCTGACCATGTCGAATAACTGATTCTCTCTGCCCAATCGATACTGCTGATTCCTGACGCTCACACCACCATTCCAATGGCTGAAGTAGAAGCGATCCGGCCAATTTGTCGCTCCTTCCAACAATGGAGTCAAATTCACGCCATCGAGAGGATTAGGGCTCGCATGTTCAATACCGGCCATCGCTGCTAGCGTTGGTAATAAATCAATCGCGCCTGCAATTTGCGCCACTTTCGAGCCGGCTTCAATTTCTCCTGTCCATCGCATGTAAAACGGCGACTTTACACCGCCTTCATCCGTTGAGCCTTTTCGTCCTTTTAAGCCACCATTCCACCGACTTCCATTTGGACCGTTATCAGAAAAGTATATGATAATGGTGTTGTCATCCAATCCAAGCTCTTCAATGTATGCCGCAATACGGCCTACATTCCAGTCGATATTCTCCACCATGGCAAGGGCGGCCTGCGTATGTTGTACGTTTTCCCGATCTGGATCGCGGTGACGTAACGCCAGGTCTTTATTCGCAAATTTCTCCCACCACTCATCCGGCACTTGCATGGGGCTATGCGGCGTATTGTAAGGCAGGTAGGCAAAAAATGACTTTTCTTTATTCTCCTCAATAAACCGAATGGCATGGTCGGTGAAATCATCAATCACGAATCCATTGCCCTTTACAAGTTCTCCGTTACGCTCAAGCAAATTAGGACTGAAGTAATCCCCCCAGTGACCGGAAGCAAATCCGTAAAACTCATCAAAGCCACGGGCATTGGGGTGGTACGGTGGCTGCATCCCATTATGCCACTTACCAAAAGCGCCGGTTGCATAGCCGGCTTCTTTAAAGACCTCTGCGATGGTCTGCTCATCCAGGTCGAGCAATTCTTTTCCTGCGGAGGTACCGTAAACGCCCCCTCTCAAGTGATAGCGCCCAGTTAGCATTTCAGCACGAGTGGGCGAACAAACCGGGCTGACGAAGAAGTTATCAAACTTTACCCCCTCTGCAGCAAGTGCATCAATATTCGGCGTCGACAAATTTGTGTTACCTGAACTGCTTAAATCTCCCCACCCCTGATCGTCAGCCAAAATCATTACAATATTGGGAGGACGTGTTTCTTGTTCTTTTAATGAACGATCATCAGTGCACGAAAAAAACACAAGGCAAATCAAGAAAACAGTGTATTTCAGCATAGTTAAATGACGGGACTCCCCGCTTTTTCCAAGATTATTTCAGTTTTTGGCGATAGACGACTTGCATCTGCACTTCCCTATGATAAATTATCTAAACTTGATTAACCAATTCATCGGACATGCGGTTTTCAAACGCGATAAAAACAGGTGCGACAGGCTTTAGTTTGCTATTTAGCATGCTGGTGGTTTTTGGTAACCTGCAAAATGCATATGGCCAGCCAGACCCGCAAACAAGGCATTATCAAAAAGTACTGCGCCCGGTGATGGTGGAGCACTGTTTTGATTGCCATAACGGAGGGGACAAAAAAGCCGGTCTGAACCTGGAAGATGTATACTTTGCAAGCAGCATTATCAGAAATGGCAGGACCTGGGTCAAGGTAATCGAGGAAATCAAGTCTGGCAATATGCCGCCGCATACCAAGCCGCGGATTTCAGAGGAGGACAAAGAACTGCTACTCACAGGTATTGAAACTCTTCTTGATAGTGCGCTGAGCATTCCTGATCCAGGGAGAATTGTCATGCGCCGGCTGAGTAACAGGGAGTATCATTATAATATCCTCGATCTGACAGGTATCGACTTCGATGCACGTACGTTCTTCCCTCGTGATGCATCGGGTGGTGGATTTGACAATCATGGAGGTGCACTCTATATCACACCGCTTCAAATGGAGCGCTACATGGAGGCAGCAGACACCATCGTAACCCAATTGTATAGAGACCAACTGGCCTGGGGACGTGTTGTACCAGCAAAAACACCGAAAGGCTTTTTTGCCGGACTCGTTTCCAAATCAAAAGCGCTATTTCAAGATGAAGCACTGACCATCGAAGCAGCTAAAAAGGCGGCCGTTCAACAACTTTATCCGTTTGCCACACAAGCGTATCGCAGGTTCATTTCTCAATCAGAAAAAGAGCAACTTCAAAAAGTGTTCTCTTCGGTTTTCAAACATGTCCAAGATGACGAAAACGGATTTGACATTGCGATGCAGGAGACCCTCAAATACATCCTTGTTTCGCCCAACTTTCTGTACCGCAGAGAAGCCAATATTCAGGCATCAGCACCTTATCAAGTCACTGATTTTGAGCTAGCTTCGCGATTGTCTTACTTCCTCTGGTCGAGCACTCCGGATCAGATATTGCTTAATCTTGCGTATCGCGGCGAACTCCATGATCCGGTAATTTTGCGGGCCCAACTTGAGCGCATGGTGCAAGATCCAAAATCGAGACGCATGGCTGAGAGCTTCACGGGTCAATGGCTTGAAGTTGAAAAAATACTCGAAGACCATCAGGTTGATTCCTCAATTTTCCCAGCCTACTCCGCGTCTTTGCGGGATGCTTTTTATGACGAAGTTGTTACGTTCTTCCATCACATCATTACATCTGATCGTGGTTTTTTGGATCTGCTTGATAGCGACTATTCATTCCTGAATGACGAGCTCGCATCACATTACGGACTCAATAAGGTTGGTACATCCGATCTAACGCTGACCTACTTCCCAGACGACCAACGGGGTGGACTCCTGGGCATGGGAAGCATTCTGACAGCAACTTCACTACCAACCCGCACAAGCCCTGTACTTCGCGGGAAATGGGTCCTTGAACAACTACTTGGTACACCTCCGCCTCCGCCGCCACCCGATGTCCCCGAATTAACAGCACCTGACGAAGAGCACGTAAATGAGCTTGATTTAAGGGCTATGCTTACAAAGCACCGCGCACCTTCAACGTGCTTTGCATGTCACCAAAAAATGGATCCGCTTGGGCTAGGGCTAGAAAACTTCAATGCAATCGGTGCATGGCGTGACAAGTATGGAACGATGCCCGTTGACGCTTCCGGAGTTTTGCCCAATGGAGACCGTTTCAATGGGCCGGCTCAGCTACGAGAAACGCTGCTTAAAGAGAAGCGATCATTCGCGAGAAATTTCTCTCGCAGAATGCTGGGCTTTGCCCTGGGACGCAGTGTTCGATTTGAAGATAAAAAAACCGTCGATGCGCTGACAAACAGCCTCCTGGAAAATGATTTTGA
>JBGCEN010000117.1:0-12806 GCA_045106435.1 Rhodothermales bacterium
TTTTTTTGCTAAAGGGAGGCCGGCGCTTAAGAATTGTATAAATGGGTCGATATACCCACTGAATGGTATGCCTCGTTCCCACCACAAATGAGGCGCTCGATATACGTACAGTGTTTAAACGCAGGTTCAACTATGCCCTCCCCCGGTAAAAGAACCAATTGGTTCAATCTCGCTATTGTAGGATTATTATTCTTTAGTCCTGCTTTACTTCAGGGTTGCGATAGCATCATCGATGATGCGCAGCCAGATAGTATTATAGATGTCGCCCCGCAAGACAAGTTTCGCCATGCAGACTTACTTGATCAGGCCATAAAAGTTAAAGGGGCCAATAAAAATGGAAACCCCGAGCTTACCCTGATTTTTTCTGTTAAGCAACAAAAGATATTAGATCGTTTCAAAATATTGGACCGATTTAAGGTTCTTGACCGGTTCAAGGTGTTGGACCGCTATGAGTTTATAAACGCATTTCCTGGGTTTGCGATTAGCATCGAAGATTCATCTGGTGTCGGAGATTTTGATGCGTTTATTTCGGCGTTAAAGGCAGATCCGGATATTGCATGGTTTGAACCCGATTTCAGTGTTGAATTACCTGAGGGTTCTGGTGCGTACAGTCTGGATAATCAGAGAATCCCATGGAGTGTAGCCGCAGTTGGTGGCCAGTCTAGTTGGGCCGTTTCCGGAGATGGCCAAGGTAGCGTGAATAATGTGTCAGTATACGTGCTCGATACGGGCGTTTCTTTGGGACAGAACAGTGATTATGATGACTTGAATGTTGTAGAGAACGTTGATTTTCGTGACTTGGCTCAACAAGATTCACGTGACTATGACGGTCATGGTACGCACATCGCCGGCATCATAGCCGCAACGGACAACAACTATGGCCTTGTTGGAATTGCGCCAGGTGTAAACATTCATAACTACAAGGTGCTTAACGACGAGGGAGGGACCGATGTATCGGTTTCTATTGCAGCTGTAGAGCACATCCTGGCTCAGAAACTAGCCAATCCATCTGAACCTATGGTTGTGAATATGAGCCTGGGTGAAGACATCGGAAGTGTCAATTACACCGCGCTAGACTATGCGATTCAGGCAGCCATTGACGCAGGAGTTGTGTTTATCGTATCAGCTGGAAATGCTGGCGATCCTGTAGAAAATACAACGCCGGCTCATGTACACGACGTAATTACTGTAGGCTCATATGACATGGATGGTAGTTTTAGTGACTTCTCCAATTATGGGCCAACCATTGATATTTTGGCTCCTGGTGAGAACATTCTGTCTCTTGCTCCTTCAGCCGGAAATGCTGTTTCGGTTGCAACAATGACAGGTACCTCTATGTCAGCAGGTCACGTTACTGGTGCCGCAGCGCTTTATCTTGCCCAGAATCCACAGGCAACACCTCGGCAAGTTCGTGACGCATTGCTTACAACCGCAAAATCTGATGTGTCAGGCTTGATAGATAATACGCCCAATAAAAGTGTGTGGGTAGGGACAAATTCACTAGTAGGCCTTTACAAAATACAGGTGAAAAGCAGTGGGAAGTGTCTGGATGTTTACGCCTCCTCTCAAAGCAATGCAGCCAATGTTCACCAATGGGATTGCCATTCTGGCCTCAACCAAAAGTGGCAGGTTGTTGCGGTAGGAGATGGATACTATAATCTTGAGGTGCAGCACAGCGGCAAGCGGCTCGACGTAGCAGGTGATTCCGATAGTAACAGAGCTAATGTGCAGCAGTGGGATGGCCACACAGGGCAGAATCAGCGCTGGAAACTCATTGATAAGGGAAATGGATACTTCCAGATTCAAGCGCAACACAGCAATAAATGTCTTGATATTGATGGTGGTTCACATTCAAACGGAGGAAATGCCATCCAGTGGGATTGCCATACGGGCGACAATCAACTCTGGAAGCTTGTACCAACGCAATAGCCTCAGATCTTTTATACAGTTAAAAAAGAAAGCCCGGATATTCCATGATATCCGGGCTTTCTTTTTTGTTAATGTGTCTAAGCTTCTAAAAAGGTGCTTATTCGGGTATATATCTGATCGTAACTACTGCTTCAGTGAGTTGGTCGCTGTTGGCCAGGGCACTGAATTTCCACTGAAGTAAAGAATCGATCACTGTTGGTTCAAAATCAGAGGAGTCGACTGAAAGTGGTTCAAGCCCAGTAACCTTTCCATTGCTGTCGACGGTCATGCGCAGTTTGAAGTTGGCTGTCAGGTCGCCTGGGTTGGTTGGTAGCGGAGCACGCAAGACAACTTGTTCGAGCCCTTGAATGGTATACCTTACGCCTCTAACCAACTCATCCACCGCCGGCCCTTCAATCCACGTAGGGGGTTTGTTGGTGTCCTGCGGTACTTCTTTTTCAATAGCCGTGACTGTTTCAAGTTTGTCGGCCCTGTAGTCTCGTATCAACTTGGGGACTAAAACTGCAGAGGCAATAATAAGCACGGATAAAAACAGCGCGCTTTTAAGACCAAATATTCTACTTGATCTGCGTGTGACTGAAGGCGTAGCAGCAGACGCCTGGCGGTCGCCGGCTTTGGTAGCCTGTGTTGTGCGGCGCGGCTTTCTTGCAGGTGCCTTGGGGACCGGGATTGATGCGCCGGCGGGTAGTTTGGCGTTCAGCGATTCAACAAATGCTTTTTGCTTGGGCTTGAATTTCTTTAGCTCAGCGTTAACATCATCGATGGACATCGACGCAAGTGACTCCAGGTCCAGCATGTCGCTTTCCAGGCGTTCTTCGAACCATGCCGCGTTTTGCGACAGGTTCTTCTTGGAAGCGCGTCCTGATTTAGGTTGTTTACCCATGAGAGAAATAGACCGGAATGTGGATGGGAAGCATTAGGTTTTATCCAGTGAATTTCGCAAGCTTTTCAGCCGGCGCCTGAGTCGTTTCTGTGCATTGTTCACGTTTTTGATCGACATACCCATCAAACGTGCGAGGTCTCTTGGTTTTAATAAAGGGTCTTCAAATAAAAAGTCAACCATTTTGGTTAATTCATTGTCGTTACCAATTTTCTCCTTTATCGAACTATGTAAACCATTGAGTTCAGCGCCAGGAGGAATGATCTGTTGATCAGAATCCTCCATCCATTCTTCCAGTCCAATATGTCGCCCCCAACCTCTGCGTCCCTTGCCTTTACTATCCTTTTGCGTATACCCTTCTTTTGTAAGGAAATTCCAGATGTCGCTCTGAATGTTATTAATGATAACGGTTAAGAGCGGCACATGGTCTGGTAACTTTCTCTGTCCAGCATAAAGCTTGACAATGGCTTCCTGTACAAGGTCTTCAGCGGAAGGAGCTGCGCGGATATTGCGTAGATAGCGTCTATGAAAATGATTTGCCCAGAGTTGAACCCTGGGTAAAACATCATCCCAATCTGCTACAAGTAGTCTTTCAGGTACCTCTGATGCGAGGATATCTCTTTCGTTAGACATTCAGCTATCAACTACGCCTTGAGAATAAAGGGTGCCGTATTGCACGTCCTTACCCTGAAAGATACGGAACGCTTATTTCAGAGAACGAAAAAATTAGACGAATATGTTCGTATCTCTGAAATCTTCTACCTACTCCTTTTTTTTTGCCGGCCAGTAAAAAAAGGTATTATTTCTGGTTCTTCCAATGCGCTGACAAGCCAATTCCGTCAATCACAATTCAAATCTGGGATGCAAAGCTGGTACGCAAAACAGGTGCGCAAAGGTAAGAGGATTATGATATCATTCTCCCCATCTTCCACGATTTATAGGTTCTCCAGGGCAAACGCATGAATTGAAGTGCCGAGTACATGCTCTCCGCCGGGATTGAGTGTAATCGAATCGGGGCCGGCGTTGGCCGTTTCTATGCACAACATTGTTTTGTACTCCTCATTGCCAAAATCTGACATCCGTTTAGCTTTTGCTATCCATGGGTTCCATACAACTGTAGAGCCACTGCCTCTTTTTTCAACAACAACTTTTCTGTTGTAGCCTGCATCAAGCAGATGGCAGGAAGATTTGGTATTGAAGTAAATATTGTCCGTTTCAGCTTCAAACGTAATGTCTTTGTGCTGAGATTTTATAGCCATGTTTTCCAGTTGATCGATGTATAAGCAACCTTCAAGGCCGGCGATGGAGGCGTTTTCAATCTGACTAACATTGAGGTAGGTATGGAGCGCACCCGTGAAATCAAACGGACTGTTGCCCGTGTTGATGATCTGCAGGTCTACATGCAGACTTTTATCTAAAGTAACTATCAGTTCAATGCGGAAAGAGTGGGGCCACGCCGAATAAGACATTGCATTGTCTTGCAGAATGAGGCGGAGTTGTGGTTTCTCGTTGTCAATTAATCTGCTGGCAAACACCTCCCACGTCTGGTTTCTTGCAAATCCATGGCTTGGTTTGTCAGGATCTTGTTTGTTGGGACCAAACCAGGGCCAGATAACCGGAATACCCCCGCGTATCGCTTTGCCGGCTTCATATTGGGCTTCTTCGCTTACCCACAAAACTGGCTCCTGGCCAGTCGGTGTGTAGGAGAGCACGTGGCCGCCGTATACAGAAACGGTTGCTTCTCCCCAGGGTGAAGACAGACGGGCAATGGTAAAGCCGCCGGGGCCAGACTCAAATTGTAACTGATCACCAAGGCTAAATAATGAGTTTAAAGCCTCGGGCTTTGTTGGAGAAAGTGTTGAGGTAGACATGCTATTGTACTATTGAAGTTGTTGGGTACAACTAGTTTCGCAGTATCGAGGAGGGGATTAAATTGGATGCTTTAATATAAGATGTTAAATACAGCAAGAATAACTCCATTCATCCGTTGATGCTTAAGCTTTGGCTAATGTAGAATCAACGTTAGTACACTATTAGCTGATACAGAGATGTCAGGTGATCAACCTTTATTGTGGTTTGTAGTGTAGCATAAGCAACGTCAGGTCATCTGATTGAGGAGCGCCTTTCGTGAATTCTTTTACTGCAGCTACAATGTGTGCGACGCGCTCTTTTGCTGAAAAAAGATTGTCTTGCTGAATCGTTTCTCGAAGGGTTGATTCAACCCCTTCATCCGTGAACAACTGCCCATCTGCTCTGGCTGCTTCATTCAGGCCATCGGTGTACATGAAAATACTATCGCCCGGTTGCAGCGTAGTTGATTTAGAATCATATTGAAAGTCTTTAGTCATGCACAAACCAACACTTCTGATAGGATCCAGCAACTCAATGGTGTCATTCTGTCGAATTACGAAGGGCGGGAAGTGGCCCGTTGTTGTGTATTCAAAAGCGCCAGTCCGCGTATCAAGAATGCCATAGCAGCTTGTTACAAATACTTCTGCCAAACTTTGAGGATAGAGCAAGGCATTTACGTAGGTCATGCATGCCTTCGGATCGCGTCCATCCATGGCAATGGCTTTGAGCAGTGTTTTTGTAATAGCCATAAACAACGCTGCTGATACACCTTTGCCGGATACATCGCCAATTACTATGCCTATGCGATGATCATCCAACTGGAAGAAGTCAAAGAAATCACCGCCTACCTCATTGGCCGGCTCCAGAAATGCGTGAATGCTTATCTGGTCTGTTTCGAGTGTTTTTGCTGGAATAAACGCTTCCTGGATTCGTGCGGCAACAGCGAGCTCTTTTTGTATTGCGTACAGGGTTTTCTGCGAACTCAAAGCCTCCCGGAATGCCGTTACTTCTCGAAGCGTTTTGTCGATTGTTATTTCAAGGTCTTCGAAATCCACCGGTTTGGTGACAAAATCAAAAGCCCCTCTATTCATGGCCGTACGGATATTGCTCATGTCTCCGTAGGCAGAAATAACGATCGATTTGAAGGTGTTATCTAAATTGGCAAGGCGGTCAAGAAGTGTAAGGCCATCCATACCCGGCATGTTGATGTCTGTTAACACCAGGCTCACATCGGGTTGTTCTGCGAGCTTATCCAACGCTTCAAAGCCATTGTGGGCAAAATGGAATACCCATTCACCCGCGCGAATACGCTTTCTGAACTTTTGGCGGATGAGCAATTGCAAATCCGGTTCATCGTCCACAACTAAAATCTCAATAGGCATCTGAGAGCGTACCAGCGCTTCACTCATTAACAAGATTGGGCAAGTAAACCGGGGAGCGTCAGAGATAGGTCCGGTTTTATCTATGACTCGTTCCTTGCTTAAGTCGAAGGCTATGTGTTTTTATACACAACCTCCTGCTTTTCAAGTAGAACGTTTAAATGCCTCGAGCGAAATTAGGTGGAAAAAACCTCATTTTCAATAGCTGGTTGAGCGATTTGCGATGGCTATCCTGGAGGTCTTTAATTGCACAACTGTCTTATGGCTTCAGCGATATCTTCTGGGACAGCCGTAAATCGAATCTTTGTGGCATGTTGCTGAGGAATTGAAGCTACCGCTTTTGCATAGAGGTCGCCCGTTATTTCGATGGCTTCATTGCTTCCTGTATGAAATTCGATTCTGATGTTGGCAAGTTCATCCAGATTTTGCTCGCTCTCAATTAATGCCATGGTAGAAGAGAGGGCAATGATTTTGCCTGACAACAAATCTCCCGTCATGTGCTTGCCGTCAAGGATGCTGAAGCTGAAAGGGAGCGGTTTTTCTAGTTGTTTAAGTGATTCGTTAAGTGAGGGCAGGTTTATGTTATAAGGTTCGCCAATCCCCTCTACTTCATAAATATTGATTGGATTGGAATATCCTTTGGCGGATAATTTCATCTCGCGCCCTAACTGAACAAGCCCGTCAAGTTCACGGCGTGTGCCATCCGAGATAAGGACCTGCCCGCCAACCGTATAGGATTCAATCCGGGCCGTGAGGTTTACATGGCTGCCTACTACGCCATATTTAGCGCGTGTTTGAGAGCCTATGTTGCCTACAACAACCTCGCCTGTATTGATGCCGATCCCCATTTCAAGCGCCGGCAGGCCATTTTTGCGCAAAGATTCGTTCACCTCGTTCATGCCGTTTTGCATGGCAAGTGCACAGGCCACTGCGCGTGCTGCGTCATCTTCTTTGGTAATCAGGCCGCCAAAAATAACCAGAATAGCATCACCAATGAACTCATCGATTGTGCCATTGTGAAGCGCGATGATATCTGCCATTTTACCGAGGTAGATATTCAAGACATCCACAACCTGCTCGGGGGGCAAGTGCTCGGAGATAATCGAAAACCCCCGCAAATCAGACATCAGAATAGAGACTTTCCTCTTTTCACCGCCGAGCTTGAGTGCGTCGGGTTTGGAGAGCAGGGTGGCAACAACTTCATCTGACAAATAACGCCCGAAGGTTTTCCTGACCCTGGCAGCCTTTTTCTGCTGTTGAACCGTTTCTTTCGCCTTGTTAATTGTGATTTCCAGATCTAGCAAGTCGATAGGCTTCATCAGGAAATCAAAAGACCCTCGGTTCATGGCAAGGCGAATATTACCGAGGTCACCGTAGGCAGAAACAACAATGGCCTGGAGTTGACGATCCAGTTCTGAAATTTTGCTGAGCAGGGTGAGTCCATCCATGCGCGGCATATTGATGTCCGTTAAAACAATCTCAATATCTGCATCTTTCTCCAGCACGTTGAGTGCTTCCATGCCATCGCTGGCTATGGCAAAAGAAAAAATACCGTCCCGTATATGCTTTCTGAACTTTTGTCTGACAAGAACAGCCAGATCCGGTTCATCATCTACTACGAGTATTTTGGTAGATGTTGACATATTTAGTTCAATAGCGCCTGCACGGTAGATTTTAATTGGGAGAAATCTATTGGCTTGGTCATGTAGCCGGCTGCGCCATATTGCATCGCAGTTTGGTAATTGACATCATCACCATATGCTGTAATCATGTGGACGGGCAGGTTTTCATATTCAGAACGAAGCTCTTTTAATAATTCAAGGCCTGTCATGCCCGGCATGTTGATATCTGAAAAAACCAGAACCACGTGTGCACCCGCACCTTCTCTCATGAAGGAGAGTGCTTCTTCTCCAGAAAGTGCAAAGTGAAAAGTAAGTTTTCCTGATCGAATTTCCCTTCGAAACTGTTGCTTAAAGAGCCACTGAATATCCTCTTCATCGTCAACTACCAGGACATTTAAGCTAAATTGCTCCATAAAACCTTGATGTAGAAATGGGTAAAGCGTGTGGATGTAAATGAACGCGTAAACGGAAGGTTCTCCGGATTCTAGCTGGATAATCAGTTTAAAGCCGGCATTGAACGTTTTTTCGTTTGCTAAGATAGGTATATACCATATTCAAAATCAGGATATACTTTCGCTATGTCTCAATATGGCAAGGTTAATAGTGAATATAGAACCTTTTCCGCTTACACTTTCGACTAATAGCTCGCCTCCGTGCCCTTGAACGATAATTTCATAACTGAGGAAGAGTCCCAGTCCGGTGCCAGAGCCACTTGGTTTTGATGTATAGAAGGGCTCGAAAATCCTTTTCAGATCTTCTTCTGCTATGCCTTCTCCATTATCTTCAATCTGAATGGAGATGTGGCTTCCTGTATTTACGGTCTTAACTGTCACGTGTGGCGCATACCCTGTAGGTGTCCGGGATTGCTTTTTTTGGGTGGTGTAAAAAGCATTGTTCAGAATATTTAGAAAGACCCGGCCTAAATCCTGTGAAATGGCTTCAACCGTTGTGTCGTCGCTGGTAAACAGTTGCTCGATGGTAACCTTGTACGTTCTGTCTGTGGCGCGCATGCCATGGTATGCGAGCTTGACGTAATCTTTCAATAAGTCGTTTATCTGAATGGCTTCTTTTATGCCCGATCGTCCTCCTGCATGTTCGAGCATACTGTGGACAATTCTATCGGCCCGTTGTCCATGCTCATTTACTTTTAATGTGTTGAATCGTAGCGTATCCAATAAATCCTGAACATCGTCTGGTACACTGGTTTTATACATTTCTGAACCCACGCGCAAGGCTTCTTCCAATTCCTCCATTAGCTCAACAGCCAGGGCGGCAAAGTTGTTAACGAAATTAAGCGGGTTTTTTAATTCATGGGCAATACCAGCTGTAAGGTTGCCCAGGGAAACAAGTTTTTCAGAATGAATGAGCTGTGATTGGGCTGCTTGAAGGTCTTTGAGTAATTTTTCGAGCTGTTCATTTTTTGCATACAGTTCGACATTTTTGAGCCGTGCAATTTCCGCTTCTTTTTCTGCTCGCTCAATTTCAAAAGTAGCCTCCATGTTAGCAGTCCTGGCGTTTAACTCCTCGTTGAAGACTTCGTCTTTCAGTTGATTGTACAGACGATAGTGATCTAGCGCGGCTTGCAGATTGCCGGCCTGCTCGTACGCTTCTGAAAGGGTGAGGTGAATCTGGAAAATACGCGTCTTGGCTTTGACTTCTTCTGCGATTTCAAGCGCTTCTTTCAGGTGTGCAATGGCCTGGTCATGTTGCCCGGAAAAAATATAGACCTTGCCAATGTTAAGAAGGCTGGTGCTTTGAGACTGACGGTTTTTAATCTCTTTTCGGATGTTCAGGCTTTCCGTATGTAAACGCAAAGCATCCTCTACTGCGCCCCGGTGTAAAGCAACTGCCCCAAGATCGTTTAGGGCCCTTGCTTCGCCAATTTTGTTGTTGCCGGCTTTAAAGTACACGAGGCTCTCTTCGTGAAAGGGAAAGGCTTCTTCAAATTGCCCTTGCTTTTGGTGTATGCCTCCAATCCCGGTTAATGCTCTACCTATACCAGAAAGTGTTCTGTCGGTATCTGTAGCTAATTCCAGCGTTCTGAATAATTCCAGGCTGTCTTTATAGTACTGAAGTGCCTGCTCTAATTGCCCAAATTCTTCGAATCCCATACCAAAGCCATGTAGTACCCACGCTTCTTCTCTCTTGTCCCCAGTTTCTTTAACCAGTGTAAGCGTACGCTGCCCAAATTCCACCACCTTGCCGAGATTGCCCAGACTGATGTGTACGCCGGCTATGGCCCGGGTGATCTTGCATTCCAGTTCTGGTAGAGAGAGCGGCTCGATGAGGGCCAGTGCTTCTGAAAGGAGGGGGAGTGCCTTCTCGTGATTCGAAAGCATATAATGTGCAAACCCTTTTATCGCCAGGCTCGATGCAATGCCTGCTGTAAAGCCAATGCGTTGAGAATCTTTTAAAGTGGTATCGCACCAGCGCAGAACAGCATGTGGTTCTGTAATCGTGATGCGCTCAAGAAACTCAAATCTTGCTTGCAGGCCGGCAATGTCTGTACTCGTTTGATCGCACAGATTTTGCCATTGTTCTTCCACGTCTATCTGCTCTTCCATACAATTTATCGGGAGTAGATTGCTTGCTGGATTAATGTACGGAAATAGCGGCTCGTTTTTCACAACAATTCAAAGGAACTCACCGCAGATCACTACGTCCCTTAGTGTTCCAGTGTAAACCTCACCAATGGGTAGTTATACGGATTGAGCCATGTACAATCGATTCAGAAATAGCCCCCTTAATCCGTTCACTATGCTTGACGAAAATTTGGATAAAAGGTTTGAGCTCACCTCACCTTTTTCACCAACGGGCGACCAGCCCAAAGCAATTGCTGAACTGACAGCCGGCTTGAAGCGGGGGGACAACTATCAGACACTTCTTGGGGCCACCGGTACGGGCAAAACGTTTACGATTAGCAATGTTGTGCAGAACTTGAATCGTCCTACGCTGGTGATGAGCCATAACAAAACCTTGGCGGCCCAGCTGTACGCGGAGTTTAAGCAGTTCTTCCCCAATAATGCCGTAGAGTTCTTCATCTCGTACTACGATTATTATCAGCCTGAAGCATATATCGTTCATTCAGATACGTTCATCGAAAAGGACATGTCGATTAATGATCGCATTGATCGACTTCGTTTGCGGGCAACGAGTGCGCTGGTTTCAGGCCGGCCCGATGTGCTGGTTGTTGCCAGTGTGTCTTGTATTTATGGGCTGGGATCTCCCAAAGAATACAAGTCACAAATTGCCCAGGTACAAGTTGGAGATGAGATCCCCCGTAATCAGTTGTTGAAAAATCTTAGCAAGATTTTCTACACGAGAAACGATGTTGCGTTTGAGCCGGGTGCATTTAGAGTGAGGGGAGATGTGGTTGAGGTGTTTCCTGCCTATCTCGAAGACATTGCATATCGTATTGAGTTTTGGGGCGATGAGGTCGAGAAAATAAGCAGCTTTGAGCCGTTGACGGGGCAAACATTTGAGGAGATGAATCTGCTCACTATTTATCCGGCCAAAATCTTTGTCACGCCTGAGGATCAGCTGGGAAAAGCCATCGATTCGATCAAGGAAGAGCTGAGGTGGCGGTTGGCTGTGCTAAGGGAAAACGGAGGGTTACTCGAAGCCCAACGATTAGAGCAACGGACGATGTTCGACATCGAAATGCTGCGTGAGGTGGGGTATTGTTCAGGCGTCGAAAACTACTCCCGACATCTTTCAGGATTAAAGCCGGGGGAGCGCCCGTATTGTTTGTTTGATTATTTTCCGGAGGATATGCTGCTGGTGATCGATGAAAGCCACGTGTCAGTCCCGCAGGTACGAGCGATGTATAACGGTGACCGGGCCAGGAAGCTGACGCTGGTTGAGCATGGATTCAGACTGCCTTCTGCTCTTGATAATCGGCCCATGACGTTTGAGGAATATGAGTCAAAGCATAATCAGGTGATTTTTGTTACAGCAACGCCTGGGGATTATGAGCTAGAGAAGAGCGGCGGTGTTTTTGTTGAGCAGGTTATCCGGCCCACAGGTATACCAGATCCTGTAATTAGCATTCGCCCATCGAAGGGGCAGGTTGATGATCTCATGGAGGAGATTAGAATCTGCATCAACAGAAAAGAGCGGACGCTTGTGACTACGTTGACCAAGCGAATGGCTGAAGACTTAGCCGATTATCTGGAGTCGTTTGGCATAAAAGTACGGTACCTTCATTCTGATATTGCCGCATTGGAACGCGTTGAGATTTTGCGCGATTTACGGCTGGGTGTTTTTGATGTGTTGATTGGCGTCAACTTGTTGCGTGAGGGGCTTGATCTGCCTGAGGTATCGCTGGTCGCCATTATTGATGCAGATAAAGAAGGCTTCCTTCGAAGCGACAGATCATTGATCCAGACCGCCGGCCGCGCTGCGCGAAATGCCAATGGGCGCATTGTGATGTATGCGGACAAGATTACCGGTTCGATGCAGCGTATGATGGACGAAACGGAGCGCCGGCGCGTCATTCAACTGGCCTATAATGAAGAGCATGGCATTACGCCAAAAACGGTTATGAAGTCCAAAGACGAGATCATGCAGGGCACGATGATAGCAGAGGAACGTGCTGATCAAACAGATGGACGCCAGTCCTACACGTATGGGAATACCCTGAAGCCATCTGTTGCTGCAGACCCAGTTGTGAAATATCTCACAAAAGAGCAGAAGCAGGACCTGATCGCGCAAATGAAGAAAGAAATGCTTGAAGCTGCCGAGAATCTTCAGTTTGAACGCGCTGCTGAATTAAGAGATAGCGTAGACCAACTGGAAGCAGATATGAAAGGCTAGACAGAGCCACTGATTTGCTGGTTTGGATGACACGATAAAAATCCTTGGCGCGTTCTGGGTTTAGGGTTTAGGGTTTAGGGTTTAGGGTTTAGGGTTTAGGGTTTAGGGTTAGGAGTGTTCAGAAAAATTCCGAATCGATTCAGGATGACACGAAAGAAGGTTTTTGCTATGATAAGCGTGGCATTTTTTCAATCATATTGTTACATCAAAGGTTTAGGGTGTTCGGAAACCTGATGACCTGATTAGAACTGAATATTATCAAGCTTCACGTCTTGTTGCAGCCGAAGAAAACCTTGTAAATCGCAAATTATTACACGCTAATTCTGGGAT